>JAFCEQ010000019.1 GCA_017609105.1 Candidatus Parvarchaeota archaeon
TCCTGTTAGGTCTTTTGAGATTAAGTTAGCGAGAGTTGTTTTTCCTGCGTTCGGGCTTCCGTAAATCGCGATTTTCAATTTTTTTCTTTTAATAAAATTCCTCAAAAAATATTTTAACCTCAATTGAATTTCCTTTCTAATATTTGAGAATTTCTTTTTTTTCATACCTATCATTAATAAAATACAAAGGTATAAATCTTTTGGGAAAAACTCTTTGAAGCGAATTTCTTTAAACTTATTTATTAAAGCTTGTATTGCGCTTGTATTGCAAGCGTTTGTTTAAAAGAATTTATATATTATCTTTGTTTTAAATTTTAATATGGTTGTAAGAAAAAATAATGTTAAGAAAAAAAAACATGTGAGAATCAAGAATAAGAAAAGTATTTGTCAAGAAGTGAAAAAGAAATTAAAAAAGAAATTAAAATCCTTGTCTAAGGATTATCAAAAGTTATTTCATAAAAAATTTTTGAAAACTTCAAAAAAAATAATTAAAAAAAAGAGAGTTAAGAGTGATGCTGAAGAAGTGTTGAAATTACAAATTAAGATAAGAGATGTTTTCAGAAAAATTGATAATAAGGAAATAAAACCTCGTAATGCAAAAAAAATTCTTTTGAAATTAGCTTTTCATTCTCAAGAAATAATAAATAAGAATCCGAGTAGAAAAGAAGTTTTAACAAATACTTGGATTAATTCATTAGATGAAACTTTTAAAAATTATTCTAAAGAAGAAAGACTTGAGTGGTTGCTTAAACCCTTATTTTGGGAGGACATTTACAAGAAAGCTCCTTTCTTGAAAGAAAGAAAAAACCCTGAAAGAAGAAAAATAATAATGAAGCAAGCTGTTAAAGATTTTAAAGAAGTTAGAGAGAAACCTGGATTAAAAAATATTTTTAAGATAAGAAAGAAGAGGCCTGAAATAATAATTTGGACTCCTAACAGATTTGATACAAAAATAGATTTGTTATTAAAAATACTTGAAACAAAACAAAAAATTACTTTAGGAAAATTAAGTAAAATACTCAAAGAAGATTATGATATTGTTGAAGAATGGGCTAATATTCTTGAAGAAGAAGGCGTTATTAAATTAACTTATCCTTTAATAGGCGATGCATATATTGAGAGAAAGGAGGAAGAAAATGAAAGAAAAAATAATTAAAGAATACACTTTCTTATCAAACGGGTTGCCAATTAAAGTAAGAATAAAAAGAGAAGAAGGAAGACCATCTCTCTTATATGATATAGTGCTTCCTGAATTAAAACAAGGCACAAAAGCAATATTAAGTCATGCAATGAAAGAAATTGTTGAAGAATTAAGATTAACTCCTGAAGAATTAATAAGTCAAAAAGAAACATTGAAAATAAAGGATTCTATTAAAGAAGAAATTAAAGAAAAAATAAGAAACTTGTTTCCTGAAGAGAATGATGAGAAAATTAATTTCTTAACAGGCGTGATAATTCCTCAAACAATAGGGCTTGGTAATGTAGAGCATCTTTTAAATGATGCTTTTTTAGAGGATATTATTATTAGGAGTGAAAGACCTTTATGGGTTTATCATAAAAATTTCGGTTGGTTGGAGACAAAAATAATATTGTCTGATCAAAAAATTTATGATTACGCAAGTTTAATTGCAAGACAGATAGGAAGGCAGATAAGCGTTTTAGATCCTTTGCTTGACGCGCACATGTTGAATGGGGACAGAATAAATGCTGTTTTAAGTCCTGCAAGTTTTTTAGGAAATATTATGACTATAAGAAAATTCAGAAGAACTCCTTGGACAATACCTGAATTGATTTATAATAAAACTATTCCTGTTGAACTCGCAGCAGAGGTATGGTTAATGATTCAATATGAGATGAGTTTAATTGTTAGTGGTGGAACTGCAAGCGGGAAGACAACAATGTTAAATACTTTATTAGCATTCACTCCTCCAAACCAAAGAGTGCTTACAATTGAGGAGACAAAAGAATTACAACCGCCTTCTTTTTTATTTTGGGATTCACTTGTTGTTAAGGAACCGAACCCAGAAGGCAAGGGAGAAGTAAGCATGCAGGATTTGTTAATTAATTCTCTTAGAATGCGTCCTGATAGGATTGTTGTTGGTGAAGTAAGAAGAAGTGAGGAAGCAAGAACTCTTTTTGAAGCATTGCACACAGGACATAGTGTTTATTCAACTCTTCATGCTGACACGAGCGAACAAACAATTAATAGGTTAATGAGTGAGCCAATTAAAATTCCTGAAAGCATGGTCTCTGGAGTGCCGATTATTCTTGTAATGATAAGGGATAGGAGGAAAGGAATAAGAAGAGTGTTTGAATTCAGTGAAGTTGTTCCAACAGCTCTCGGAGGAAAGGAAGGTGTAAGAACAAATAATTTATGGCGTTGGAAGCCAAGAAAAGATGTTATTGAAAAAGAAGGTGTTAGTCAAAGAATTTTTGATGACTTGAAAATGCATACAGGATTCTCTGATGAAGAAATAAAAAAGGATTTGGAAGAAAAAACAATCATTCTTAATTGGATGGTGAAGAACAAATTATTTGACATAAAAAAAGTTGGAAATGTTTTCAAAAAATATTATGAAGACAAAGATGTTCTGCTTACTAAACTCAAAAAAGAGCCAGGAAAACTATTGAAAGAATTATGATTAAAACATGGGTTAAAGCATAAAAATGGAGAGCATGATGAAAAAAAAATTATTAAAAAGATTTATTAGGTTTTCAAAAAAATTTAAAGGACTTGTGAAAAAAATAAAAGCGTTTTATCCTAATCTTGATTCCAATCTTGATTCATGCAATATTAAACTGAGTGCAGAAGATTTTTTAGGTGTTAATTTAGTGCGTTCAATTTTAATAAGTTCTGTTTTTTTTATTATTTTAGTAATTTATTTTTATTTTTCTGAAAAAATAATGGTTTTCAAGAAACTGCCTTTCTTATTTCTTCTTTCCTTCATAGTTTTTTTTCTTGCGTTTTTGATTTTTAATAATTCTCCTAAATTAATGGCAAAAAATAAAATAAAAAGATTGGAAAAAGAATTACCAGAGTTCATTCAGCAATTATACATAAGGGTTACTGCAGGAATGCCTTTATACGCTGGAATTGAAAATATAGCGCAAAAGAATTATGGTGAAATAAGTGATTTAGCAAGAAGAATTGTTGCTTATGTTAAAGGCGGAATGAATGAAGTAGAGGCCTTAGAAAGAATAAGCAAAGAAATGCCTTCAAAAAAATTATCTAAATTATTTTGGCAGATAACAAATTCAATTAAATCCGGAGCAGACATATCAAAAACTCTTAACTTAATGGCTCAAGATTTGGAAAAAGAGCAAATAATAAGTATAGATGAGTTCAGTTCAAAACTAACTCCGCTAACAATGATGTACTTATTGTTAACAATTATTTTTCCTGCGCTTGGAACAAGTTTTTTAATTATTATAAGTTCTTTATTCGGAGGAGGTATAAGAAAAGAGTTTTTATGGATTCTCCCAATTTATGTTATTATAATTAACATGGTTTTTTTTAGATTAATGAATAAAATTAAACAAAATATTAATATTTAGGTGGAATAATGGTAAGCAGGATTTACAAGAAAATAAGCAATTTAAAATCAAAGAAATATTTTGAACTTGTTAAACAAAGACTTTCATATGCAGGAATTAATATTGATGCAAGAAAATGGATTGGTTTTTTCATTCTTTACCCTATTTTTTTGGGTTTAACTGCAATGATTTTTCTTTATTTAATTTATAATGTTGAAAACCCATTATTATATTTACTAACTTTTATTATTGTAACTGCTTTCTTTCATTTTACAAAAAACATTGTTTTGTCTTTATTAAAAAATAAAAGAGCGAGTTTTGTGGAAAAAATACTTCCTGATGTTTTATCTTTGATTTCAAATAATATTCGTTCAGGAATGACAGTGGATCAAGCAATACTGAATGCAAGCAGGCCTGAATTTAAGTATTTCACTAAGGAATTAGAAATTGCAAGCAAGAAAACGCTTACAGGAGAAAATCTTGTGAAAGCACTTGAAATCATGACAACTCGTTTTTGTAGTAAGGATTTAACATATGTTATTGAATTAATTGGTGAAGGACAGAAGAGCGGAGGCAATCTTGCAGAACTTCTTGATGGCGTAAGCAATAATTTAAGAAGCAGGCAAAGAATACTTCAAAAAATGCGCGCAAGCACTATAACTTACACAATAATGTTTATTATAGCAGCGAGTGTCGGAGCTCCTCTTCTTTTTAGTATTAGCACTTTTTTAGTTGGAATAATGGGAAATTTAATAACAACTAATGTGCCTTTAACCATTCAATCCCAAGTAAGCATGCCTTTAAGAATAGAAGTCCCTCCATTAGAGGAATCTTATTTAAGCTTGATTTCAATAACTATTATATTATTAAATTCCTTGTTCATATCTTTTATGATTGGAAGCATACAAAAAGGAAAAGCAATTCTTGGAATTAAATGGATTCCTATTTTAATGCCTTTCAGCATTTTCTTATTCTTCTTATTTAAAAATGTTATTAGAAGCTTGTTTACTGGTTTTATTTTTTAAATTAGTTATTTTGATTAACAACAATACATTTCTTCAGGTATTTTATCACCTACTTTTCCATAAGGATTACCATACTTTCTTACGTTCTCAATCATTTTCTTGTTCGCTTTTGTTTCCTCACCCTTATTAATTAAATTCTTTCTTGCTTGAATAATTATTTCAGGCAATTCTATTTTTGCTGGGCAAGATAACTCGCATGCCTTGCATAAAGTGCAATTATAAATTATTTTTTTATTAAGAATGTTATTCTTAATCAGAATTGCTCTTCCTCTTGGACTTTGTGATTCTATTAACAATGATTTTAAAACAGGGCAGTTTCCTTTGCATATTCCGCATTCAACGCATTTTTTTACATTTTTACTCATATTATCTTACCTCTGTTAAGAATATTTTTTTTATCATACTTTTCTTTTAATTTTTTGAAATTAATTATTTCTTTTTTTGAAAGAAATTCTTTTTTTATTACACCAATCCCGTGTTCACCGCTTACATCGCCTTTTATTTCTTTAACTTTTTGGAACATTTTTTTAATTAATTCTTTTTGATTTAATTTAAATCTTGGGTGTAGTATTCCAATTCCTATGTGTCCAAAGCAAGGAATATTATTTTTATTTAAGAAGTTTAAGAAATCTTTCATTTTTTTTAAAGGAATCCTTGGGTCTTCCATAATCACATAATCTTTTTGAGTTAAAACAGGACCGCACGCTTCTCTTATTCTCCAAATTTTTTGAATTTCTCTTATTGATTTTATTTTTCCATTATTACTTTCATACTCTATTATTAAGTGATTTGTTTTTTCTAAACCCATTAATTCAGCACAAAAAGAATTCAGGAATTCTATTGCAGAAACATTTTTGTTTTTCTTAACCTCTTCAATTCTTTTTAAGAGTTCATCATAATCCCTGAATTTTTCATAATCCATGCTCCTTGTTTTATTTATTTCTTTAACTTTCAATTCCACTCTTGTTATAACACCTGTTATTCCTTCTTTTCCCACAAAATCCCTTAATTTGTTTTCTTTAACATTTATTTTTTTTCCATTAGCAAGAATAACTTCTAAATTTTTAATCCAATCAATCATTTTTCCATACTTTATTGCTCTTTCTCCAGCAGCATTTGTTGAAATCATCCCGCCAATCTCACAAGATTTATGGCTTGCAGGAATCACAGGAAAGATTAAATCAAACTTTTTTAAATAAGAATTTAAATCATCAAGTATAACTCCTGGTTCTACAATCACTATTTTGTTTTTTTTATCAAATCTTATTATTTTGTTCATCTTGCTTAAATCAAGCACAATTGAATTAAAACCAGCACTGCTTCCAGTAAGAGAAGTTCCTCCTCCTCTTGGTGTTAAAGGAATATTCTTTTTATTACAGTACTTCATTATTTCTTGAACTTCTTTAACACTTCTTGGTAATGCAACACCTAATGCTTTTCCTTTAAACTCGCTTGCGTCAAAAGAGTAAACAAGAACATCTTTTTTTTCGCAACTAAATTCTAATATTCTTTTTAACTCTTTTATTTCTTTTTCATTCAATTCTTTCCACCATTAATTCACTAAATTCTTTAACATTTATTTTATTCTTAGAAGAAAAATCAAGATGTTTTGAGCATAAAGGACATGTTGTTGAAAGAACTTTAACCTTTGTTTCAAGTGCTTGTTCAATTCTTTTTTTTCCGATTTTCCTGCTTAACTCTTTGTTATTGCTTCCAACACCGCCTCCTGCACCGCAACACATTGAATTCTCTTTATTATCCCTTATTTCAATAATTTCATACCCTGCAATTTCAAGAAGTTTTCTTGGAGAATCATAAATGCCTGAATACCTTCCTAAATGACATGGATCATGATAAGTTATTCTTTTTTTACCATTATTCTTTTTGAATTTTATTTTTCCTTTTTTAACAGCATCAAGCATTACTTCAGTGAAGTATTCTATTTTAATATCCCATTTTGGATAATACTTTGGGTAAACCTTGTTTAAAGTGTAAAAACAAGCAGGACAATTAGTAATTATTCTATTAATGCTGTGAGCTTTAAAAACCTCATAATTTTTTTTGATTAAATCTTTGAAATCTTTTTCATAACCCGCGTTTAATACAGGCGAACCGCAACAATTTTCTAAATCTCCTAATTCAATAAAATTTATTCCCATTTTTTCAAGAAGTTGTTCATAATTTTTTTTACAATCTTTAAGCACGAATTTTGTTAAACAACCAGGATAATAAAGAGTGTTTCCACTAATGTTTAAGAAGAATTCTCTTGTTTTTTCTTTTATTTTTTTAAAAAATTTAAATAATTTCATTATCAATACCCCTTAATTAATAAATGATTATGAATTAAATTATTTTTTTAAACATAGCATAAGCTATTAAGAGCATTACAATTCCAGAAACTAATCTCATCCACTTTCTTTTATTCCCTCTTAGATTCTCTAATTTTTTAGGATTAACTCCTTTATACACAACTAATAAAATAATAAATAAAGGCAGAACAAAGATTACATTATATATAAATAAATAGAAAATTGCTTTTGTTCTAACATTTGTTGATAATAAGGATATGATAGCGAGGTAAACTCCTCCAGTGCATGGTAATTCAAAAAGAGCAACAAAAGCTCCGAGGATTAATGAAGCAGTGAATGTTGCTTTTTTAATATACTTTTCTATTAATGGTTTCTTGCTTTCAGGTATTTTAAAACTAAAGCCTTTTCCATACCAAAAAAAATCTTTTACATTCACAATTCCAACAATCACTAAAATTACTATTGCTATGTTTCTTATTATGCTATTTATTAAAGGTATTTGAAGAGCTTTAAGCAATCCTAATCCTGCAAGAAAATAAACTAAGAAAACCATTGAAATATAAGTTATGCCTACTGATATCATTTTCTTTTTTGCTTTTATGCTTAACAAGTAAATTAATAAGAAAATAAGAACACCAAAAGCACAAGGATTTATGCTGTCAGCAAGAGCAGCAGATAATACAGCGAGTATAGTAATGTTTTTTTTAGAAGTTTCTTCTGCAGAACTTTCTGTTAAATTATTTAACAAAATTTCTTTCGGGCTTTTAATTCCATCAGGATACTTGTTTATTGCGTTTTCAATTCTTAACTTATCTTCATCAGAGGGTTTTGGGCTTGAACAACCAATTAAATAATCTTCTCCTATTATAAGTGTTGGTACTCCACCTTCTTTGTAAATATCTTTTCCGTATTTTTTGGAAATATTAGCGAAGAACTCTAAATTTGTTTTGTTTTGATAAACTTCAAAATATTCTATTTTTAATTTTGGATTTTCTTTTTCAAGTTCATTTAAATATTCTTTTAATGCAGCGCAATGCGGGCATCCAATTCCCCAAAACATGTATCCATGAATTAAACCATCGCTTGGAATGTTTGAAACAAGATTATCTTCTTTAATTGAAGAAGCATAGCTTAAGATAAAAGTGCTTGTGATTAAGAATATTGTTATTAATAATTTAAAATTTTTTTCTATTTTTGTCTTACTCATTTTAATCACGAGTTTTTATTGGAATAGTAATATTTTTAATTGAATGTAACAATATTTAAAGTTATGTTTCAAAAAATGAAACCAAAGAATAAATCAATTTTAGTTCTCTTATTTATTGTGATATTTATTTTTCTTGTTTCAACAATAAGCGCGTATTATGATATTAAGGCAAAAGAAGGTCAATTATGCGGGTGCAAGCCCTCTTTGTCAATAATCATAACTTTGTTGTCTTCTTCAGGAATTGCTGTTGGCATTATCTTGTCAAATATTATTACGCAAGGAGAAGAAATAAAAAAACAAGAAATAGATGTATTGCCTTTTTTAGATTTTCTTGAAAATGATGAAAGAATAATAATTTCAAAATTAATAAAAAACAATGGGAGAATATCTCAAGCAAAGTTGAATAAAATAGAAGGTTTTAACAGAGTAAAAGTTCATAGAATAATAGAAAAACTTAAAGCAAAAGGAATTATTTTTAAGGAAAAAAAAGGCAAAGTGAATAAAATTTTGTTGAACTCTAAGTATAACTTGCTTTTAAAAAAAGATTAATATTCTCTTATGAAATTGCAGTTAGTATCAACTTCAACATAATGTTTTGCAGTTCCATTCCTGAATGCTTGGCATTGATTTTCTGCTAAGTTATCAATGCTTTCTCTTGGGGAGTGAGCGACATCGCACACCCAATTATTTGAGATAAAATCATCAATGCAAGGACCATTGCTTAAATTCACACCCTTATTTTTTAGTTCAAGACACTTATTAATGCATTTATTTACAACATTTTCTCTTATGCACCCTAAAACAAAAGTAGATAGGAGTATGAGTGTGAACAAGATTATTTCTTTTTTCATTTTTTATCGTGGAATAATTGAATTAATAGCTATCTCCTTATTTTTGAAAGCATTAAATAATCTCTCTACAATTTCAAACTTGGTTTCAAAAGCATTTTCATAATTGTCAACCCAGAATCCTACGAGCAAAGTGATTTTATCTTTTTCAACTTTTAAATAATTAATTTTTGTTTTGCTTCCTTTATCAAAATGCTCTAATTTCTTGATTTCAGTTTTTATCACATTTTTTATTTTTGTTATTTCAGAATTTCTTGGAATCTCAATTTCTATTTCTATCATTAATTTTGGATCAGGTCTTCCATAATTCTTAACTATCATATTAGTGAGTTTACTATTAGGAATGTTCAGTATTTCATTTTTGAATGTTCTTACTTTAGTGCTTCTGAAACCAATATCATAAACAATTCCTACATCTCCTTTTTCAGTTTTTATTTTTTCTCCTATCTTGAATGTTTGGTCTGCGATTAAAGAAACTCCACTAATAATATTTGCTAAAGTATCTTTGACAGCAAGGCTTATAGCAATACCTGCTATCCCTAATCCTGCTATAAAAGCAGTTATGTCAAACTCCCATATTTTTAGAATTGATACAAACGCAATAACCCATAAAACCCATTGCGAGGTTTTTTTAATAAAGGGTTTCAAACTTTTTTGAACGCTTTTAGGTTTTTGTTTGAACCAAAAATTTAATCCTGTTGTCGTGATTTTAATCATCATTCTAGTTAGTATAATCACTATTATAGAAATAAGCAAGTTAATTATAATAAAATCATAATTTTGAGGTAGGTTCAAATAATTTATTCCTAAAATCAAACCTATCATTAAAAAAGTGGTTGTTAAAGGCCCTTTAGTTACATTAAATAAGAAATCATCTATTTTTGTTTTTGTTTTCTCTATTTTTTTTTTCACATAAATTTGGGAGAAAGCCATTAATACTTTTGATGCTAAGAAAAATCCTATTACAATACTAAATGCTTTAATAAAAGGAATTAATAATTTCCATTCCAAGTAATTTAAAACCATGTATTTTAGAAATCACTTTTTGTTTAAATATTTGTTTAATAATTTATTGTTTTTGTGGAGGATTTTTGCACCTGTATTTTCCTTCAAAACATTTTTTAAGCGATAAGCAAGTTGGTTTGCTTAATTCTGCGAGCAATTCGTTTTTTTCATTTATTTTTTTGTTTAATTCATGAAAGTAATTTCTTATTGATTCTTGTGCATTATAACAAGTTCTTATCCTGCTTACTCTTACGTAATTTTGTTAAACAGTTTTTAATTTTTTCAAATCTTTTAGAATTTATGATTTCTTCAATAATATTTTTTGTTTCTTCTTGCATAAATTCAAAAAATTCTTCAATTAAATCAAAATTAGATATGTCTAATGTGCTAAAACTCTTTGGAGTTGAAAAATGGTAATTTTTTGCAATTTCTTTGTTTTTTGTTCTTATAAGATGAAAACTTCTGTGTCTTATTAGTTGATTATATGTGAAA
>JAFCEQ010000020.1 GCA_017609105.1 Candidatus Parvarchaeota archaeon
GAAGCCGGAATCTCTAGTAACCGCGGATCAACAATCCGCGGTGAATGCGTCCCTGCTCCTTGCACACACCGCCCGTCACGCCATTCGAGTTAGGTTTGGGCGAGGCCCTAACTTTGTTAGGGGCGAACCTGAGCTTAGCGAGAGGGGTGAAGTCGTCACAAGGTATCCGTAGGGGAACCTGCGGATGGATCACCTCCTTATGTAATCCACTTGTGATATGAAGGAAGTATGAGTTGCTTATGCAACAAAAACTTCCTTTAAACACATGTGTGCAGGAGAAGAATTAGCCGGTAACTCTAATTCAAGCACCAAAAAACATCAATTCTTAGAAATTGTTTTTTTACTTCTTATTTTAATTAATAATTATGTAGTACGTGATATTGTATTAGCACATCATTTAATTTGGTAAAATATAATTTGTACAAAAAGGTATTTAAATGATTTTTAAGTTTTCATTTTAGTTATGGAATACGCGATTGTTGTAGAAAATTTAACAAAAAAGTTTGGGAACTTAATAGCTGTAAATAATATTAGTTTTAAAGTGAAAAAAGGAGAATTATTTGGTTTTTTAGGCCCTAATGGTGCTGGGAAGACTACAACAATTAATATTTTAAGCACTTTATTAAAAAAAACAAGTGGAAAAGTGTATGTAAATAATTTTGATGTTAGCAAAAAAATGGATGAAGTGAGAAAAAGTATTGGGATTGTTTTTCAAGAGCCTGCATTAGATAATCGTCTTACAGGAAGAGAGAATCTTTATTTTCATGCAAGAATCTATGGAATGAATAAAGAAGAAAGCAAAAAAAGAGTTGAAGAAATTCTTAAACTCGTAGAACTTGAAGATAAGGCGGACAAACTCGTTATGTATTATAGTGGGGGGATGAAGAGGAGATTAGAGATTGCAAGAGGATTAATTCATAATCCTAAAGTATTGTTTTTAGATGAACCAACATTAGGTTTGGATGCTCAAACAAGAAGACATATTTGGGAGCATATAAAAAAATTGAATAAGGAGAAGGGAATAACAATTCTTCTCACAACTCATTATATGGAGGAAGCAGATTTTCTTTGTGATAGGGTAGCAATAATTGATTTAGGAAAAATTGTTGTAATTGGAAGAAATGATAAGTTAAAGGATTCTCTTGGTGGGGATACAATTGAATTAATTGTGAAAGGAGATAAAAAAAGTTTTGTTGAAGAAATTAAAAAATTGAGAAGTGTTAAAAAAATTGTTAAAAACGGAAAAGGAAAAATAAGAATAATTGCAGAAAAAGGTGAGACGCTTCTCCCAAGAATCATAAGAGAAGCAGAAAAAACTAAGAATAAGATTATAAGCATTAATTTGAAAAAACCTAGTTTAGAAGATGTTTTCTTGCATTATACTGGAAAAACAATTAGGGAGGAAAGCGTTGATTTAAAGAAAGAATTTATGAAAAGACGCATGAAAATGAGGAGGCATTAAAAAATGGAATTAAAAGTTATTTATGCATTATGGCTTAGGGAAATTAAAGTGTTTTTGAGAAGTAAGTCAAGAATAATTGGTTCTCTTTTTATGCCTTTACTTTTCCTTATTGGTTTTGCAGGCGGGTTCAGGGGTACAAGAATTCAAGGAATCCCATCAGAGATTAATTATATTCAATTCTTAGTTCCTGGGATTATTGCTTTTGGTTTAATGATGCGCTCAACAATGGGTGGTATAAGTGTTTTATGGGATAAAGAATTTGGTTTTTTAAAAGAAATAATGGTTGCACCTGTTAAGAGAACAAGCATTGTTCTCGGAAGAATTGCAGGAAGTTCAACAGTAAGTGTTCTTCAAGGGCTTATGATTGCGTTAATCTCAGTAATAATTGGTTTTAAATTACCAAGCATTCTTAATTTAATAATTAGTTTAATAGTAATGATTTTAATATCTATTGTATTCACAAGTATTGGTTTAATAATTGCTTCTTTAATGAAGGATTTTCAAGGATTTAATTTAATAATGAATATTATTTTAATGCCTTTATTTTTTCTTTCAGGCGCGATGTACCCAATTAGTAATCTTCCAAGAATGGTGCAAGGAATTTCTTATGTTAATCCTTTAACTTTTGGCGTGAATGCTTTAAGATATCTTCTTGTTGGTTTTGCTCCAATAAACTTTATTTTAAGCTTTATTATTTTACTTGCGTTTTCTTTTATTTTAACAATAAGCGCGGCAATTCTTTTTAATAAAAGTGAAAGTGTTTAAAAAAATTTTATTTTTATAAGAAACGTTTAAAAATAGTGTTTTTAATCTAAACATTATGAAAAAAACAGGAAATAAAATCGTAATTGACACAAGATTTTATTGTCTTCCACCTGAAAGCAAACAAAATTATGATTATTCTGGAGTTTATAATTATTCTCTCTTACTTAAAGAAGAACTTAAAAAATTGGAATTAAAAGGGTTTTATCCTATAATAACAGCAAAATTATTCGCAGGGCAAATGAATTATAGTCCATTAGAAGATATGATGGATTATTATGGTAATAGGGTTTATAGTATTGCTTATGAAATAACTGCAGATAAATTAGTTGATAGCAATAAATATCAAACAACAAGTCCCATAAGAATTCCTTATAATAAACATAACTTATCTTCTCAGGAACTCGTTCGTAATAGAACTTTTCAAATCCAATTAATAAGTGATAATCAAGAAAAATTAATTGATTATGAAAATAAATTAGCATTTAATAAGAGTTTAGAAAATGCTTTGAAAATATCAAAAGAATTCAATAAAGAAAAAAATTCTATTCTTTGCGTGCTTCACCCAACTAACACTAATTGGAAAATAATGAAAGAATTGCTTGATGATAGTAATAAGAATATTTTAAGTGAAACAAATAATGGTTTATTAAGAATCCTTAATCCTTTTGGAATAAAGGAGTTAAGTTCATTAGTTGCATTGAACACTGCAAATGCTTTAAGTAAGAGTGAATATGAAATTGTTCCTGTTTTCAGCAGTGCAAGTAAGAGAAATGATTTTGGAGCAGGCATTGTTTACAGAACAGAGGATAAAATGAATAAGAAGTTTAATAGTGATTTAATTCTTTATTTATTAAGTGAAGAAACTCCTTGCAAGCAAAAAAGAAGAATTAGTTGGAAGAACATTTTCTTAAAATAATAATACGTAAACCAATAAAGAGATAATAAAATTCAATAAAAATTTAATAAAAAAATTTTTTAAAAACAAAAAAAATAGTTTTTTTAATAGTTAAGTTTAAATAATTCTCATTAGAATAAAAAAATAATGTGGGCTTGTGGCGCAATGGCAGCGCGCCGCGTTTGCATCGCGGAGGCTGGGGGTTCAAATCCCCCCGAGTCCATTAATCCTGATTACGAAAAACTTGATTTTTTAGAATTTAAGAGGGCGAAAAAACAAGAAAAAATCGGATGGCTGAAGTGCTTTTGTGAGAACTTAAACAGTAATGAATTAAAGGTTCTTAGGCGTTGTTTGAATCTTATTAACCCTATTAATTAAAAATTAATTATTTATTAAACAAAATAAACTCAATAACATAAAAAAAAATTAATACTGTCCTATTTCGTTTAGCTTGTTTAAATCAAGTGATTTAACCCTTCCTTTCTTTGTATCACCTGCATCATCATAAAACTTACTAACAGGGAGTTCAATCATGCCACCTACCTCAAAAGAATTCTCCTCAGCAAAAGAATTAACCCAATCCCTCACATAAGAAACGAGATTATTATCACACTTTTTATAAATCTTACTAAGAACACCAACCCTTTTATTAATAGGATCAACACCTAAAGTGAAACGCGCTAAAGGCAAACTCCTCTCATTATAAACACCAACAAAATTAATCTCATCAGTAGTTAAATACTCTTGAGAATGCTCTCTGTCATCTCCTTCTGTTAAATGAAGACAACTACTAATCTCCTCTAACAACCTTGCTTGACCAACCTTATCCTTACTATCCAACTTAATAGTAATCCTACCCTGCTTTATTTTAGGAGAATAATTAATAATCCTACTTAAATTACTCTTAACCTCCTCAAATACCTGGGACTCCCCAAATCCCAAAGCCTCTTTTTTAAAACCCTTCTCACGAAAAACATTATTAAAATCTTTCTTAATCCTTTTAGCTTGCTCTTTCAAACAAGCAATACTCTCTGAACTAATCTCAAAAGAATAATCAGGAATGATAACCTTAACACTTTCAACAACAGAACCTAACAAAGATTCCAAATCCTCAATTTCGCTTCTCACACCACCCTCATCATGTTCTAAAAAATATTCTTTACTAAAAGAATAAACACTTCTAGGATTATAAGTATCAGCAAGAATCTCTTCTAAAACACTTTTTAACTTCTCATTCTCAACAGAATAAAAATACCTTAAAGCCCTATGAGGATTATCAATCCTTATTTTCCTGCCCTCTTTTTCATAATACTCACATACTAAATCCTTCAAATAATTAATCTTATTATTAGAAGGAATACTAATCTCATCAGGCGACACTCCCTGCTTTCTTAACAAATTAACTAAATTAATTAATTTAGAAGCATTCTTTCTTGACAAATGACTCTTCACTTTATCAGCATAAGCCTGCGGTAACAAAGGCAATTTATCAAAATCTTTATGTTTCAAAGCATAATCAATAAATCTCTCACCATACACATTAATGAAAGAAGATGCTAGATTATAAAAATCTTCAGAGACTTCCTTCTCAACCAATTTTTTTAACAAATCAACATTATCAAACCTGTAAGCATTTTCATAAAATACTTTGCGCGCTCCTCTTTCAATAGCAAATTGTAATAAATCCTTGTAATCACTAAGATTATTATTATTTATTTTACGCAAACACTCTAAAAACCTTGGAGGCACGAACAGGTTAATAACCTTATTAACAAAAGAAAAATTATTCTCATTAACATACGCTAAATAATCTAAATATGAATAACCTAAATTATTATCAATAATTTTCCTAACTAAAGAAAAATTAAAAGAATTAACCCTATTCAAAGAACGTAAATACCAAGGGTCTAAATTATTATCAATAATTTTCTTAGCTAAAGAAAAATTATTCTTATTAACATTATTCAAGTACTCTAAATACTCTGAATCCAAGTTCTCATCAATAATCTTCTCAGCTAAAGAAAAATTATTCTTATTAACATACTCTAAATACTTTAAATATTTATGACCTAAATTATTATTAACAATCTTCTTAGCTAAAGAAAAATTATTTCTATTAACCTTGCCTAAATGCTCTAAATACTTTGAATTTAAGTTCTTAATAATAATGATATCAGCTAAAGAAAAATTATTTCTATTAACCTTGCTTAAATCCTCTAAATACCAATAACCTAAATCATTTGAAATAATCTTCTCAGCCAAAGAAAAATTATTCTTATTAACACTATCCAAGTACTCTAAATACTCTGAATCCAAGTTCTCATCAATAATTTTCTCAGCTAAAGAAAAATTAAAAGAATCAACATTGTCTAAATAATCTAAATACTCTAAATCCAACTTATTATTAATAATTTTCTCAGCTAAAGAAAAATTATTTCTATTAACATTATTCAAAGAACGTAAATACCAAGGGTTTAACTTATTATCAATAATTTTCTTAGCTAAAGAAAAATTATTCTTATTAACATTATCCAAGTACTCTAAATAACTATGGTCTAAATTATTATCAATAATTTTCTCAGCCAAAAAAAAATTAAAAGAATCAACATTATTTAAGGAATACAAATATAAAGGGTTTAACTTATTATCAATAATTTTCTCAGCTAAAGAAAAATTATTCTTATTAACACTATCCAAGTACTCTAAATAACTATGGTCTAAATTATTATCAACAATCTTCTCAGCCAAAGAAAAATTATTCTTATTAACATATTCTAAATATTCTAAATACTTATGACCTAAATCATTTAAAATAATCTTCTCAGCTAAAGAAAAATTATTCTTATTAACATATTCTAAATATTCTAAATACTTATGACCTAAATCATTTAAAATAATCTTCTCAGTTAAAGAAAAATTAAAAGAATTAACACTATCCAAGTACTCTAAATACTCTGAATCCAAGTTCTCATCAATAATTTTCTCAGCCAAAGAAAAATTAAAAGAATTAATATGATTATGCAAAGAGTCTAAATAATTACTACTTTTGTCAAGAGACAACCCAGAATCAAGGATTTTATCAAACACTTTTAAAGTTGCTTGCCAATTTTTACTAAAACTGTTAACACTATAATAATAACCTTCTTCACATTCAATACTCTTAATCACCGAATCAATGCTTGGCAACACAAAAACCAACCCCTCCCCACTTGACCTTAACATACAAAAAAAACAAAAAACAAAATTTATAAAATTAACTACTGAAAAATAACAAAGAATAATTAAAGATTTTTTTGTGTTGATTTTTTATTATTAATTATTAAAAAAACTTTAGTGTTTGTTAACTTCAACAAATTTTTGCGACATTAAAAGTTTTTTAAGTAATTTAAGTTATTCTTCCTTAAAGGAATCATAGAATTTAAATATCTATGTTTATTTTATATTGAATATGGTAAAATTAAAGGAAGCGTTTGCATATCCTTTCAATAACTTCAAGCGATTATTTATTTATTGGTTGTTCTTAATACCTGTTTTTGGTTGGTTTCCAATAGCAGGGTACATACTAAAATTATATAAAGAAGTCATTAAGGGTAAAAGCAAAGAATTACCCGCATTCGGTGAATACTGGAAGAACTTTAAAAACGGATTCTATTTTTGCGTTTTCTTACTAACATTAGGCATTGCAGTGTTTATTTTAAATATTATACTCACTGTGTTAACGCCTTTGATAAGAATTGTTTTAAGTCCAATAATTAATTTTGTAATAAGCGGTTTATCAACAATATTAATAATGCAATACGTGGAATACTTTAATTTTGAGAAAAGTTGGAATTTAAAAAGAGGTTGGAAAATCTTTTCTAAAACATGGACTGCTTACTTTATAATAGTATTAAAAGTATTCGCAGTTGAGATTGCGTTTTTAATTATTTCATTAATACCTCCATTATTTGTTATAACAATTCCAGCAGCAAACTATTCAGTAGCTTATTTAACAGCAAATTATTATAGAGAAGCAAAGAAAGCAGCAAGAGTAAAATAAATTTTTTTTCTTTTCTCAAAAATTTATTTTTAAAAAAATTCAAAATCCTTGAAATCGCAGGTCTTCAAAAAAAAATTGGAATAAAAGAATCTGCGAAATAAATTTTTTTATAGTAATCTTTATAAACAAGTTATTATATAAAGATTTTACACTATGATGGGGCAACCCTGAGAATTCTAATAGTGACGCAACACTAAAAAATGCGTGAAAAAAGCACAAAAGTTAAATAATGTTAAATATTTTGTGCTTAAAAATCATGTTTAATAAAAAAATGAGCATAGCATACTGAAGAGTTGCTATGTGATGGCATAGTGGTTTGAGAAGCGTTAGTCAAGAACTAAGAAAAACCACAAATCATGATGACTGCCGTGCATAAACGAGTATGTGTTCAACTAAGGTAAGAGTAAAGACGCTGTTAGGTGGATAGCTTGGTTCAGCCGCCGATGAAGGGCGTAGCAAGCTGCGATAAGCTCTGGGTAGGCGCATGCAGCCTTTGAACCAGAGATTCCCTAATAGGATTCCTAACACCTTCGGGTGTTGTTCGCGTAAGCGATCGGGAACGCGGGGAATTGAATCATCTTAGTACCCGCAGGAAAAGAAATCAAAAGAGATGCTCTTAGTAACGGCGAGTGAAAAGAGCAGAGGGCAATCTGAATCTGTTGCGGTAACGCAATGGAGATGTGGATTTCGGACCCCTACTAAAATCTTCAATAATGATTGTAAGTCAACTGGAACGTTGCACCAAAGAGGGTGAAAGTCCCGTGCAAGAATTTATTGAAGATGGAAGGGTGTTCCAGAGTACATGGGGTTAGAATTCCTCATGGAATGTGGGAGACAGTAACTTCCAACCCTAAATACGTGCTGAAACCGATAGCGTATAGTACCGTGAGGGAAAGCTGAAAAGCAAGCAAGATATGCTTTTGAAAAGATCTTGAAACCTAACAGTTATAGTGTGCTGCGGCCCTTAAGACGAAAGTCGGGGTTGCAGTATTCCTTTTGGATAAAGAGCCAAGGAGTTCATATCAATGGCGAGGTTAAGCCAACAGCAATTGGTTAGCCGAAGCGAAAGCGATTTGAGCGCAACCACTTCGTGTGGCGAGGCTCAGGGTGTGAATAGCGCCTGAAGTCATTGGTATGACACCCGAATCCGTGCGATCTAAGCGTGGGCAAGACGAAGCGCCTCCAAAAGGGGCGTGGAGGTCTGAAGGGGTTCTGTGTGCAAGCGATCCTCTGACCTGCGTTTAGGAGTGATATGCTAATCGTGCACGGCAATATCTGGTTCCTCCCGAAGTGGACCTTAGTCCAGCCTCACCTGAGATAACAATAGTGGTAGAGATACTGATTGGGGGTGCAGGGGAAGAAATTCCTCGGCTTCCAGTCAAACTCCGAATGCTGTTGTATCGTAGAAGGTGGGAGACGGGGTATTGGGGTAAGCCTAATATCCGAGAGGGGAACAACCCAGACCAAGGTTAAGGTCCCAAAATTCCTATTAAGTGATAAATCCTGTGTTGATTCATAAACAGTAGGGAGGTAGGCTTAGAAGCAGCCATCCTTTAAAGAAAGCGTAACAGCTCACCTACCGAGAATCAATGCGGAGAAAATGGACGGGACTAAATAGGATACCGAGACCTTGGCGCTCCGTAAGGAGTGGGTAGGGAGGCGTTCTGTTCGGGCAGAAGCAAGGGCGTGAGTTCTTGTGGACCGTTCAGAATTGAGAATCTTGGCGGTAGTAGCAACATAGCAGAGTGAGAATCTCTGT
>JAFCEQ010000021.1 GCA_017609105.1 Candidatus Parvarchaeota archaeon
AAGTTTAACAGCGTATGTTAAAGCAGAAAGCCCTTACTTAGTATTAAACATTTATCATGAATTCTTTGGTCATGGATTATTTTGCGAGCACTCATTAATTGGAAAAAAACTAAGGTATCTTAATAATAAAGATGCGGACGCATACCTTTATAACAAGATTGATAATAAAGAGCAGAGATTAGGCATATGTGATTTTAATAATCAATAATAATTAAAATTTTTAAAAATTATATCTAATCTTCAATAAAATATTAATAAGAATAATGAATCAAATAATTAATTATGAAAAAAAAGGGTTTGAGTTTTTTTGTTTTCAAAAAAGATTATAAAGCAGTATCCGCAATGCTTGGAACTGTTATTGGAGCGGGTTTTCTTGGGATTCCTTCTGCAATCAGTGAAGTTGGTTTATTACCTGGTGCTGTCTTGCTTATTATTTTAACTATTGCAACTATTTTCATGAACTTGCTTGTGTCTGAAATCGTGAGTTATATAAAAGCAACTCACCAATTACCTGGGTTAGCGAAAAAATTGCTTGGGGAGAACGGGAAAAGATTAATGCTTGTTTCCGTGATTCTAGGAATGGGCGGTGCTTTAATCGCGTACACTGTTGCAATAGCGCAAATAGTGAATGTAATGCTTGGGGTTAAGGAAATAATTACTATGATAGTTTTAACGCTTTTAATGTCATTAATCATAAGCAAAGGAGTTAAAAAAGTAAGTGCTGTTGAAACTTATCTCGTTGTTGGATTAATAATCTTTTTTTTGATTGTAACTTTTATTCTAATTCCTCAAATCAAAGTATCAAATTATTTTTACATGAACTGGAAAGATTTTCTTAAACCTTATGGAATCATATTTTTTGCAATGATGGGGTATTCAATAATACCTGAATTAGAAAAATTAGTGAATGAAGATAAAAAAAGATTGAAGAGCGTAATTATTTTTTCAATGAATTCAGTTGCCTTACTCTACTTTATTTTTATATTAACTTTTGTAGGATTTTTTGGAAAAGAAATTAAGGGAGTGGCTACAGAAAGTCTTCCAGGCATTCTCGGGATTATTGGAAACCTTCTTGCGATTCTCACAATGATAACAAGTTATTTGAGTCTGGGTTTAATCTTAAGAGATGCGTGCATTGAAGATTTAAAAATGAAAAAATTTCCTGCGCTATTATGCGCGGTCGGGTTTCCATTAATGATTTCATTAATTATTAAACCAACCTTTCTTGGAGTGTTAAGTTTTACAGGCGCGATTGTGGGAGGAGGTACTGGGATTATCATATGTTTAATGGCATTAAAAGTGAGGGAAAAACAAAAGAAAAAAAAGAATAATGCATTAATTTATGTTTTAATCGCATTATTTGTTTTTGGAATCTTGCAAGAAATTCTGCGAATCATTTAATCATCCATTTTTTTAAAAAAATTTCTGCTCTTCTAATATCTTCTATTCTTCCCACATCAATCCAATAATCCTTAATCTTAAGGATTTTAACTTTTTTTTTCAAAGCAAGACTTGTTATAGCATCAGTTATTTCATACTCGCCTCTTGAACTTGGCGCGAGTTTCTCTATTTCAGAAAAAATTTCAGAAGTGAATTTATAAAGACCTGCATTAATTAAATTGCTTTTAGAATTCACTGGTTTTTCATCAATTGAAACTAAAAAATTATTTCTTGTATTAAGAACGCCATAAGCTGACGGATTACTAACATTCCAAGCACCAATATAAGTGTACTCATCTTTCTTCAAGAATTGTTTAAAATCTCTTGCAGTGAATAAATTATCACCAACAACAGCAACAAAATCCTCGCTTCCCACAAAATTTTTCGTGCAATTAATTGCGCTTGCAGAACCATTAACTACTTCTTGAAGTATTGGTTTTATCCTAACATTATTTTTACTTGAATATGTTTTAAGAAATGAAATTACTTGTTCCTTCAAATAATTTACAACAACCCCTATTTCCAAAAACCCTGCTTCAATAAGTGCATTAAGGATTAATTCAATCATTGGTTTATCATTTATCTTAATCAAGGGTTTCGGAGTGTTCTTTGTTAAGGGAAGCATTCTCGTTCCCTTGCCCGCTGCTAAAATAATTGCTTTCATTTTATTTACCTTCTTTATTCTAAAGAGTTATTACATAGTTTTATGAATTCTTTAATTATGCTTTCAATCTCATTCACTGCACCATCAATATATTGCGGGCGAATGTCTTTTCTGCATTCAGCTAAATGAAATGCTAAAACATTTTTGAATTCAAAAAAAGTGCTGAAAAACAATGGTTTGTCCTCGTCTCTTCTTAAATTCACCCATGATGTTGTAGCTCCAAGAGGATTATCTGAGGATAAGTAATCCGCGCATAATGAAAGAATTGTTGGTGTTCCAGGATTCAAGCACTCAAAATAATTTCGTTTCAAATCTGTTTTAATCCTAAAAATCGCGGGCGTAACATTAATCTTAATCTTGTCAGGAATGAATCTCAAAAAATTACCATAACTTATTTCATTAGTTTTTTCTCCAATAAAAGCGTCTAAATGCTCGTCATAAACCATTAATTGAAAATCCTGAATTTTCTTGTAATAAGCTTGAACTAAACTATGAGTGAACCTGTGATCCCCTCCTAAAAGAAAAGTTCTCTTACTCACATCAATTATATTCTCTAACTCGCTTCTTACTTCATCCCCGCTCATTCCTCTTGTATTAACTTGCTTAAACTCATATTTTGATAAGAGTTCTTCATCACTCCAAAAATCATTATATTTTTTAAAACTAGGACTTGTGTTTTTTCCTCCTTCAAAAAAATTTATTTCAATGAATTCAATCTTCATTTTATTTCACTGTCACGCTTTTTGCAAGATTTCTTGGCATATCAGGATTGCACTTCCTTAATAATGCGAGTTCATAAGCAAGCAATTGAATAGGTATTATTTGAGTTATTGGATTAAAAGAATTTGTTTCAGGAACTTTAATCCAAAAATCAAAAACAGGATTATTAACAGAAGCAACACCTATTATGTACGCTCCCCTAGATTTCAACTCAGTTGCATTACTTATGATAAGATGCTTGTTTTTTTCTGAAACAAAAACAATGCATGGCGTGTTCTTCTCAATCAAAGCAATAGCCCCGTGTTTTAACTCACCGCCTGGGAATGCTTCAGCATGAATATAACTTACTTCTTTTATTTTAAGCGCTGCTTCCATAGCTGTTGAGTATTCAAGCCCTCTTCCAATCGTAAATAAGTGTTCCTTATTCTTTATCTTCTTAGCTAATTCCTTAATTCTTGTTTTCATATTCTCGCTTGTCAAATAATAAACAACATTCCATAAATAATTTATTTTTTTCAAAACCCCATTATATTCTCCTGCTAATGAATAAGCAAGCAATGTGAGAAGAACAACTTGTGAAGTGTAAGATTTCGTGGATAACACGCATATTTCAGGTCCTGCATTCAAAAGCAAGAATTCATCAGAATTCCTAATTAATGAAGAACCCATCACATTAACTATTGAAATTATTTTCGCACCTTTTTGTTTTGCATATTTTACGGATTCTAAAACATCTGCAGTTTCTCCTGATTGAGAGATTGCAAGAACAACAGAATCCTTGTTAATGAAATGACTGAAATTAGGGAACTCGCTTGCAACAAAAACATTAACTTGTTTATTAGCAATACTGCTGAATAAGTAAGAAGCGGTTAAAGCAGCGTGATAAGAACTCCCGCAAGCAACAAAAAAAATGTTTTTCGCATTCTTCAAATTAGTAACAATCTTATTAAGAATTCTCTTATCCTGATGAAGTGCTTTTTTAAGCGTTTCAATTTGTTCATTAATTTCTTTCAACATGAAATGCTCAAAATCTCCTTTCCTTGCTTGTTCAACACTCCATTCAATGTTAGAAATTTTCACTTTTACTTCTTCATTTTTTTTAAGATTAAAAATAGTTATACCCTTATTTAAAACAACAAAATCATAATCATACAAGTAAACAACTTTTTTTGTGTATTCAAGAAAGGCTGGGATATCACTTGCTGCGAAAAACTCATTATCACCAACACCAATCACAAGAGGGGATTCATGTCTTGAAGCAATAATGCCATTAAAATACGTGCTTAAAATCAAAACCGCGTAACTCCCTTTTAATTTTTTTAATGCTTTCTTACAAGCTTGAACGAAATCTTGATTTCTTAAGAACTCGTACTCAATTAAATTAGGAATAATTTCTGTATCTGTTTCACTGTAAAAATTGAACCCCTTGTTTTTTAAAAACTTCTTTAATTCTTCATGATTTTCAATAATACCATTATGAACTACTGCAATTCTCTTATTATTAGATAAGTGCGGGTGAGCGTTCTCTTTCGTAACCCCTCCATGAGTCGCCCACCTCGTGTGCGCTATACCCGCTTTACCCATTAGTTCTGAAAAATTTTCTTTTTTAGTAACCTCACTTACTTTGCCAATATTCTTTCTTATTTGAAGCTCTTTGTTAAGAACAGCAATCCCGCAGGAATCATAACCCCTATATTCCAGATTCTTTAAACCATTTAACAAGATATTGCTTGCATTTTCATTGCCTACGTACCCAATTATTCCGCACATTTTTCTTACCTCCCTTAATGAATTAAGATTCAAGGAGTGAACTAATTCATTAAAAAAGAATTCATAAAGCATTATAAGTATTTTTTAGAAAAAATAAAAAGCACTTAAAAAAAATTTTTAGAAGCATATTTAAACAAAAACAAGTTTTTTAATGAAAACCAAAAAACCATTAAAAAATTTTATATAATGGTTGTTTTTTTATTGTGAGTATGAATAAATTAATTAAGGAAACAAGAAAAGGTTGTATAAGCAAAAATGTTTTTTTATGTAATTCTGTGAAAAAATTAAGAATTATTGGAAACCCTTTTTGTTTTAAAATACTTAAAATGTTAAGCAAAAAAGAAATGTATCCTATGGAGATTGCAAAAGAATTAAGGATTCACGAGCAAAAAGTGTATTATTATATTAAACTTTTGTTAAAAGAAGGTTTAATAAAGAACACAAGAATTGTGGAAAAAAAAGGTGGGATGGCAAGGTATTATAAAAACATTTATGATAGTATTGCAGTTGAGATAAGTGAAGGAGGAGAACCTTTCTCGCAATCAACATTATTAAATGAACCATTAATTCAAAATTTTTTCAAAGAATTCAATAATAATGGTGTTTTTAATGGAAAAATAGTAGTGGGTTCTCCTGATGCTCACGGCCCTTTTAAGAGTCGTGCTCGTGACGGGCATTACGCAATTTATTTAGGAATTTTTCTCGGAGGATTCCTTAAACTTCCGAAAGATTTTATTGTAAAACTTGATGTTGATGTTAAAGCAGAAAAAATGATTGAAGAAAACTTAATAGTTGTTGGAGGGCCTGGGCCTAATAGTGTTTCAAGTGAAATTAATAAACACTTGCCAGTTCAATTTAACATAAAACCTGGAGGAAATGGGTATCTTTTCGGCGGCTTGTTCTCTAAAAGAACAGGAAGAACTTATAATGAGGACACGATTGGCGTGATTGTTAAAATGAAGAATCCTTTCAATAAAGATAAAACAATTATTTTACTTGCAGGTAATAAAGCTGTTGGAACAAAAGCTTGTGTTATGGCTCTCTGCAATAATTGGAAAGAATTACTTAATAATTATGAGAGTGAAGAGTTTTATGCAGTGATTCAAGGATTTGATTTAGACGGAGATGGTAAAATAGATAATATTGAAGTATTAGAAAAAGGATGAACACAAAAAATCATAAAAAAACATTATTTATAAAAAAATAATAAACAGTTTAATTAAGGGGTTTTTAATTAAGAGTTTTTGTGAGGAGAAAAGAATGAGAATACTTGGAGGGAATTTCAAACAGAATTGGGTGAAAGTGCGAATTAATAGTATGGATGATTTATGGGTTTTAAGCCAAATAATAACTAAGGATTCAATCATAAGCGGGAGAACAACAAGAAGAATAAGTCCAACAGAAAAGGATAGTTCTAAAAAAACAGTTTTTTTAAAAATTAAGGTTGAAAAAATTGAATTTCATAAGTATTCTGATGTTTTAAGAGTTGGTGGTGAAATAACAGAAGCTCCTGAAGAAATTGAACTTCACTCTCATCACACTTTTAACTTAAGTCCTGGAAGCATTATTAAGATTGAAAAACAATTTAATAAATGGGAAGTTGAAAAATTAAAAAACGCTGAGAAGCATTCAGTGAAACCTAAATTAATGATTGGAGTTATTTCTCAAGGAGAATGCGAGATTGCATTAATGAAAGAATATTCCTTGGAATTCATTGGAAGCATTAAAAAGAATCTTCCAGGTAAAAAAGATGAGAATTATGAAAAAGCAAGAGAACAATTTTATAAAGAAACAGTTAAAGAACTTGAAAGAATTGGAAAAGAAAAAAATCTTAAAATGATTTTGGTTGGAGGTAATTCAATTATTATTGATATTTTCAAAAAATATCTGCCAAAAAATAGTATAATCCATACTTGCATTGTGAGCGGTGATGGCAGAACAGGCATTCATGAAATGATTAAAAAAGGTTTTGTTGATAATTACGCGAGGAATTTAAGATTCACAAGAGAAGCAAGACTTGTTGAAGAATTGCTTGAAGGTATTAGAAAAAATGAAAGAGTTGCTTATGGGATAAAAGAAGTTGAAGAAAAAATAAGTCAGGGCAATATTCGCGTGCTTCTCGTTTCAAGTGCTTTTCTACAAAAAACAAGACAAGAGAATAATTACAAGAAATTAAACGAGCTTATGCAGAAAACAGAGAAACTCAAAGGCGAAGTAGAAATAATTAGTTCAGAGCACGAGCAAGGAAAGAAATTAAAAGCTCTTGGAGGAATAGCAGCATTATTAAGATACTAAAATTCTTTAACACGAATTTATTAATAAAAAAATAAGAATTATTGAAAAATAATAATTATTAATTTATTCTAAAAAAAATAAAAAAGAAGGATTAAAAATCATCCGGGCTTTTATCCATTAAAGGAAGGCAGAAATAAGGCACGAACCCAAGTTTTTTTTCAACATAATCAACGAAATGCAATGGAAAATTCTCTTCCATCCAATTATCAAGCACCCATTTCCTTAAGTCAGTGTATAAACACTTGTACTTCCTTATTGAATCCTTGTTTTCCCCTATTTTCATTCGCACATAATCTCTTCTTGTTTCAAACAAACCAAATTTTTCATCAGGCACTTGATTTAAAATATACTCTATAAACTCTTTATCCTGCATTTTTTCTAAATCCAAAAAACATCACCTCAAAAAAAATATTATTAAGTAATATATTGTATTACTTTATATTTTTTTCTATTATTTTTTAGATTAAAAAAGGATTTTTTTGAAATAACTTGTTTTAAGGGTTTTTAAGAAATTAACAAACTCTTTTTATCTTAACTAATGGTTTTTATTAATCTTTTAATCACTTAATTAACTACTCAATTAAAAAGTTTTCAGGTATTTCATAAATATTTTCAGGAGGTTCTTGAGAACTAATGCATGCATCATTTATTGTTCCTGTTGAAGGATCATAACAACTAATTTTTATTTCATTATCAGTTATTTCAATTCTGCCAAAGTTTTTACAAATTATATCATAATCATGCGAGTAAGCAGTGCATTCCCCTATTTTTTGAAGTTTAGCAATCATTATTGTTGCATCAGTCGAATAATCTTTTGGAGCGCAAACTTTTTGAGAATTGCATACGAGAGGATCAATAGTGTCAGTGTCTCCGTCTTGATCTTGTTTGCACTGGCAGGAGTAATCGCATTTTTCGCCAACATCTTTTAAAATAAGGCATCCAGGCGCATCTAATGAAAATGAGTTAGCAGGACAATCAGGTGTTGGTGCTATAATACCTTCTTTACCATCGCATATAAAATAACAGTCAGGGCAGTTCTCATAAGTTTCACCGAGCAATGGCTCGCAATAATTGTTCGGGCAATTAGCTCCGAACAAGTAATTAACACTTTTTAAAGAATAAGTTTTAGTACTCAAACCACTAGTGTATTCTAATTTAGGCTTAAAATGCCATACTACTTCATAAGATTGAGGGTCTATAACAGATTGTTTTTCAAACTTTATTTCATTTATTGTAATCCCTTTATCTGCATTCCCTTCCAAACATATTTTTAATTCCTTAACAAACACTGTAGGAGTAAAATCCTCTGTTAATTCAATGAACCCATCTAAAGAAAAGGGAGCGCTAGTAGTTTTAGAGTCAACAGGATTATCTTCAGAGTCAATAATGCTTACGCTTCCTGAAACCCCATCATCAAGAGAATAACTCATATAAAACTTATCAGCGTTCTTCATCACGAGTTTAACAGCGCAAGCAGACCCGCTAGAATCATCTTGTTCTAAAATAAGTTTTCCTGTAACATCAGTGATTTCACTTCCACTTACTGTAACTTCTTGTTTTGCTCTTAACCCGCTTATTCTTACCTCATTTGAATTTTTATCTAATTTTATAGCATTTGTGATAAAATCTTCCATCACATCCTGTTGGAATACTTTAACTGGTAATGCTAATTTACTGTATTCTTCAACAAGCATGTCGTAATCAATAAGATATTTCAGTTTGTAAAGCACTGCTTTAAAATTTAATTCTAGAAATGCAGGCACATTCTTGATATCATAAAAAGCGCATCCAAGACGGTATCCTTCTGTTAT
>JAFCEQ010000022.1 GCA_017609105.1 Candidatus Parvarchaeota archaeon
TTATTGAAAAAGAATTTTTTTTAACAGACATGGATTCAAAAATAATTGATGACGAGTTTTTCATAAGATTATATGGTTGCACAAAAGAAAACAAGAAAATTATTGCTTTAATAAAACAATACCCCTATTATTATGCTAAATACAAGAATGCTAAAACTGCATTAAAGAGTTTAAGCAATAAATTAAAAAAAGAAATAAAAAAAGAAGTTATAAAAATTGAGATTAAAGAAAAAAAAGAATACAACAAAGTAATAAGTGTTCTAAAAATAAGCGGGAAAAACATAGAAGAAATTGAGAAAACAAAAAAAATCGCAGAAAAAATCAGTGGATTCATTGAAAGAAGAGAGAGTGATATCCCTCCTCTAACAAAATTTCTATTAGACAATGAATTACACCCCCTATCCTTAATAAAAGTAAGAGGAAACAAGATTAAAAAAATCGGAAGAGAAGATATTACAATTCTAGGAGAAACATTCAACAGCTTACCTGTTTTCATTGAAAAACCGCATTATGTTGCTTTTGATATTGAAACTTACTCAAACAAAAGCCCTTTACCAACAGATGAAATAATAATGATTTCATTATATTATTGGGATAAAAGGAAAGAAGTGATGACAACCAAGAATTTTAAGAACAAACCAACTTATGTAAGAGTTTTCAAAAATGAAAAAGAAATGCTTGAAGAATTCATCAAAAAAATCAAAGACAATAAAATAGACTTCATAGTAGGTTATAATAGTGATGGTTTTGATTTTCCTTTCATTAAAAAAAAATGCTCAAAATATGGGATTAACACGAACATTGGATTAGATAATTCAAATATTAGAACTCAAAAACATTTCATGAGCAATAATGTAAGAATAAAAGGACTTATTCATATTGACTTATACAAATTCATTTTAAGTGCTTTAAGAACAAGTTTGCAAACAGAAATTTACACTTTAGATGCTGTTAGTGAAGAAATGCTCGGAAAAAGAAAAGTTGAAGTAAAACACCATGACATTTACAAGTTATGGGATGCTAACAAAATCAAACTCTTAGCAGAATATAATTTAAAAGATTCAGAATTAACAGCAGAATTATTTGAGTACATTTACCCAATAATGCTTGAAATAAGCAAATTAACATTACTGCCTTTATTTAATGTATGCCGTTCAGGTTATAGTAATTATGTTGAAAACCATTTTTTGAAAGAAATGAGCAAAGAAAACGAACTCCTCCCGAACAAACCAGGGTATAATGCTGTAAGAGGAAGATATCATCAAACATTTAAAGGAGGTTTCGTGTACCAACCAATACCAGGGATTTATGACAATATTTGCATTACTGATTTCAGGAGCTTATACCCAACAATAATTGTAAGCCATAACATTAGTCCTGAAACAATTAATTGTAAGAATTGCAAGAAAAAAAAAGTTATTAAAATAAATAATAAAAAACACATTATTTGCAATGATTTTAAAGGAGTTTATCCGCGCGTGCTTGAGAACTTAATAAATAAAAGACTTGAAGTAAAACATTCTTTAAAAACAATGAGTAAAGAATGCAAAGATTATCCTTTTTTAAAATCAAGGGATAAAGCATTAAAAACAATTCTTAACGCAAGTTACGGTTACTTAGGGTTTCCGAACTCACGGCTTTATTCTCTTCAAGCAGTTGAAACAACAACATTTCTTGGAAGAATGTATGTGCATAAAGCAATTGAAGAAGCTGAAAAATACGGGTTCAAGGTTTGTTACGGAGACACTGATTCATTATTCTTTGCTTTAAATGGCAAAACAAAAAAAGATGTGTATGCTTTTTTAGAAAAAATAAATAAAGAATTCCCTGGAATAATGGAGCTTGAATTAGAAGGGTTTTTCCCAAGAGGAATATTTGTAAGCAGGAAAGGAGATAAATCCGGTGCTAAAAAAAGGTATGCATTAATTGATGAAAAAGAAAAAATTATTGTAAAAGGTTTTGAATTCGTGCGCAGAGATTGGAGCGAAATAAGTAAGAAAACACAACACGAAGTTCTAAAAGCAATACTAAAAGATAATGATTCAAAAAAAGCTATTAAGATAATAAAAAAAGTAGTTAATGATTTAAGAAAACAAAAAATAAGTTTAGAAGACGTGAGCATTTACACTCAATTAAGAAAGAGTATTGAAAGTTATGCAAGCATTGGACCGCATGTTGCAGCAGCGATTAAAGCAAAAAAAGCAGGTTATAATGTTTTTCCTGGAATAATGATGAGGTATGTTGTTACAAAAGGAAAAGGAAGCATAAGTGATAGGAGTTATTTGTACGAGCAAGCAATAAATGAAAACAAAGAATATGACCCAGAATATTATATCAATAATCAAGTAATTCCTGCTGTTAAAAACATTCTTGCTGTTCTAAATATTGATGAAAAAGAAATACTTAATCAAAATCAAACAAGCTTAGGAAAATTTGTTTAAACAAAAAAAAATTTATTCTTTCATAATTGTAAAAGAGTATTCATTCTTTCCTATTGAAGAGTTTTTCTTTTTTGGAATGCTTATTGTAAAAAAATATTTTGCTTTTTTTCTTAATTTCATTAATGCTTTCAAAGGTATTTTGAGTTTTTCTCCTTGCTTCATAATCCTGCTTTCAACAGGGAAGAACTCAATACCAGGATTATGATATCTTATTATAAGTTCTTTTTTAGAAGGATTAGAAATTGTTATATCAAAATCTTTTTCAACAAGGATTATTGCAGCGTGCTCTGAAACCCTTTTATCCATTATCTTAATATCATTATTAGGGTTCTTGTAATTACCTATCATTATAACATTCTCCACAACCTTGTTTTTATTAACAAACAAGAAAATAGGATTAATGATTTTTTCTTCTTCATCTCCAAAGTATTTAATAAACAAATTAACCATAAAATAATTATACGCAAGACAAGTTTAAAAAGTTTTAAATAATTAAAAACGAGGGCATTAAAAAAATGTTAAGTGAAGAAGAAATTGAAAAATACAGGAAAGCAGGGAAAATTTTGAAACAAGTAAGAGATTACTCTAAATCCTTGATTAAAGAAAATGCTTCAATCATAGAAACAATAAGGGAATTAGAAACAAAAATTACTGAATTAGGCGGTGAAAATGCTTGTCCAATAAATATTTCAATAAATGATATTGCTGCTCATGATTGTGCTGACATTAATGATACAAGAGTTTTTAAAAAAGGGGATTTAGTAAAAATTGATTTCGGAGTGCATGTTGATGGTTATATCGCTGATTCAGGTTATTCAATAGAAGTTGGAAGCAATAATTATTCTGAGCTTATTAAAACAGCAAAAAATGCTTTAGAAAACGTGATTAAAATCTTAAGACCTGAAATAACTTTAAGCGAGATAGGAAGAACAATTGAAGAAACAGCAAGAGAAAAAGGATTTCAACCAATTATTAATTTAAGCGGGCATAGTATTGAAAGATTTAATCTTCATGCAGGGATAAGCACGCCAAATATTGACACTCACTCAAACTATAAGATACCTGAAGGAACAGTAATAGCAATAGAACCATTTATTACAACAGGGAAAGGAATTGTAAATGAAGTTGGAAAAGCAAAAATATATGAGATGGTGAAAAAAGTTCCTGTTAGAATTGATTTTATAAGAAAAATACAAAAACATATTGAAAAAAATTATAATAATCTGCCTTTTGCAAACAGGTGGTTAAGCGAGAAAGGATTCAAGAACGTGGATTATGCTTTAAACAATCTATTAAAAAAAAATGCTTTAAAATCTTATCCTCCTTTAAGAGAAGCAAGCGGAGCGCCTGTTGCTTACGCAGAACACACTATAATACTTCTTGATGAACCAATAATTACAACAAAATAATAAAAAAAATAACAATATTAAAAATCAATTAAGTTAATAAAAATAAAAACAAAATACTTAAAAAAATAAACAAGATTTAAATTTCAAATAATGCCTCGGTAGCTCAGCGGTGGAGCGATTGGCTGTTAACCAATAGGTCGCAGGTTCGAATCCTGCCCGAGGCGCAACAAACTTAATATGATTTTAACTTTATTATTTAATATCATATTTCTAAAAAAAAGTAAGGAAACAAAAATAAATTATAACATGCTTTTCATTCTATGATTATTACATGGTTAAATTAACTTTTTTTGGAGGAGTAAAAGAGATTGGCGGAAACAAGATTCTATTAGAAGATAATGACACACGAATATTTCTTGATTTTGGAATGAATTTCAACAAACATGCTAAATACTTCACAGAATTCATGCCAGTCAGGAAGTGCACGAGCATTAGAGATCTTATTTATTTAGGGCTTCTACCAAATATAAAAGGAATATACAGAAAAGATTACTGCAAGCACATGGGATTAAATTATAAAGAAGAAACTTTTGTGGACGGGGTTTTAGTAAGTCACGCTCACATAGACCATATTGGTTATCTTCATTTTTTAAGACCTGAAATTCCGATTTTCGCGAGCAAAGAAACAAACGCGATTATGGAATTATTCAGCAGAACAAGTGCTGGAGCCTACAACGAGTACTCTCAAGTTAGTGAAAGCTTTAAATTAATTCCAAAAAAAAGAGGTGATGGTTTTAAAAGAAAAGACAAAAGAGATGGGATGACAAAAAGAAATATTAAAACATTTGAGTATAATAAGAAGTTCAAAATAGGTGATTTAGAAATAATACCTTACAGAGTAGATCATTCTCTTGCTGGAGCAACAGGATTCATAATTCATAGTTCAAGTGGAACAATAATATACACTGGTGATTTAAGATTTCACGGCAGACATAAGGAATGGAGTTATAATTTTGTTGAAAAATCTTCTGAAGAAAAACCAGACATAATGATAACAGAAGGAACAAGAATAAGGAGTACAGGAATAAGAACAGAGGATTACGTGCAGAAAAAAAGCAGTGAAGTAATAAAAAAGAGTAAAGGCATTTCAATAATTAATTTTCCATTAAGAGATACTGACAGGTTATTAACATTTTATTACACTGCTATTCAAAATAACAAAAAATTGATTATTGAACCAAGACAAGCAATTCTTTTAGAACTTCTAAAAAAAGCAGGAGTTAAGGAATTACCGAATCCATTGGATGAAAACTTAAGAATTTTTTATGCAAAAAAAGGATGGGGGGTTATAGGAAGAAAAGATTTTCCTCAAGAACAATATGAAAAAGATTATCAAACATGGGAGAAAGAATACCTTAATGCAGACAATATTATTTTATCAGAAGAAATTAAGAAAAATCAAGAAGAATACGTGATGTTCATGAATTATTTTCAATTAAACAATTTATTTGATATAATGCCAAAAAAAGGCAGTGTGCATATAAGAAGCATTACTGAACCCTTTAATGAAGACATGATTTTAGATCAAAGAAGAGTTAATAATTGGCTTAAGCTTTTCGGGCTTTACCCAGAACATCATTTTCATGCTTCAGGACATGCATCAGGAAAACACATACTTGAAATGATTGAAAAAATAAAGCCAAAAACATTAATACCAATACACACAGAATACCCTGGTAAATTCAGAGGCAAAGCAAAAAGAACATGCATAATTAAAGAAAATAAAAAGTATAAATTATGAAAAATTATTTTGTAATTAAAACAATATTCTTATAAATTATTAATCATTATTTTACAATCATGGCTAACAGGATACCCTTAGCAGTTATTAAAAGGATTTACAAGAAAGCAGGAGCTAAACGCGTTAATGAACAAGCATTAATGGCTTTAGCAGATATTCTTGCTGAAATAACATTGCACTTAGGTGAGAGAAGCGCTGACCTTGCTTTGCATGCTAAAAGAAAAACAGTAAAAAAAGAAGATGTAATACTTGCTAAAACAGAGATATGGGGATAAAAAAATAGTATTTGTTTAATTATTAATTCTTTAAAAAACAAGAAATTAAGTATATAATATAAGCATAAGATTTAAAAGGAGCTTTTTAGTTTTAAATTATTTATGACTACTCTAATTATTGCTGAAAAACCAAGTGCTAGCGAAAAAATAGCTAATGCTCTTAGTGATGGAAAGGTTGAAAAAATTGAGAAGAATGATTCGTATTATTTTAAAATTGAAAGAAATGGAGAAGAAATTTTTATTGTGCCTGCAGTAGGTCATTTATTCGGGTTAAAACAAAAAGGCAAAGGAAGTGATTACCCTAAATTTGATGTTGTTTGGAAACCTACTTTTAAGATAAGCAAGAAAAGCGCTTATGCAGAAAAATATTATGAAAACATGGTTGAAATTGCAGAGAAATGCAATGATTTTATTATTGCTTGTGATTATGACCAAGAAGGTAGTGTGATTGGGTATAATATTTTAAGATTTATTTGCGGAAAAGATAATTGTAAGAGAATGAAGTTCAGCACGCTTACAAAAGAAGAATTAAACAATAGTTATGAAAATGCTCTTCCTTCTTTGGATTTCGGAATGATTAACAGTGGTTTATGCAGGCATGAACTTGATTGGTATTATGGTATTAATTTATCAAGGGCTTTAACTAAAGCAATAAAAAAACATGGAAAAGTTTTTGGAATAATAAGCACTGGAAGAGTTCAAGGCCCAATGCTTGCTTTTCTTGCGAAAAGAGAAAAAGAAATTCAAGCTTTTAAGCCAACTCCTTTCTGGCAGTTAATTCTTAAGTTCAAAATAAAAAACAAGACATATGAAGCAATGTTTGAAGAAAAGCAGATTTGGGATGAAAAAAAAGCAGATGAAATATTAAAAAACTCTCAAATAAAAAACGCTACTATTATTGAAATCAAAAAAACTAAAACAATGAAAAAACCTCCTGTACCTTTTAATTTAACTGCTTTGCAAACAGAAGCTTATAATTTATTTGGTTATTCACCAAAACAAACAAGTGATATTGCTCAAAACCTTTATAGTAATGCTTACATAAGTTATCCAAGAACAAGTTCTCAAAAACTGCCGAAGCAATTAAACTTAAAAAGCATTCTTGAAAAATTAGCAAAACAAAAAGATTATGAACCTCTTGTGGAAAAATTGTTTAAATTACCTGAATTAAAACCTAATGAAGGCAAGAAAACAGATCCTGCTCATCCTGCAATACACCCAACAGGTGAAATTCCAAAACAATTAAGAGGGCCTGAAAAAAAAATTTATGATTTAATAGTTAAAAGATTTTTAGCATGTTTTGGTGTTCCTGCTGTTAGGGAATCAATGAGAATAATGTTAGATGTGAACAATAACAAGTATAAAATAACTGGTTCAAGAACAATAGAAAAGAATTGGATGGAATTTTATGAACCTTATGCAAAGTTCCAAGAAGTAACGCTTCCTGATTTAAACAAGGGTGATAAAATAAAAATCGCGGGTGTTATAAAAATTGATAAAGAAACTCAACCGCCTTCAAGGTACTCTCAAGGAAGCATATTAAAAGAGCTTGAAAAAAGAAGTATTGGAACAAAAGCTACGAGAGCAAATATCTTGCAAACATTATATGATAGGAACTTTGTTTATGATAAAAGCATTCATGTAACTGATTTAGGCATGAGTTTAGTTGAAGCATTAAAAAAATACGTGCCTGATATTTTAAGCGAGAAATTAACGCGTAAGTTTGAGAAAGAAATGGAATTAATTTTTGAAAGAAAAAAAGAAAAAGAAGAAGTGCTGAAAGAAGCTCAAAAAGTTTTAATAAAAACAATGAAAGAGTTTAAAGAAAATGAAGAAGAAATTGGAAAACTCCTTGATGAAGGTTTGCTTATAACAAGAGAAAAACAAAACACTTTAGGGATTTGCCCTAATTGCGGGAATAAATTGAAAATAATGTTTAGTCCGAGAACGCGTAAACGTTTTGTTGGTTGCGAAGGTTATAGGAAAGAAGTTAAGTGCAAGACAGGGTTTCCAATTCCATTGAAAGGCAAATTAATGTCAACAGGAAAAGTATGCGAGAAATGTAATACTCCAATAATTTATTGTTATAGAAAAGGAATGCGTCCTTTCAAAATGTGTCTTGACCCTAATTGTCCAACAAAAAAGGATTGGAAGAAAAAAGAAAAAGAAATAAAAGAAGATGAAGAAATAGAGAAAATAGAAAAAAACAATAATACTTAAAAAAAAGTTAATAATTAATTTCATTAATCATTCTTATCTTTAGAACCAAGAAGATAAGCT
>JAFCEQ010000004.1 GCA_017609105.1 Candidatus Parvarchaeota archaeon
CCTGGGAACAGTGATTATTCTCATAGTGAAGGTAAGGAAAGAATAAGTGTTAAGGACGTAATTACTTACAAGAACATCATAAAAGAATTGTTCGAATAATTAATAAAATTAATAAATGTTTTTTTTATTTTGATGCTGTGAAGTGCTTAACACAAAATTTTTTTAAGTTTTTCATATTAATAGAAAAACCAATACCCGGTGTTTCTGGTAATGAAATCATTCCTTCTTCAGACATTGTTATTTTAGGTTCGATTATGTCTTCTTTTAAGTAATTTTGAGGGCCTATGTCACCTACTATTTTAAAATTAGGTAATGTAGAGAAATGAAGTAAATGCGCTTTCCCAATGCCTGATTCAAGCATGCCTCCCATCCAAACAGGAATTTCTTTTTTCATGCATAAATCATGTACTTTTTTCGAAACATTTAGTCCTCCCATTCTTCCAGGTTTAATGTTTAAAATTTTTAATGCTTTTAACTTAATTGCTTTTTCACACTTGTCTAGACTCGTTATGCTTTCATCTAAACAAATTGGGGTTTTAATCTTCTTTTGTAAAAAGGAATGATTTATTATGTCATCATGACTTAATGGTTGTTCAATCATCATTAAATTATAATCATCAAGTTCGATTAATTCATTAATATTATTAAAAGAATAACTTGAGTTAGCATCACACATTAAGGGTATGTCCCCGAACTCCTTTCTGATTAATGATATTAATTCTTTATCATTTCCTGGTTTTATTTTAATCTTGAACCTGTGATAATTCTTTGCTTGCGCAATTCTTATTTTTTCTAAGACCTCAGCAGGGTTTTTAGAAATACCAATACTAACACCGCATTTTATTTCTTTTTTTCGTCCTCCAAAAAGCTTGAATAAAGGTTTGTTATTCATTTTTGATTTTAAATCCCAAAAAGCGGATTCTAAACCCATCTTAGCAATGTTATGACCTTTTATTTCTGAGAACAGTTTTTCCAAGAAATTAATATCAATATCTTTTTTGAGTATTCTTGGAATAAGAAGATCTGTTATGACATGCCATGCTGTAAAAACATCTTCATGATTATAGATAGGAGCGTAAAGAGTTGATGCTTCTCCCCAACCAACAAAACCATTGCTTTTTAATGAAACAATTATTATGTCTTTATTTTCTATCCTTCCAAATCCAGTAATGAAAGGTTTTTTTAAAGGAAGTTTTAATTGAAACACTGAAACATTATCTATAATCAATTTAACTCACTATTATTTTTCACAATACTCTCATTTAATGTTTTTGATTCAAATAAAAAAAAGAGTATTGTGTTCATGAGATTTGCTTAACTTATCTTGATTGTATTGACTAAGTATTTTTTTATTTTTTCTTCATCAACTTCAAAACCCAGACCTGGTGATGTTGGAACAATTATTCTTCCTTTGTCCAACCTGATTAAGGGTTTAATAAGGTCTTCTTTAAAATAGCGATTGCTTGGCGCAACATCTCCTGGTAAAGAAAAATTAGGTAATGATGCGATAGCGATAGCGAAAGCTTGACCCACACCAGATTCTAGCATTCCCCCACACCACACTGGCATTCCGTTTTCTTTGCATAAATCATGAATCTTAATAGCAGGGTAAACCCCTCCAACTCGAGCTATTTTAATATTAATGATTTTACAAGCATTTAATTCAATAGCGTGACGAGCGTGATCAACAGTGTGAATGCTTTCATCTAAACAAATAGGAGTATTAATTTCTTTTTGGAGTTTAGCATGATCAAGAATATCATTAAATCCTAAAGGTTGTTCTATCATGATTAAATCATATTTATCAAATTTTTTTAGTAAGTTAATGTCTTTCAAAGTGTATGAGCTGTTCGCGTCCACCATTAATTTAATACTTGGGAAAGCGTCCCTAACTTGTTTTAAGACTTCAATATCCCATCCTTTTTTAACTTTGATTTTAATTCTTTTAAATCCTTGATCTAATGAGTCCTGAATCCTGATTAATAAATCATTAATGGAATTTTGAATTCCTAAACTAACTCCTGATTCAATAAATGATCTTGTTCCTCCAATTGTTTTTGAAAGACTTTTATTTAATTCTAAACTCTTAATATTGTAGAAAAGAGTGTCAATCCCGCTTTTAGCAATGTTATGTCCTCGAACAAAATTCATTGCTTCATGAACTGAATTAATGTCCTCAAAATCCTTTTTTAAAATCTTTTTTGATAAGAAATCTTTGATAATGTGAAGCGTTGTTAGTGTGGTTTCATAAGTGTAAAACGGGCCAATAAGGGAGGGGGCTTCACCATAAACAACGCCCATATTAGATTCTCCTTTCAGGATCACGAGATTTCTTTCATAAAACTTACCGAAACTTGTTTGAAAAAAATGATTTAAAGGCAGTTTCACGTGTAATAATTCAAGAGATTCTAATCTCATTATACACCCCTCACATTTTTTATAACATAAAAGTTTCTTTTCTCCTTTTTAAAATGTAAAAAATCCATTATAGGACCTTTTTTTAAATAATTAATAAAAATTTTTCTATAATTTAAAACAAAATCCTTTAATCTCATAGGAACAAGATTATAAGTGCCTAATTCACAATTAATTTCTTCTTCAGGCAGAATATTGTATTTTTTTCTTATTAAGTCCCCTTCCCCTATATAACTATCCCTAACATAATTTTCCAAGTGTTTCTTAATTTTTAAATTAATCATTAAAACTCACCTTAACTAGAATTTTAAAAACACCTCTTTTTAAGAAATTTAGAAATAGTGATTTCCTCAGTTGCTTGTTGAATTCCAGAGACAATCACTGTTCATGATTAAAACCAAAGAAATGATTATTTATAAATATGTCCATTAATGTTTTAAAAAAAATTAATTAAGAATTTCATATAATACGTTAATTAAAGCAAAAAAATCATAAGTTAATTAAATAAGGTGTTCCTATATATTGTATACTATGACGCGAATTATTGCAGTGATAAGTGGGAAAGGAGGAGTTGGTAAAACAACAAGTGTAAGTAATATTGGCGCTGCATTAACTGATTTTGGAAGAAAAATTATTTTAGTTGATGGGAACATAACAACCCCGAACTTAAACATTCATCTTGGATTATCAAAAACAAAATATTCTCTTCATGATGTTTTGCGCGGGAAAATACCAATAAAACAAGCACTTTATCTTCATGAAAGCGGAATAAGAGTGCTTCCTTCTGGAATGAGTTTTAGTGAATTAAAAAAGAAGTTCAAAAAAAGTTTAAGAGATGAAATAATAGATTTAGTTGGGGAAGCAGATATAATATTAATTGATAGTCCAGCAGGTTTGGATAATAATGCTGAAAGCGCTATTGCTGCAGCAACAGAAGTTCTTATTGTAGTTAACCCAAATCTTCCAAGCGTAACAGATGCTTTAAAAGCGAGTTTGCTTGCAAAAGAATATGGTATAAGAGTAATAGGATTTATAATAACAAGGTATGAAGGAACAGAAGAAGAACTTTCAATTGAAAACATAAGAGAGTTTCTTGGAATGGATTTAATTGGTGTTATTCCTGAATCACGTTTTATAAAAAAAAGTTTAAGAGAACACGAGCCCGTTGTATTCAAATACCCTGATTGTGAAGCAAGCATTCAATACAAAAGAGTTGCTGCTAACATTATAGGAGAAAAATATGAAAGGTATAAGGAAAAGAAAAGTGTATTTAAACGCATTTTGAATTGGTTTAAATCATGAAATTAGTTATTTCAGCAGGAGGCTCATTAATAAGCAAGGAAAAAGGGATTGATTATTCTTATATTAAAAAATTTAGTAAAAAATTAATTGAATTAAGCAAGGAATATAACTTAATTATTTTTGTTGGCGGAGGAAGAACAGCAAGAGATTATATTCAAGCAGCAAAAAAAATAGGGATAAGCAAAAGCAATGAATTAGATGAAATAGGGATAAGAGCAACGCTATTAAACGCAGAATTAATAAGAATTTCTCTTGGTAAGCACGCTTTTCCTGAAATTTTTTCAAACCCAAAAAAAATACCTAAGAATTTCAAAAAAATTATTGTTTGCAGTGGTTGGAAACCTGGTTGGAGTACTGATTATGATGCGGTTCTAACTGCAAAAATACAAAAAATAAACACTGTGATTAATTTAACAAATATTGATTATGTTTATGAAAAAGACCCTAAAAAGTTTCCTAATGCTAAGCCAATCAAAAAATTGAATTGGAAAGAAATGTTAAAATTAATATCGCAATCATGGAAACCTGGAATGAACACTCCTTTTGATCCTTTAGCATGTAAGTTAGCAGAAAAAAACAAGATAAGAGTTGTACTAATTAATGGAACTAAGTTAAAAGAAGTTCAAAAATACTTAAAAGGAAAAAAATTCAAAGGAACTATTATAAATTAAGTAGGTGTTTTTTTTAATGAAAAAAAAACTTTTTAATTTAATTGATTCAAAAGCAAAAATAGGCTTAGCAGGAATATTAATACTACTTCTTTTTGGAACGTGGTTGTTAGGTTTAAATATAAAAAGAATAGGTTTTCAACTAATCATTGGTGAAATCACAAGCATTTTAAGTATTAGGGTTGTTAAGAGAATTGTTAAAAAAAAGCGTAAAATCACTACAAAATATTCTCAAGATTATGCATTTCCAAGCAGTCATTCAAGCAGTGTTTTCTTGCTTGCAACAATTATTTCTTATTGGATGCCTATTCTTAGCATCTTCTTATTTCCTTTTTCATTTTTAATTGCTTATTCAAGAATTAAGTTAGGAGTTCATGATTTAATTGATGTTATTGGTGGAGGGATTTACGGCATTACTCTTGGTATTATCATGATTAAAATATTTTAGGAATAAAATTAATTAATAGGGTGTGAAATGAAAAAAGAAAATATTATTTCAAAACAATTCAAAGATTATTTTGAAGAATTACTTCAAGAAGAAGCAGAAGAATTCTTTGAATGGAGTTTAAAACCATTAGGTTCTTGCATAAGAGTGAATACTCTTAAAATAAAGGAAAAAGAATTAATTCAAAGATTAGAAGAAAAGAATTGGAAATTAAAAAAAATAAGTTTCGCGCCGAACGGTTATAAAGTAATTAAGAAACCAATGCCTATTGGAAAAACTATTGAACACGTTCTAGGATATTTTTATGTGCAGGAAAGCGCGAGCATGATACCTTCTATTGTATTAAATCCGAAAAAACATTCAATTGTGTTAGATATGGCAGCTGCTCCAGGAAGCAAAACAACTTCAATCGCGCAAATAATGATGAACACTGGAATAATTATTGCTAATGAACCTGAAATGAACAGACTCAGAGTGTTAAGAAGTAATATACAAAGAATGGGAATAATTAACACGATTATAACAAGAATGGACGGGAGGAGTTTTAAAAAAATTCCTCAAAAATTTAATTATGTTCTTGTTGACGCTCCTTGCACTGCAAGCGGAACTGTAAGAAGGAACTTGCACATACCGAAGATGTGGAGTGTGAAAGCAGTTGAAAAATTAAGCAAACTCCAAAAACAATTAATTTTAAGCGGTTTTGAGAGTTTGGAACAGAACGGAACTCTTGTTTACAGCACTTGTTCAGTTAGTGTAGAAGAAAATGAAGAAGTAATTAATTTTTTATTAGAAAAAAAAGAGTGTGCGAGAGTGGAAAAAATAAACTTAAAATTAAAAAAGCATGAACCAGTGCTTGAATGGAAGAACAAGGAATATGATAAAAGCATAAAAAATGCGTTAAGAATATTACCGCAAGATAATGATAGTGAAGGATTTTTTGTATGCAAAATAAAAAAGGTGGGATGATGGCAGTAATACTTTCAAGAAAAGAAAAAAAAGAATTAATAAATTATTTAAAAGAAAGATATGAGTTAAAAAACTTTGATTTCACTTTTGATTTCTTAAAAAGTGGAAAAGAAAGAGTATGGGTAATCCCTCCTGAATTCAATAAGATTAATCTTGAAAAATTAAAAATTGAATTCGTTGGTTCTTATTTCGGGAGTTATGATGATGAAAAATTCAGGTTAAGCGTTGAAGCAAGCCAAATAATAGGGCCTTCAGCAAAAAAGAATGTGGTATTATTAAATGAAGAAAACTTGAATAAATGGGTGCGCGGAGAAAACCTCAAAGATTTTGATTCAAATAACTTAACAAAAGGATATGTTTTAATAAAAAACAAAAATGATTTTTATGGAAGTGGTAAATACACTGGAAACATTATTTTAAACATGCTTGCAAAAAACAGAAGAATAAAAGATTAAGTTCTTTCTTTTTTCAACGCGTGTGCTTTTCTAAGAAAATCCATCTCAAGTTTTTCAGGATAATGAACTCCTTCTAAGATTATTTCCTCCTCAGGTGTTTTCAACCTTACTTTACCAATCTTCAACAATTTCTCAAGCTTGTTCTGACTTATCTTAATATCTTTAATATTTAGAATAGAGATTTTTTTGGTTTTCTTTCCGTGTTTAACATAAACATTTACTGGGAGAACAAAATACTTTTTTTGCAACCATTCATAAATTAAAACAAGAAATAAAGTAAAATTGAATAAAACAAAAAAAGCAAAAAGAAAAGGCCTGTAAAAATCAATCATGTTCACATTAGAAAAAGTAACAATGGTTAAGAGGAATAAGAAAAAGAAAAGCATGACTAAACTAAAAATTAAAGCTTTCTCATAAAACCATACTATAATAACTCTTTTCTTTGGCTTGAATTCCTTATACGGCATAAAAAATAAATAAGAAACACGCAGTTATTTATTTTTTTATTATGCTCTTATCCATCTTCTTCTATTCCAGCAGGTTCAGGAAGTATTCTTTTAAGAATTGAAAAAAGAATAATTATTAAAATAAAAACAAGAACCATGCTCGCTAAATTGCTTAAACTTAAATCAACAATCCCGAAAACATAAGGTGAGAAAACAATCACGAAAAAACTAATCAAGTTTTGTTTTCCTATTAAAACAGCTATTTTCTTGCCTAAATACGCGTTAATCCAAACAAAAATCCCGTAAACCACAAATAAAATTGAAATAATAATCTTCAAATTATTTGAATTAGAAGGATTATCAATCAAGTATTTTAACCAATTAGCGCTCGCCCAAACCATTGCGAAACCGTTTGAAAAAGCATTCGCATAACTTGTTCCTTCTCTTTCAACAAAAAACTCTGCTTGCACCCATGATACATAAACGGGTAGTAGAGTCCAGAAAACATCAAAATCATGTAATGGAGCGAGAATAATATCCTTAGCATTAAGCAAAATGCTTGCCAAAATACTTTTAATACTTTCTAAATTAAAAAGTAAATTAGTATCAATCATTATGATTAATAATACACTAATAAAGTTAATAAAATTAATTAAAATATAGAATAATTGCGCCCTTGTAGCTCAGTGGCAGAGCACTGCCCTCGTAAGGCAGGGGTCGTGAGTTCAAATCTCACCAAGGGCTTAAACATTTCTTAAGAAAGCTCTTATAATCTACAAGGAGAATAAGGTGCTGTAATTGTTATATAATCAACTGTGTTTTTTGTGATTCTTGCCAATTTTTCATAATACAACGTGTTTTTCTTTTCAAAAACATCTTTTATAATTCTTCCTTTTTCTTTTAATTCTTCTAATTCCTTATCAGAAAATCTTTTAGGCCATTCATAATAAAGAAATGAATTAAATCCTTCAAATAAATTATTAAAAAAAGTTCTTGTATCTTTTGAATTCTCTTGAAACAATATTTCTTTTAAACTAAGTACTTCTTTCTTCCAACTTGTTGCGTAAGCGCCTACTTCCTCATTCACAATTAATTTCATACATAAAAAAAAATTCACTGATAATTTAAGCTTTATTATAAAAAAAATTATTAATGAACAAACAAGAATTTAAAGAAAAATGTTCATGAATTCAAATCTTTTTTCAAAAAAAAAATAATCCTTCTTTTTTTTAAACAAGAATAAAAAAAAACTCAATCATTATAATAATTCTAAAAACTAATTCCAAACACTAAAATCCTTATTAAAAACACTTACTTAAATTAGAATTAAAACTTGAAATCATTCATTAATTAAATAATGAAGATTATTATTAATAACATTTAATTAATTTTAGCACTTCTTAAACTCAACTTTAAACGCATTCAACAAGCAGGAAAACAAGATTTTTTTTGTTTCTTCACTATTCCTTCATCACTCCCGCATAATTTACTTCTTTCAATTTCTTTATTATAATACTTTGTTAAATATTCTAAAAATTTATTCTTATTCAAGTCCTTGCGCTCTGCTTTTTTTCCTAAAAGCATATTATAAAAAATTTCATCTAAGAATTCGCATTCTTTCTTAACTTGCGGGAATTGAGATGGCAAGTATTTAAGCAATGTTAAATCCAGAGAACTAATTGTTTGAGGATTAATGTAATCTTCAGCTAAGTTTTTTAATTCACTAAATTAATTTTTTTTGATAAAAACTTTTTATGCCTTCTTCGTATTTCAAAACCAATTTATTTGCTTCAAAAAATTTCCAACCATTATTCAAGAATTTAACAGCAATAATGGGCTTTGCTTTCGCTCTTTTTGAAAAAATTATTAAATTTTTTAATTGCTCTTCTTTTAATCTAACAAAAGTGTTTTTCGTGCACTTGCATTCAATAGCATAATTCTTTCCATTAATTGAAGCAAATAAGTCAGGATTAGGAAGAGTTGTTGAACCGCTTCCAGCTGCTCTTACAACAGCAAAACCTTGCTTCCATAATTTATGCATTAATTCTCTTTCAGCATTAGATCCTTTTCTTTTCATAATAAAAAAAAATCAAAATTGAATAATAAGTTTAATGCTAAAAATTAATTAAACCCAAAAAAAAGTAAAAAAAATTATTAACATAATATATTAATTAATAAAAAAAATAAAAAGATTAAATTATTATCATTGAAAGCACAAGAGATATTAAGAACATTAAAAGGTATATTGCAAATAATGTTATTATAAAAGGAGCTAACTTATACTTTATTTTATAAAGTTTAATGCCGTAAATTAATCCATACACTGTTAATAATACCATTACTATTGCTGAAAAACTTAAGAGCAATTCTGATGTGCTAATGAACCCTACTAATAGCATGAAAAAGATAAAGAAACCTGAAATTAAGATTACTTTATCCTTGTAATCCTCTAAAGTCCCTGTTACTTCCTTTCCTCTTGTTTTTATCTTCGTGCTTTTTGTTGGTTTTCTTTTTGCCATACTTTATTAATTATTATGTTCATCTTTATTTACTTTATTACTTTGATTATAATTCAAGTATTTAGAAATTTTGTTTAAGTTAAGTTTTTTAATAATTTCTTTTTCTTGTTCTATTTATGGAAGAAAAAAAATTAAAAGAAATTTTAGGAAAACAAAAAAAAGTTTGGGATGATATTGCTCCTGAATGGGATGAATTCAAAAAAAAGAGTTCAGAACTCACTGAAAAATTTCTTAAAAAACATTCAGGAAAAATAGTGGATATTGGCGCGGGTTCTGGAAGGCATTTAAAAAAAATCAAAAACGGTAAAATGTATTTAGTTGATTTTTCAGAAAAAATGATTGAACTTGCTAAAAAAAACGCTGAAAAGAAAAGAATTGAAGCAGAATTCTGTGTTGCTGACATGACTTGTCTTCCATATAAAAATAATTTCTTTGACGCTGGTATTTGTATTTCAGCATTACATTGCTTGAAAAAAAAAGAACACTCTAAAGCAATTAAAGAAATGTTCCGGGTTTTAAAACCAAATGCTGAACTTCTTGTAATGGTTTGGAATAAAAATAATAAGAGATTCAGGAGAGATAAGGAAAAAGAAAAATTGATTGGTTGGAAGAATAAAGGAAAAAGATATTATTACTTGTTTGAAGAAGAAGAAATCTTCCAATTATTTGAGAGTGTTGGCTTTAAAATTATTAAAAAAAATAATTGTGAATCAATGATAAGATTTATTGTTAAAAAAAGTTTAAACAATTAATAACTCTTCATGTAATTAATTCATCTTCTTAATATAAAATGATTAAGAAAAAATGAAAACATTTTTAATATGAGTAATTGAAAAAAGAAGTATGCGTGTTGGCGTCTTATTTAGTGGTGGTAAGGATTCTTGTTTAGCAATGAATGAAGTGTTAAAAAAACATGATGTTGTATGCTTAATTAGCATTATAAGCAAGAATCCTGATAGTTTCATGTATCACACGCCAAACATTAATTTAGTTGAATTGCAAGCAAGAGCAATGGAATTACCATTAATTAAGAAAGTAACAGAAGGAAAAAAGGAAGAAGAGTTAAAGGAACTTGAGGAAGCAATAAGGGAAGCAAAAAACAAATATGAAATAAAAGGAGTAATAACTGGTGCGATAAAATCTGTTTATCAAACTTCAAGAATTCAGAAAATCTGCGATAAACTAGGATTAAAATGTTTTAATCCTTTGTGGCAAATGAATGAGGAAGAAGAAGTTAATCGCGCGATTAAATCAGGGATTAAGTTTATTATAAGCAGGATTGCAAGTTATCCTTTAGAAAAAGAGTTTCTCGGCAGAGAATATAATTTTAAATTATTAAGTAAATTAAAAGAGTTTCAAAAAAAATGTTATTTTAGTTTAGCAGGAGAGGGAGGAGAGTTAGAAACCTTTGTTTTTGACGCTTCTTTTTTCAAAAAAAAAGTTAAGATATTAGAATATGAAATAAGAATGGAGAATGAACACTCAGGGAGTGTTGTTATAAAGAAAGCAGTGTTAGTGAGGAAATGATTTTAATAATTAATTTATGCAAGAAAAGAGATTCTTTAGGTTTTAAGGAGTTCGTTAAGCCAGTAATAACAATAATTAATGAGGGTGATTATGAGGTTAAGCATTATTCTGAAGTTAATAAGTTCTTGGTTAAGGGTTAGGATGGAATAATTCTTTGCGGGACCTCATTAATTAATAATGAGTTCTTAAAGTGATTTAAAATCATTTGAGTGGTTAAGAGACTGTGATTGTCCTGTGTTAGGAATTTGCGCGGGAATGCAAGTTATCGCGTTAGTTTTTGGTTCAGAATTAATTAAGCGCAAAGAAATATGCATGATCCCTATTAAGACAATTAAGAGCAATCCTTTGTTTTCAGGTGTTTTTAGTGCTTACGCGTTGCATGGTAACACTATTAAGCCTAGTGAGGAGTTCTTAGTTCTTGCTAGGTCAAGCGCTTGCGTTCAAAGCATTAAGCATAAAACAAAGAGTTTTTACGGAGTATTATTTCATCCTGAAGTAAGGAATCAAGAAATAATAAAGAACTTCATTAGAATCACTCAATAATAATTAATTAATAATGAAGAATGAATTAATCAAATAATTCTTTTTTAGTAATTCATTATGACTTTCTCTCCTTTCTTATTCCATTCTTCGCGCGTGATATCATATAATATTGCGTCCACGTACTTTCCTTTAAGAAACTTATAATTTCTCTTCCTGCCTTGCTTCTTAAAACCTGCTCGCTCATAAGCCTTGTAAGCACGCTCATTATCACTCCAAACTTCCAAGTGAACTGTTTTTAAGTTCAAGATATTAAACGCGTATTCAAGAATGAACCGAACTGCTTCAGTGCCTAATCCTTTACCCCAATAAGCTTTATTATAAATCGTTATGCCCATTGTAGCGTAACGAGCCACGTTATTAACATTCATTAAACCAACACTGCCAATAAACTTCTTATTATACTCAAAACCAAAAAAATAAGCCTTACCACTCATCATGTCACTATGTGTTTTTTTTATCCATTCCGTTTCTTGTTCTTCAGTCATTGGGAATAAACCCTGATCCACGTATTGCCTGAGTTCTGGGTCATTCCAGTGCTTCATTAATTCCGGAACATCACTTAATTTTAATTGCCTAAACCTTAATCTCTTAGTACTAAACATTTTTTTAATCACCTTAATTCAATATATTAATTATAAGCAATTAATAATTTATTATTTAGTTTTTTAAATCTTCAAAACTTATTTCCATTGCTACTACAGGCAGTTTAATACTGAAATTCGTGATAACTTCTGGGTGTAATTCTCCTATCACACCTATTCTCTTATTCTTGTAATAAATGTCTGCGGAACGCCCTTTAATAAAGGAATCGTGATTACTTCTTTTTAATTCAAACTTGAAATCAAATGTTTCAACTAAAGCGTCAAAAACTTTTTTAATATTTTCATACCCTGCTTTATCAGAAACATTAATTACTCCTAGGTGTAATTCATTCTTTGCTTTCACTTCATGTTTTTCATTAGGAATCACTACGTCCCCAATATCAAATAATTTCATGGGAAAATCTCTATGCAAGTTTTGTTCAACGCATTTAAGCAATTCAGGTAAAAGCCATGTTCTAAGAGAATAATAAGGACTCTTTGCTTCAATCACTGTTGCATGAGGCGGAGGGTTTTTTATTCTCATTTTCTTGTATTGTTCTTCTTCTGTTGTTAATGCAAATGTGCACTCCTCTAAATAACCGTTTCCTATCATAAAATCTCTTAATTTTTCAATAAAAAGAGTTTCATCTCGCAAACCACCTATTGTGCTTACAGAAGGCATTTTAGGAACAATGTTTTCAAACCCGTATGCTCTTGCAATATCATCAATCACATCCACTTCATGAAGAATATCTGTTCTATAAAAAGGAGTGTTTACAATAATATCATTTTCTGTTTCGCTTAAGACTTCATAATCCATCATTTTAAGCAATCTCTTAATTTGACCGCTTGTGAATTCTATTCCAATTAACTCCTTAATATTATTAAAAACAATACTCATTTTCTCTCCTTCAAGAAGAGGGGTTTTAATTTCTTTATTTGGCAGCACAGTAATTAATTTCTCAATAACCCCTGTTTCATGCGCAACAACTGTTGTCATTAAAGTAAGTATTTGATTTACTGTTTCAAGATTCGTTCCTGTAACTTCAATAAAAACGTCTTTAGTATCCTTAGTCACCTTACCCATCACTTCTGAATTTATTATTGGTGGCATGGACAAAATTTTTCCTTCACTATCCTCAAGCACTGGATACTTATTGAATTTATTAATAAGGTGAGCGTATTTTATCCCAGTAGGATGCTTCTTTAAAATCTCGTCTCCAGTAAGTTCTTCATTAAAATCAAGAGGAATGAACTTTATTTCTTTTGGAGTTTTCGCTTTAAAATAAACAGGAAATTTAATGTTATCCAGTGGATAAATGCCTATTGCTGCTTTCCTTCTACTCCTGCAATAAGTTGCATGAAGTTTTTCCTGCACCCAAATAATCTCTTTTATTAAGTCATCAGTGAACTTAACATTTCTAACAATTGCGCCAACAGCAAAAGGACGTATGGACGCAAGCTCTTTTGTAATTATGAACTTGTTTTTTGTTTCCTTCACTTTATATTTTATTGAGTCCAAACCAAGAAAAGGCCTTAATGCTCTTACTAATCCTTGCGGGGACACCATGTCAGCCCTATCAGGTGTTATATCAATCACTATTTCATCATTTTTAATGCTTTCAACTTCCATCCCGTATTGAAATAATTTTTCTTCAAGTTCTTCAAGAGTTATTTTTGCTCCTAACAATTTTTTTAACCTTTTAAAAGAAGTATTTAATGTTACCATTATTCACTCACCTTAAACATTGGCTTTGCATTTCTTATTTTATCAATGTCCACGAAATGCCCGTAAACTTGTCTTATGTCTTTAATGCCATAACAAAGCATTGCTAATCTTTCAAGCCCTAAACCCCATGCAATCACAGGTTTTGTTATTCCATGAGGAAGCAATACTTCAGGTCTGAAAACACCTGAATTCCCGATTTCAACCCATTTTTTTATTTTAGGCAAATAAGCGAAAATCTCCATGCTCGGTTCTGTGTAAGGATTATACGTTGGTTTAAATCTTAATTTTTTTACACCCATCTTCTTATAAAATTCTTTAAGAATTGCTATTAAATTTGCAAGACTTAATGGCTTATCAGCTACAATAACTCCTTCTACTTGATGAAACTCATGAAGATGCTTAAAATCAAGAGTTTCATTCCTGAAAATCCTATCAACACTGAAGAACTTGTAAGGAGGTTTCAATTGTTTTGAAAGCATTCTAAAAGTTGTTGCAGTAGTATGAGTTCTTAAAATCAGTTTTCCTGCTTCGTTCTCACTCCACTCACTACCCCAACCCTTACTGCCTGTTTTCCAACCGTCCTCGTGAACGCTCTTAATTATTTTGCTTAAATTCTTAGGAATCCTTGCTTTCTGAGGGTATTTTAAAAAATAAGTGTCCATTATCTCCCTATTAGGGTGATCTTGTCTCATAAAACAATTATCAAAATTCCAAAAACTTGATTCAACGTAATCGCTTTTCATTTCTTTAAAACCCATTTCAACAAAAATTTGCTTAATTAAACTCATCATTTCTTTAAGAAAATGTTTCTTACTGAAAGAATAAGAGTATTTTAAATTAATATTATAGGAACGGAACTTCTTGTTCCTCCAAGTTCCGTTTGAAATCATTTGCGGTGTTAATCTTTCAATAACATTTTCATTCAAGGTTTTCAATACTTTCTTTCCTATTGCATTAATCTTGTATTCCCTAATAATTCTTGTCTTCTTTTGTACAAGCCCGCGTTTCAAGAATTCTTTAATGAACTTATTTTCTTTTTTTAAGTAATATTCTTTTTTCCCAATTTCCTTTATTAATTCTTCTTTCTTAATTAATTCTTTTAAGAACTTATTACTTTCTTGATTCTTTATTATTTCACCATTCTTAATAGTAATGCAATTATTCTTTTTTAATAAACCCATGCTTATGTTAAATTCTTGTTCTTTTAATCTTGATTTCTTCTTATAATCCTTAATACTTATTGAGTCCTTAATTCCAAGTAAGAAATTTTTTTCAGGAAATCCTTTTTTAAGAACTTCTTCACCAATCCTTGTTAGAATAACTTCTTCAAGAACTTCTTCTTTTTTATTAACCAAGTTTTTTTCAGAAAGCATGCTTAAAGCTTTTATAAGAGCATCTTTTTTAATGCCTGTTTTTTTAGATAAATTCTCTATTCTCTCAAAATTATTGAAATCCTTAATTAATGGAAGTATTCTTCTTTCAATAGCGCTTAAATCCATTTCATTTACCATGATATCAACTCTTACTAATTAATAATTTTTTAATCTTACGGGATTTCATAATCTCATTATAAATAAAAGAATTGTGAAACCACTTTAATCTTTGAACCGGAACGGCAACACCATGATTATTAAGAAAAAAAATTGCTTTAAAAATTTTTGGTTAATCAGAAGTAATTATTAAAAAAAATTAAGTGTATATAAATAATAAGAAAATGAAAGAAAAAGAAGAAAAAATGAAAATTTTGAGCAAAGAAATTGAAAACTGCAGAAAATGTGCATTATTCAAAACAAGAAATAATGTTGTTGTTGGAGAAGGTAATTTAAATGCAAAAATAATGTTTATTGGAGAAGCACCCGGATTTAATGAAGACATGCAAGGAAAACCATTTGTTGGAAAAGCAGGACGCGTTCTTAATGAATTATTAAAACACATAAAACTCAAAAGAGAAAATGTTTATATCACGAGTTTATTGAAATGCAGGCCTCCAAACAACAGAAAACCTCTGCCACAAGAAATTAAGTGTTGCAGTGAATTCTTGAATAAACAAATCTCTTTAATTAATCCAAAAATTATTTGCCCTCTTGGGAGTTATGCAATGAATTTTATTTTTAAAAAATACGGGTTTGATTTAAAAAAAATAAGTGAAGTGCATGGTAGAGTTTTTAGAATACCAACTTTGAATGGAATCTTAAAAATAATCCCTTTATTTCACCCTGCTTTTGCTGTTTATTACCCTGATAGGAAATCAGTTCTAATGAAAGATTTTGAAGTAATTAAAAAATTAAATAAGCATGGATGAAGTATTTATTTTTTATGAGAAAGCAATTAAAATGGGAAGCATTAATCCTGATTTCATTATTAGTTATTTCTTTTTCTTACGGACTTAATCTTTCTTTTTCAAGAGTGTTTAATAATTTTTTTAATGAAGTTAGTGAAGAAATTAATGAACCTGGATTAAACACTTCTTTTGCTTGGATTAATGTTTTTATTAGTGAGAGCGGGATTATTCATTATTCAAAAACTATTACTTATTCTTCTATGAATTGTTTTAATAAAACAATGATTCGCGTTCCAAAAGAAGATAATCTTTGGGGTTTAAACGCTGTTAGTGATGAGGAAGGAGAGTTCGTGAGTGAGGATGCAGGAGATTCAAATATTCTTGTTTATTCTTTTTTGAATCCTGTTTGCAATAAGAGTGTTAATGTCACTTATTATTATTTCTTAATCCCGGGTGTTATTAAAGGCGTGAATTTAACTCTTGTTGAATCAAGTCTTATTAATCCAGTTTTTGATGAGAATACTGAATTAAATGAATTAAGCTCTGTAATTAACAGTGATTATGACATTAATGAAGAGTTTTTTTGGATTAGTAATCCTAATTGCAAAGTTTTTTTTGAACAAGGCAATGCTTATATCACTTGCAAGAGAATAAAAGAAGTTAGGACACAAGTGTTTTTTGTGAATAAAGAATTCCAGAAATATTATTCTGTAACTAATCTTACTTTAAGCGATATAGTTAATGAGAATAAGATGGAAGAGATTAAGGTTAAAAGAAAGAAATTTATTTCTCCATTAAAAACTCCTTTATTCTTAATTTTTGCCTTGCTTTTCTTTTTCAGTGCAAGCAAGAAGTACAAAAATATATTTTAAATGATTTACAAGAAAAACTTCAAAATATTTTTGTATTTCTTGTAATAAAATAAGTCAGCGATTAATTCAAAATCCTTAACTCTCCAGAACTCGCCTGTAAATTCTTTAAAAGGAAGAGTATTAACAGGGAATAAAACAAGATTTGCTTTTGAAGGATTAACTTTGTTTAAATCAAGTTTTTTTAAATCCTTATGCAAAACATAAGCATAAATTTTAGAAGGATTCATTTCAGTAACAGAATCAAGTGTAAAAGCATAAGAAATTTTTTGATTTTCAAAATAATCTCTTATATCATAAAAATTTGAACCAACAAGAAAATAATTTATTTCTTTAAAACTCCTTGCTAAAACATATTTTGTTAAAAGCCGGATTTTATCCAAGAGGATATGAGAATTTTTAGATTTTTTATTTAATATTCCTTCTTCTTTCAATTTCTTAAAAACTTTATTCACAAGCTGATGACTAACTCCTAATTTTTTGCTTATTTCCTTTTGATTAAAATCACTCCTTGGATTACCTAAGATATATTGGTATATTCTTATTGTTTTTTCATTTTTCATTGATAATCTACTAATTAGTAGATTTTATTTAAATAGTTTTGTTTTAGTATGAGAACTAATTTTTTTTCTTGGGTTAGGAAGGATGAGTTTGAGAGAGTTGTTTTCTTTGTGAGGAATAATGTGAGTGTTTTTATTAAGGGTGATTTGGGTAGTGGTAAAACTGTTTTGCTTGAAAGAGTTCGTGAGGAATTCCCTAATGCTTTATTTTTTGATGGTTTGAATTTTTGTTTGAGTGATTTGCAAAAATATTTTGGTGATGGCAGGAAGAAGGAATTATTGAGGAAATTAGTTATGGGTGAGTTCGTAATTCTTATTGATAATGTAGGTAATTTGAGTAGGAATAGGATTAATTTTTTGGTGGATTTATTGAAGAACAACACTCTTGTCATTGCTGGAGAAGTCATTACTGAGGAGTTAAGCGTGTTTTTTGAGGTTGTCGTGCTTCATCCTTTAAATCACGCTGATAGTAAGAAATTCATTAATGCTCTTGGCGTGAAGAATAATAAAATCATTGTTTTATGCAGGGGTAATCTTTTGAAAGCAAGGAGGTTGTGCGAGAAGTTTGTTATTACTGGGCGTGTTGAAGTAATTAGTGATGGAGTGAATTTGCGCGGGCTTGCTTATTCAATGCTTAGTTTGAGGTATGCTTTCATGCTTAGTGGGTTATGGGGGGCTTACAGGTTTATAAGCATGATTGCTTATGCTTTGCTTAGTTTCACGAGATTCAAAAAAAGATAATTATTTTTTTATTATTTTTTTATTTTTTTCATAATTTTTGAAAAAGCATTCTAATCAGGATTTTAATTTCTTCATAGTGTCTTCTAAACTTCCTTTGTATTCTTGTTTTGGCCATAATTCTTTTCCTTTCTCGTATTTAGGCAGTAAATGAAAATGAAGGTGAAAAACGAATTGTCCTGCTATTTCACCATTATTGTTTAAAATATTCATGCCTTTCGCATTCAATTTTGTTTTAAGAAGTTCTGCTGTTCTTTTCACGCCTTTAAAATAATTCTTTATTTCTTTGTCAGGGAGTTCAAAAAAATTTTCATAATGTTTTTTTGGAATAACAAGAGTGTGGCCTTCTGTTCTTGGTGTTATATCAAGGAAACTTAAAACATAATCGTCTTCGTACACTTTATGACATGGTATTTCTCCTTTAATGATTTTGCAAAAAACACAGTCTTTCATAAGAATGAATTAATTCTTTTTTATTATTAAATAATTTCTATTTTTGAAAAAAAGTTTTATCTAAAAAAAAGTATTTTGTATTTAGTAATTTTTTTTTTAATTAATTGAATTTTTTTCCTGCTTTCTCAAATTCAATTTCTTGTTTTATTAATTTCTTTAATGTTTCTTTTAAATCTTTTATTTTAATTCTTACTTGTTTCATTGAATCTCTTTCTCGGATTGTCACGCTATTATCTTTTTTTGTATCATAATCTATTGTTATGCAGTAAGGCGTTCCTTTCTCATCCATTCTGCGATACATTCTTCCTACGCTTCCGGTTTCATCATAATTAATAATGAATTCTTCTCTTAAGTCAGCGTATATTTTTTTAGCAATTTGAGGAAGCCCGTCTTTTCTTACTAAAGGCATGATACTAACCTTAATGGGCGAGATGTGTGATGGCAGTCTTAAAACAATTCTTTCTTTTTCTTTTTCCAAGAAAATATTAATTAATGAGAGCAGGATTCTATCTGAACCGTAAGCAATTTCAAGAACGTGCGGTTTCTTCTTGCCTTCGAAAACAAGTTTTTTTCCTGACTTTATTGAATGCTGTGTTAAGTCATAATCTCCTCTGTCATGCACTCCGCAAACCTCCACCCAACCATAAGTGGGTGTTAGGACTTCCACATCCCATGCATCAAGAGCGTAATGCGCTCTTTCTTTCGGGTAGTGTTGTCTGAACCTAATCTTGTTTTCAGGAATCCCAAGATTTATTAAAGAAGTGTACGTGATTCCAAGACACCAAGCGTATGCTTTGTTTTGCAAATATTTTTTGGTTAAAGCGTTTTTTAAACTCATTTTTTTTGGCTTGCCCTTTTTTTGTTCTTTATAAGGCCATAATGGAATTTTTAAATCCTTTACTTCTTCGTATTCTTTGTAATTATTTTTTTCTTCTTGAGTTAAGAATACTTGTGCTTCTGCTTGAGTGAATTCTCTTCCTCTTAGAACATTTTGTCTTGGACTTATTTCATTCCTGTAAGCCTTGCCTATTTGAAAAACGCGCATTGGTGTTTTTTTTCTGAAGAAATCATAATACCTTTGGAAGGGTAAGTAAGTAGTGGTTGCTGTTTCAGGCCTGCAATACGCTTCTTCATCAATACCAATTCTTGTTTTCATCATGAGCGTTGCTTCTTCAATTTTCTGCTGGAATCTTCCTTTGCAAGAAGGGCAAACAATATGGTGTTTTTGAATGAATTCAAGCATTTCTTTTTTACTCATTCCTTCTGGTTTTCCTTTATTTTCTTCTATTAATTTGTCAGGTCTGAAAACTTTTTTGCACTTACTGCATTTTATTACTAAATCATTAAACCCTTTGTAATGCCCGCTTGCTTCCCACACGATTCTTGGTAGTATTGTTGGGCATTCAACTTCATAAAACTTGTTTAAGATTAATTGTTTTCTTAATTCGTTTTCAATATTGTTTTTAAGTAATTTTCCTAAAGGACCGTAAGTATAAAATCCTGAAGTTCCTCCATAAATTTCTGGCTCAGGACCCCATATGAAACCATTTTTTAGAATAAATGATTGTAACTCAACTTCTTCACTCATAAATTATAAGGAATTAATTAATTTCTTTTAAAACTTTTGAAAAAGTTTTTTAGCAAAAAAAAACTCTTAATAAAAAAAGAGTTGTTAAACTTAATTTATTATCAAACATTATTGAAAAGAAAATAATTTTTTTCTTTAACAACCGTTTATTGTGTTATTTGTTAAATCGCAGATTTCATTAATAACCGCGTCAGCGTCAAAAACTCTTTTATAAGTATTGTTCTCTTGCACGAAATCCAACCAACGCGCGTTTGATAATCTTGCCACGCCATCATAATTAATGAAAACAAAAGGTGTTCCGTACGCACTGAACTCATCCATTACTTCATGCTCGTTCTCAAGCAATACAGCAGCGTCATTAATAACGCAATCATTAAACATTGTTTGATTCAAGATTATGTCATTAATGCAATCCTCGCGTGTTTTATTATCATTAAGATAACATTGAGTCCAATCATACCACGCGTTTTGTTGTAATGCGCAAATCATGTCCTTATTATCTTTTAATTCTTGCTCACCGTGCATGGCGCAAACATTTCCCTCACAATAATACCTGCTTGCAGTAGAATTATCAAAGGTTACGATATGAACCTCCCATGATAAGTCAGGGAACTTATTCTTTAATTCAGGCAAAATATTTTTTTCATACGCTTCAGAATAAGGGCATTTCGCCATCAAAAACAAGTATAACTTAGTTTGATTAACGCCTGTCTTAACTTTTCCAGGTTCAATTAATTCAATGACTTCACCGTTCTCTAAAACCTCATAAGGCGCGTCTATCGCACTATTTGCTCTGAAAACATAATAATCATCGCTTCCTAAATCCCCGAATTGCGTGTAAAACTCAAAAACACTAGTATAATTATTTTTTAATTCTGGAGAAAAAATAACTGTTGGAACACTTGTTATATTATACTTATTAATTAATTCCCTGCCTTTCTCAGAATTCATATCTACTTTAGTTATGTTACCAACACTAACACCACTGTTTTCTAAAACTTTTGTGTGAATGCTAAGATCATAACACACATCGCAATCACTATCAAGTAATTGAATTATGTTCACGTAAGCAATTTCTTGTGCTACGCTTCCATTATTTTTAGTCCAAATAGTTAAACCTAATCCAAAATTTTGGAAACCATGAGTTAAAACACTTAATAATGTTAGGATTAAAAACAAACCCGTGAATAAGGCTTTAGTATTATTCACTTTATTTATTGGAGACGGTAAGAATTTAAGATATTCTCTGATTTTTTTCTTAAAAAATAATGCTTCTAATTCTTTAGCACTCATGCTTGATTTTAAGATTTTGTTAATAATCTTATTCCAAGAATCGCTTTTTTTTATTTTAAGTTTCTTCCCTAATTTATTAACTACTTCTTTTTTACTGAACTCTTCTTCAATTTTCTTGCAAATTTCTTTTTTATTCATATTTTCTCGCCTAACACGAACCAGTTGGCGCTTGTGCTTGTGTAGTATTCAAGTTAATTGAACAACCTTTTAATGTTGAATCAATATCACAAATTGCTTTCTGAAAAGCGCTTGCAGTTCTCGCTCCATTATATTTAACGCCATTAAAATAAATTGTTGGGCTTCCAGTAACTTTTAATTCTTCTGCTTTCTTAATATTCTCACTAAGTAGTTCATCAGCTTCTTCATCCATACATTCTTGTATCTTATTTACGTTCATATTATTTTCTTTCAAACAATCCTGCCATGTAATGCTTAAATCTTTTCTTGATTTTATATTCTCATTCTGGCATAAAATGTAATTAAAATATGTTTCAGGATAATATTTTGCAACACATAATTGTCTTTTATCCTCCTCAACTTCCTCAGGCCCGTGCAAGCTCTGGAATTCAGTGTCAGAGACTTTGTTTGCTATGAAATAAAGATTAAAGTTTATTTCCTTGCCAAATGCTTTTAAAACATCTCCTGCAATAGTTTCTGCTTGAATACCGTAAGGGCATTCGCTCATAACAAATAAATCAAAATCAAGTTTTCCTCCATTAGAGGTTGTTAAAATAACATCGCCAGTAATAGATTGCTTTTCAAAAGAAAATCCTCCTGTAATAATACTTAGAACAAATAACATTATTGATAATGCAAGAGCAATATTCCACGAATTCAATCTTGCGAATTCTTTAATTCCTTGTTTTTTCTTCACTTTCTTCTTAACAATTTTATTGCTCATAAATAAATAACCTTACAACAATTCTTTAAATAATTTGCTGTAAAAAAAATTTGTTGTAAAAACATAAATTTCATTAAATATTTAACATAATAATTATTATATTGTAATTGGGTGCTGTTCATGAAAGCTGAGTTAAATAAGTTAAAATCAAGGGTTGAAAAAATAGAAAAAGGATATAAGAATGTTGTAAAAGATTTTGAAGAAGTATCAAAAAAAAGTATCCAAAAAGTAGTGGAAGAATTTAATGAATTAGAAAAGGATTATACTGAAAAAATAAGAATAACAAGTAAGAATCTTGAAAAATTAAATAATAATTTCAAAAAACTTCTTGAATTAAAAAAAGAATTGCTTAAATGGATTGAAGAAACAAGAATGAAGAAAAAAGAAATTGAAAAAGAATTCATAGTATTCCAAAAAAATATTGAAGCAAAAAATAAAAGTGATTCCAAAAAAATAGTGGTTTTAAACAAGAAAATTAATGATTTTAATAAAAAAGTTTCTGATTTAGAAAATAATTTAAAAAAAGAAGTAAAAACTTTGAAAATACTTGCTTCAGGGAATAATTTGGAAATGCAGAAAGTGAAGAATGGTTTAATTAATGTTAATGAAAAATTATCTGAAAGCTTCTCTAAATACGGTTCCTTAACTAATGAAGTGAAGGATTTAACAATAAATGTTGATGAAATAGGAGATAATTTTAAAGAAATTAAGAAAAATTTTGAGGTAATAATGGAGAAGAATAATAAAATAGAAAAAGAATTCAAAGAAGTTGTTAAAGCAAAAGAAAAATTAGAGGAATTGTATTCTGATGTTGAAAAAATTAATAGTTTGAATTTAAAGGGTTATGAGAAAAGTCAAAAAGAATTTTTTGATTTAAAACAAGAAGTTAAGAAGGAAAGCAAGGTCACTAAGAGTTTGTTCAAAAAAATGAGTGATGATTTTGCTCGTGTTCTTAATTCTAAAAAAGAATTAGAAAAAGAATTAGGAAGAGTGAAAGGAGCGTTTAAAGCTTATGAAGAAAGAATTAATAATGATATTAAATTATGTGAAGGAACAGTAAATCAAATTGCACGAGATTTAAAATCAAGTATTGATATTGAGAAAAAAAGTATTCAAACCACCATTAATGTGCATAACGAAAAATTAAACAAGATAAATCAAGATTATAAAAAAGAGATTGAATTATTAATTAATTCAGCAAGAAATGAATTTAATTCTTTAATACAAGATGTTAAAAACGAATTCAAGTACTTAGAAGAAAATAATGAGAAGAATAATGAAGAGCTCAGAAAAAAGATTATGAGTGAGAACAATCAGATTAAAACAGAAATTAAGATAGAAAAGGATAAGTTAAGAAATGAATTTGAAGAATATGAAAAATTGATTGAAAAAGAAAGAGAAGAATTAAAAAATAAAATAGAAAAACATGAGGATGAAACAAAAAAAGTTCTTGAAGAGAATGCAAGATTAATGCAAGATTATTTTAAGAAATATGAGGTTGCTGAAGGAAGAATAAATAAGGAAGCCTTGAAAATAAATGATTTTGATATTAAGTTAGGAAAATTAAAGAAAGATATTAATAAAGTTTTAAGCACTAAGAAGAAAATGTTTGAGGAAACAAAAAAAGTAAGAGAGAACATATTAAATAATAATGAAAAAGTAAGAAAGTTTGAAAAAGAAATCATGAACGCGAGCAAAGCAATTAAAAGACTTGATGAAGCAATTAAAACAAATGATAGTGAAATAGAGATTCTTAGAGAAGCCTTACCAAAATCTGAGGAGATTAAAAACTTTATGAGAGAAGTGAATGGAAAATTAAAAGTGTTGGAACATATTTATAAGAATCCTGATGTTTGGGTGGAAGAAAAATTAAGCGCGTGGGCTGACAAGAAAATAGAGGTTTTAAGAACTGAGATTGATTCTCTCAGTAATTTAATTAATATTAACACTAATAAGGCAAGAATTGATCTCATGCAAACGCTTATTGTTCAATCCTTAACTGAAGCAAACATGAGTCAAGAAATTGATAATTTAAGAAGTAATTTAGCAGGAGTAGAATTCTTAATTAAAGAAATGAAGCGTTTGAAAATATGGAAGCCAGAACTCATTGAGAATATTTTAAGAAATCTAATGAGTTTAAGAAGTTTCTGGGAAAGACAAAAACCTGAAATGAGCGACACTATTCAAACAACTATCGACAATATTAAAAACTTGCAAGAATAAGTTTCTTATATGCTGTCCTTCCTCTTGAACAGAACTTCATTATTTTTTTATGCAATAATTCTTTTTGTTTCATTAATGAGTTTTCAAGGATTAATAAGTGATTATTACCCAAAACATTACTTAGTAAGGGAATGCAATAATATTGTTTCAATCATAAATGAATTGAAAACAATTAATGCTAACATAAGTGTTGTTTATGACACGCAATTAAATGCAACAATGATTTCTGATAATAACAAGATAATGCTTGTTAAGAATAATATTGCTTGTTCAAAAAAAGTGAATGCTTTAATTAATGAATCAAGATTTGATTTTAAAGAAAAAATTTGGATAAATAAAAGTGATAATAAATTTTTAATCAGTGATTATGATGGATGAAGAAATTTTTAGCATAATGTTCACAAGCATTTTTATTATAATCTTAATTAGTTCTTTCACAAAAGTAATCATTAATGATTACTCGTTAAAAAAAGATGCTGAAACGCATACTGAAAATCTTGATTACTTATTGAATTTAAAATACAATGAATTAGGCGAGGGTTTCATAAATCTTTCTCTTTTAGATTCATTCACTCCTCCTGAGAATAAGAGTGTTGAAATCAAGGATTTAGAAGCTAATAAGAGTTGGGCTTATGGTTTATTGAATGAATCAAAAAAAATAAGCCTTCCCACTAATTTAATAAATGAAAGTAAAAAAAGCATTGGAGTAATAACGGTGATGTATGATTAAGAATAAGGGATTCAAGAATATTTCAAAAAAAGGGTTTAGCAGCATAATTGAACTAATGATTTTCTTAATAATCTCTGCCCTAATATTAAGTTTTCTTCTTTATAATAATCCTTCTTTAAAAAATGAATACAAGAAAACAGCTACGATAATGCATCATGAAATCATGCAAACCTTGCTCTTCACTAACACTAATTATAATCTTAGTTTATTGAACTTAATTGAATTATATTCCTGCACTCAAGATGAGAGAATGCTTAATGAGATAAGAGATAATATTAATAAAACAATGAGATTAATTGGGGAACCGAACGGTTATTTCTTGCAAATAATCTTTCCTGAACAAGAAATTAACATAACTAATCGTGATGAAACTTGTACAACAAGAACTTCACGCATAAGCCTTAAAATAAATTCTTGCAAAGAAATATTAATTAACTCATGGTTATGGAATATTAATGATGAGAGGTTGTGTTAATGCTTGGATTAGAGAAAATTGATAAACTTGAGAAAATGATTTTAGTATTAGATAATGCTGTGGAAAACCTTCAATCAGAAGTTAAGATTTTAAGAAGAGAAGTTATTGAATTAAAGAAAAAAATAAATAATGTGATTGAAGAACATAAAAAACAATAATTAAGAAAAAGTATTAATTATTCTTAATTAAGAATGATGAATGACTTATGCGTTCAATGCAAGGGAAGCAGGCATTTATGCGGTAATAAATTCTGTCCTTTATTAAAAGAAAAAATTGTTCTTAAGAGTTTAAGCATGAAAGACTTAAAAGAATTTCAAGGAAGCAGTCCTCCGAGCATTTTTGTCGGAAGATTTAATTATCCTAATGTTAGTCTTAATCCTTTAATCGCAAGCAAATTAGGAGATTTTGAAAACTTAGAGAATCACGCTGAATTAGTTAAATTAGATTACTCGCAAATAATAACTAAGAGGTTATCATTATTAAGAGCGAATATTGGTAAATTTAATGTTAAGAACCCGAGTAAAGTGCATTATTTAATAGAGGATTTTGCTCTTGCTAAAAAAGGCGTTGACACTGAAGTAATAAATAAGAAAGTAATTCTTAAACCAGAGTTCAGCAATTATTATCAAGCAATGGGACCTTTATTAAGAACTGAGAAGATAATCATCACTAGTAATCCAACGAGCAATAAGAAAATAGAAAAAGTAGTGAATGATGAATTAAAAGCAATTGAAAGCGTGAAAATTCTTTACAAAAAACACGTTGACATAAATAAGATAATTAAAGTATTCAGTGTTGGAATGCTTGGTAAAGAGAAGAAACTTGTTCCAACTAGGTGGAGCATAACTGCTATTGATGATATAGTAAGCAAGCACTTAATTGAGAGAATAAAAAATTATTCTTTAATTAATGAATACCTTGTTTTTGAGCATTATCACTTTGGGAATCATTACATCATCTTATTATTTCCTGAGAAATTTTGTTTTGAGCAAATGGAAGCCTGGTTTGAAGGCAGTTTGTGGAGTAAGAAAACTAAGATTGTTAATGATTACGAGTTCTTTAATGGCAGGAAGAATTACGCTAATAATGTTACTGGAGGATATTATTCCGGGAGGTTAGCTGTTAGCGAATTTCTTGCAAGGATTAAGCGTCAAGCAGGCATTATTGTTTTCAGAGAGATTGATGAATCTTATGTTTACCCTTTAGGAGTTTGGCAAGTAAGACAGAATTTAAGAGATGCAATGAAGAAAAAACCCTTAGTGTTCAATGAATTGAATAAAGCATTAAATCATGTTAAATCAAGGTTAAGAATTGATTGGAGTGAATGGAAGAATAAAAGCAAGGTATTAAATTTTTTAACAACACAACAAAAAATCACTAAATGGTTCAAAAAATAAAAAAACGCTAAAAAAATTGTTTCTTTTAATCAAAAGATTTTTAAAAAGTCTTAATAATGATAATATTGTGTTTAATTGCTTTAAAAACGCGTTAAAAAAAATAACTAGAAAAATAATTCTAATCCTTTCTTTGCTTTTTATTCTATCAAGCGCTCACGCTATAAAACCCGTTTATAATAAAACCTTTACGAACACTGATTTCACTACTTCAAGCGCAGGCGAGGAAATACCGAACTTAAACCTCTTTAATGGAGAACGTAATTACACTATTTACATAAGAATCAATCCAGTAACCTTTGATTACAATGGTTGGGGTTGTCCAATCTCTTTCTTCGGTGAAAGCGAAACTGAATTAAGAATAATGAATAATGGCTTATTAAGATATAATATTTGGAATGGCACAGCAGATATTCAAACCACTTACAAATTACCAAGCACGAACACTTGGTACGAAGTGTTAATATCTTATAATACGAACAAGGGCACGAGATTATACGTTAACAATGAATTAAAAAACAGTAATCAATGGACTGGCATGCCAAAAAAAAGAAATTTTGATAACTTTATTGGAGGAAGAGGCAGAGGATGGTTCGCTTTCAAAGGGTACATTAGTGATGTGATAATCTGGGATGAAACACTAACATTAGAAGAAATAAACTTGAACAATCAAACAAAAAATATGGAAAGTAATAGCATTGAGAATAATGCAACACGCAATGAAATCACTACCTTAATAAGAGACACTAATGATAACACAAGCATTAATGATTCAAAACCATTATTCACTCAATCTAACACTGAATTAAAACTTGACTTAAAACCTCATTTAATTAATTATTCTTATACAGCTCCTTTAATGAGAACAAGTGTTTGTAATTATTTAATAACAAGTAATTGCACTAATTATGAAGAAGAAGTTCCTTCCTGCAATAATTACACTAATTGTTCGTGTAAGAACACTCAAACAACTTGTGAAGAAACTTATTGCATTAAAAACGATACTAGACTAGTTGATTGTAATTGCCGGGACGTTTGCAGTGCTACTAAGAAAGAATATTATGATTGCAAATCATTTGATTGTAATTGCAGGGACGTATGCGTTAAAACAATAACGCAAGAATATAATTGCGTTGAGAATGAAGAATGCGAAGAAGTTGATTATTCTTGTGTTAAAAAAGAAGATTATGAATGTAATTGCAGGACTGAAAGTTATGAATGTAATTGCAGGATTGAGAATCAAGCTTGTAATTGTTGGTTTAATTGGTGGATTTTTAAGATTCACTGCGATACTTGCAGTGAGAGAGTGTGTGACACGTGTGATAAAAGAGTGTGTGACACTTGCACTAAAGAAATCCCTTCTACTTGTACTAAACAAGAATGTAATACTGTAAGGACTTGTGATTCTAAGGAGGTATGCGTTGAAACTGAAAGGCAATGCGATACTTGCACTTCTTGCAAGCAAAGAGAAGTGTGCGCTGAAACAAGAAGGGTTTGTGATTCTTGCGAGGAAACTTATTGCGTTATGAATTCTACGCGAATAATTCCTTGCACAAGAAACGTTTGTTGGCATTATTATTCTAAATGCGTTAATGCAAGCACTCCAGTGTATTATTATAATTATTCATTGCTTCTTAATTTAAGCGTGAATGATAACTCGCTTAGTGAAGTAGTGAAAGGCGGTAAGTGTTTTACAGAACCTCCTAATAACTTCACTATTTTAAGAGTGTTTAATCTTAATTGGAGTTCTGGCGTGAACAAAATCCTTGTTAGAATAACGGATTACTTTAATGATGTTGTGTTATTAAAACAAGGTGAATTCATTGAACAACAAGGTTCTCATTTCTTTATTGAACCAGCGAGCGGTGTGAACTTAAACACTAGTGACTTTAATAACTCTTTTAATAATTCAAGCCCTGATCTTAAAGAAAGTAAAACCTTTAATACAAGTGGTTTGGTTTCTTCTTTCCTCATTCTTAGCGCTGCTTTTCTCGTGTTTAAAGGCGGTAAAACTTTTAAACCTGAAATTAATAAAATCGTGAATAATGTTGTGCGTTCTTCAAAAAATTCTTTTAAAATAATTAATGAGAACGTGTTTAAGACTTATTCAAGGATTGTAAAACGTGATGAAACGCTTGGAATAACACCTAAGGGTTATTTAGGTGAAGTAACAAGGATTACTAAAAGAGTTGAGGAAATAGTTCCAAAATACTTGGGTAAAGTGCGGTATAAGAAAATAAGTGGTGAATGGATTAAGATTCAGGATGAATCTATTAAAACATCAGAACAAATCATTAATCAATACACTAACTTAGTGAAAGAAACAAGAAATAATGAAACAATAATTCAAGATGATGAAGTAAGAATTAATAATGGTTTAATTGATTATCAGCAAGCACTTATTGATTACTTAATTTATCATAAGAAGTATTATGATGATTTCATAAGCTCTGGTAAAACATGGGTTATGAATATTAAAGAAAAATATGGTTCTGTTAAGAAATGGTTAATAACAGAAACATTAAATGCTATAATAAAGAGCGGTAAAAAGGTTTGGTCTAATGTTCTTAATAGTTTAAGTAATCCTAAAACAATTAATTGGAAGAGAATTGATGAGGAATATCATAAGGATTATGCTAAGATTTTAAGTTATTCCTTAGGAATGGCTGAGAGAACTAGTGATTCAATTAATGGTTTTATTAATTTTTTATTTAATAATCCTAATGAAGCTATTGAAAAATTAATGACTGCTTTTAAAGCATTAAGTGATGAGAGGACTCGTGAGTCAATAATAAAGGGTTTGCAGGGCTTGCCTGATGATGAGTTAAGCAGGAAGATTGATGCTTGGAAATTAAGTGTTAATTTAGGTCAGTTCAGTAATCCTTATTTAGGTGTTGTAGATAATGGTATTGATATTGTTGAGTTTTTAACAAACTTGGTTTCATGGTATGAGAATGTTTTTATTTATAAAAATTTTGAGGAAGCTGATAAAAACTTTTTAATGTTTGGTATTAGTGGTTTGGCTTTGTTTTTTGCTTTTGGTGATATTGCACAAGCAGAGATTAAGGGAAGCAAAGTTGTTGAAAATTCTGAAGAAATTAAAAAAGGCATTAAGGAGTCAGCTCAAAAAATTGCTAAGAAAGAAGTTGATGATGCTATTAAGTATTTAGAAAAAACACACCCAGAATCTTATGAGTCATTGTTAAGGAAATTAGATTTTGATACCTTAGTGCGCATGAAGAAATACAATATAGTGTTAAGTAAGGAAGTAATAGAAGATAAGAAGGTGCTAAAGGATTCAAGAGTTCTTAAGGATTATGTTTTAAGTGTTGAAAAAAATTTTGAGCAAGCACGAGCATTCGCTAAGAAACAAGGCAAGGAACTAAATTTTAGAGAAATTACATTATTCAAGGGGAAAGCGGATTCTTTGTATACTTTTAA
>JAFCEQ010000023.1 GCA_017609105.1 Candidatus Parvarchaeota archaeon
TCACCCATATCCCTGTAAGGCAAGTCATTACCCCTCATCACTGGAGGAGCTTCATTCTTATTAATATCATTAACATAACCCATCTTTAATCTTGCTTCCCTTGAAGTGATTAAACCCCTATCATAAAGAATACTAACTATTTGAGCCTCTCTTATCTCATCAATCTTATAACTTCTCCTGAACTTAAAGTAAAGACCATAATTATTAAATATTTTATTGTTTAATAATTCTTCAATCTCCTTCTGTAAGAAATTAATTCTCTTCCAATAACCCTCAGTCATCTCCTTATTATTACTCTTCTTATCAATTATCCCCAACCTAATTGGCGGAACACCATACGCCATTAAAAGCCTGTGAGTCATTAATTCAATTAAATTCCTGAACTCTAAATCCTTATTAAACTCATTAAGTTTTTGAACTTCAACATCCCCTGTTAAAACTAAATTCTTCTGCCAATTCTTCTTATTCCTCATCTCCCTTATCTCAGTTTTAAGAACCTGATAATTCCTATCCTCTAAACCCCTACCATTTTTAATCACAAAAATATTATTAGGAATACCACCATTCTCAAAGAATTTACCAGCGTAATGCTTCGCAGATAATAAAGTCGCAATATCATCTAAAAGAGGGTATGTTGGTGGAATAGAATAAACAGAGCCTAAATTAGTTAATGAAAAATGAATTATTTGGTCAGGAGAGAATTTAATCTCATTACCATCAACTTTTTGAACATAATACAATGGTTGCCCTGTCTTATCAACAGCCATTTCCATAGTTGAAGATTTAATATTCCAAATGTTAAAAGGAAAAATAATCTCTTCATCAATATTCTTATAAATCTCACTTATTTCATCCTTACTTATGAACTGAAACTTATTAACAATATTCTTAATGCTTTTAGAAATATTAGGTATTCTCTTTATCTCAAAATACCCATCACCAGTAATGAACGTATGAATTAAAAATCTTTCAAGCTTCTTATAAAAATTAATTTGTAATAAATGCTTCTCCATTCTTTTAGACTTCTTAGTCACGCCACCACTATCTTTTTGAGCAACAATATCAAAACCATCACTCAAGATATCAGTGACTAAAACATTAATAATAGAATATAATTCACTGCACTCCTCAAAAACCCTATACAACGTGTCTAAATTAACACTTGTTGGTTGAGTTTCATCATCATCAGTCCAAATAGAACGATTAATCTCTCTTTTTGGAAATAATTTAATTCTTTTATTCTTTAAAAGAGGCATATTAACTACTAAGTAGTCATAATATTTAAGTATTTTCTTTTATATATATGATGCAGTAACATAAGTCCCAAGAGAATTATACGCTTCCAAAGCAAGCGCTAAAGACATAACCATATCATCATGCTGTCCCACTCCCTCAAGTTTCACCCTTCCATTCTTCATTACCGCCCTAAAAGAGAATAACTCATTCAATAAAATCTCATTATCAGGAATGAATAAATAACCACTCTCAAAAGCACTCTGCAACTGACTTATTAATCTCGGCTTATTCTCACCACTTGTTTTAAAACCTTCAACAATCCCGCCAATCAAATTCTTAACTGCTTGACCAGTTCGTGGATTAGTGAAAAACTTATCATTCTTCGCACTCTCAATCAAACCATAACTTAATCCAACTTGTTCTATGAGAATCCCATTAAACTTCCAATACTTATCTAACTCCTGCAACTTAATTAAAGTGTCAATAAAACCAAGCCCTTTCTCCCTAATAATGTTCTTAACCCTAATAATGTTTTCCTCATCAACCTCAATAATAGTGATAACAGTATAATCAGCTTTGGAGGATGTTGACATCGCAACATCAACTCCCGCATAATACAAGCAAGGACCCCTCCTTGTTGTATCAATACTACTTAACACCTGTCTTTTTATAATTTGTGGTTTAAAAATTGACTGCTCTCCAGCGAAAGGCTCAAGAAGATACTCCTTCTCAAAACTAAAAGGAGATAACGCATTCTGATACTCACGCTGTTGTCTTAACTCATCTAACGTGAATCCTAAACCAGTCTTCTCATCCTTCTGCCATAAAGGTCTTAACCACTTACCATTCTTATCACGTATAACCGCAGGCAAAGAAATAAAAGAACTTGACCTCCCTAACTTACTTAAAACATCCTTACTAACCGCAATAATATCAGTTGTTGTTTGCGGTGTTCCAATAATAGCTAACTTACCCTTAAGCGTTCTCACAATAGGAGTTATAACATCAGCGAAAAGTTTTTTCTGCTTCTCCTCAGGCATAGTCCCTGAATTAACATCACGCAGTATATCATCACAAATAAGTAAGTGAACATGCTGTCCTCTTGCTGTTGAATTAAAAGGAAGAGATTTTATTGAACTACCCGTAGAAAGAATAATATGAGACGCAGACCACTTCTTCTCCTTCTGATTTTTAATAACTTTAGGACGCAGGAAACTCAGTATTGGATTCTCCTCTATCTTATTCTTTATATCCAACAAGATATCCCAAGATTGTTCTTTAGCAGAAGAAATAATGCAAATCCTTTTCTTCTCATTAAAAGTCGCATACCAAATCACGTATGCTTTCATTAACTCAGTCTTACCATGACCTCTCGCAACCTCAATAATAACAATATTCTTAGTTTCATCCTTAAGTAAACTCACTATCTTCCTATGATGCTCTGCAATAACAAGCCCTAAAACTTCAGTGCAGAAAAACTCGAAATCATAAGATGAACGCAATAAGATTTCCTTATCATTCATTTAAGAACCTCCTTAAACACTTTAAATCACAGAAATACCAAGTCTTAACTTTCTTACTATTTAAACTAATCTCCATTAATTTAATAACACTCCTTCTTCTCATGCCCTTATAAACAAGAGCGTTCCCGCAATAATCACAACTTGCTTTCAATTGACATCACCAAATCCTTAACCACTTTCTTCCTGAAATCAATTTCCTTCTTAATCACACTCTTTCTTGGAGTTAATAAATTTGGTTTAATCAATAATTCCTTATGAAACACCCATTCCTTAATGTAATCACTAACATAAATCTTAGTCCCCATCATAAGATGGTCGAGAACAACGTAATCAAACGCTTCTGAAAAAGACATTTGTAAACCATACTCCATCTTACTTATTAACTCTAAGTAAAGAGTGTAATCCAAGAAATCATAAGAATAATACTTCAAGCCAATAATATCAGCGAATTGTCTCGTGGTTTTATTTAATGCATTCGTGTGCAACACCTTATTTTCTTTCTTAGCGAACAATAATTGATTACAAATATTCTTGTGAGGAGCGGAACTACAGAATAATGAAACATGACCATCCCACTTCTCACCGCTTGGTTTTGGGTAAGCACTTAAATCAGCGATTTGAGGAAGCCAATAAACATTATTTAATTGTGATTTCATGGTTTTTGAACCAACAAAAACAAAATCCACTTGCTTATTAAGTAAAGTTTTATTCAAAGAAACAATCTCATTAGATAATTCCGCTTGCCCAATAGGAGAACAAAATAAAACGCCAACCTTAGAACCAGAAGCCTTAACATGAGAAATTAACGCCTGATAATTGTTTGTTAAAGCACCTGCAAAAATAATTAAATCAAACTTCTCCTCAAAAACCTTATCCATTAATTCATTTGAATAAACGTGAGTAAAAATTTTAGGGAAAACCCTGCTTAACTCCCAAACATGCCTCCAATTCCCGTTCTTCAAGCCCTCAGGGCTAACAGTTAAAATCCTCACTCAATCACCTTATTAAGTAATTTATACCAACACAAGAGCAAGAAAATGCCAAACGAAAACAAGGAAACAATTCCCATCGCAAAACCAAACAATTTAAAACCTGCGAGAAAAGATAAAATTAAAATTGAGATTGGAACCCCAATTAATAAAAGAACTGCCTCACAAACCGTGTAAGCATTTTCAATAAACTTCTTTAATTCAAAATCAATCTTGTATTTCATAATTTTCCCTCCATCTCCTTTATTTCATCATCACTCATGCCAACCACTCTTGCGAGCTTAACACTCTTCTTTAACTTGTTCTCACTCATTAACCCTCTTACTTTACTCTCCGCATTCTCAGACATTAAATACTCTAACTTATTCAGCTTTCTTTTCACTAACTCCTTTATCATCTTTCTTCTCCTTTAACATTTGCTCAAGTAAATCAATCTGTCCTTCAATTCGCACTCCCTCATTTATAAGAACTTTCTTCTGCTCCTCAAGTGCCTGAAGCTTATTAATGATTTCCTGATGCTTTTTTCTTAACTCAATCAACTTTTTTTCCACTTAAATCACCTCGTATTAATTTTAAATCAAAATCATAAGGTATACTACCCTTACTATAAAGCCTGTCCAAAATCCTAATCAACATTTGAACCCTATTACCAACCATGTGATGCCTTGAAACTAATTTATAACCCTCCATCGCAATAGAATAATCATAATTTAATTTAAAATCATCAATCTCCTCCTTCTTTAACAAATAACAATTAACACCATTCTTAAACCCAAGCTCACTTAACCCCCAACCAACATCCTCACCAATAAGTATGCTCTTCACAAAAGGTATTTCAAAATACTTAGAAATTATGTATTTTCTCTCCCCACCACCAGACGCAACTGAGAACTTAAAATTAGCCAACCACTTATAAAACCCTTCATTAATCTTACTCTTATCAACTGTTTTAGGGTCATACCCTGGATGCTCAAAAGTGTTAGCATCAAACTTTTTTTGCATAGCAACCCTGAAAGGATACTCCTTCTCATTCAAAATCCCAGCAACACCAATCCTTAACCTCACAGGCGGTCTGCGAACAATAAAAGGATAAGCGAAATGCGGGAACCAAATCATCTTATGCAAGTGGTCACGCCATTTCTCCTGCACGAAAGGACTATACTTATAAGTGCATAATAAGTAATCCGCAATCTCAGTCATCCTAAAATAATTCTCATAATTACCATCCTTACTATGCATGTCATCCAAGAAGTAAAACACTTTCTGAGTCGTCTTATTCACCACTTCATTCGTGTGAGGGCAGAGATTCACGACAGCATCAAAACCCTCATACTTACTTAAATCAACAGGCTTCCTATCATCCGCTGGAATTTCTAACCTATACAAATCAATCTCAGGAATAGGATACTTAAGCAATTCTTGATGAATATATCTATAAAAACCAAGCGGAACATTATCATAAAAATGATTATAAACAATTAATACTTTCATCTCTCACTCCACCACACTTTATTATCTTGCTTAATCACGCCCCAGAACTCCTGACGCTCCTTAATGAAATCATAATGCTTATCAAGAAACGCTTTCGTGTCAGCGTAAGTTAATTCAATACGCTTAAAAGGGTCAAGCGAACGAGTCCCGCTCTCACCGAACAAATGCCAATTAACCGCTGAAGGCATGAAATAAATCTTATAACCAGAACGCAAAACATTCAAGCAAAGGTCTGTTTCCTCAGTGAAGCCAAGCAATGAATAATCAATTAACTCACTCTCATTAACAGCGCTCAAACGATAAATGAACTGCGAGCAATGAACGACTTCAATCGGCTTACTCATTAACTTCTTACCCTGCGTGTAAATAAAATCAGTTGAGCGATGCAAGAAAACTTGTCGCACGCCATTATGAGTCCTAACTTCAAGCGTGTTCAACCTCTCACCCTTATACTCCTTCCTCAACACTGAAATATCATTAGAGAAGTTCGGCGTGGCAGTCCCAACAACACCAACCCTTTTATTTGATGAAATCACTGACATGAGATTCTCAACGCACTTACTATCAAGGTAGTGGTCGTCATTCAAGTCAAAAGCATACTTCCACGCTTTCTTAATCCGAGGCAAAATAAGTTTTCTCGCCCGAGCAATACCTAAATTCTCATCAAAACGCTTAATTTGAACCACTCGATTAAATGAAAGACGCTTAACAAGAGTTTTAATAAGCGGGTCTTGAGAAACAGGCGTTGAACTCCCATTATCAATAATTAATAAATCCCAATCCTGATACGATTGATTCAATAATGAGGAGAGAAGCAACGCTAAATAATTCTGACGATTAAAAGTCGTGATAGTAATTATTAACTCACTCAATAATAACACCCTCCTTCTTCTTCTTAAGCAAGCGAATAATCTTCTTCCTCTCATCCTCAGTCATGTTACCCAAGATTTTAGTGAAATTCTCAACAACATACTTACGAACTGAATTAATAGGAATGTAATAATTAGAGACTTCAGCGTTCTGAATCTCCTCCAAGCGTTCCGCAAGCTCTGATAAATTCATTATAGTGCGATTAAGCTCTGAAACCGCTTTAAGCGTTAAATTATCCTCATTAGAATCAATAATTTCTTGAATCTTGTTCAAAATTGAGTTCAAACGAAAAATTAATTCAGAAATCTGCACGTTCTCCTGTTTTTTCTTCAATTCTTTCTCAATTTCAATCTCTTTTTTAAATTTTTCAGCGAATTCCTCAAGTTTTTCAATAGTAGTGACAAGACCGAACTTCTTCTTAAGCAAGTATTGAATTTGCTTAAAAGTGTAATCATCCCGCATTAATTGCAAAGTGTAATCCTCGAAATCCATAATTTTTTTAAAGCAAATGGAATATAAATAGTTTTTGGAAAAGTATTTAAATATAAAATGTCATATATTAAATAAAATATTAAATGGTGATGTGAAAAATGAAAAACAAAAAAAGCGCTTGGCAAATCGAAAAATGGAAAAGAGGCTTAAAATACGTGAACGAACTAATAAACTACCTAAAACCAATCACGTGGGAAGACCTCGAACGAGCAGTCAAAAGAATAGAAAACAAATTCATGGTGAACTGGGAACCACAAGTAAAACTCATTGAAAACGAAATACAAAAAAAAATAGAATCACTAAGCATTAACAACCTAAGCGAAGCCGAAAAAGGAAAACAATTACTCGAACGCTTACAAAAAGTCAGGAAGAAATACGAACGCTGGAACGTTGAGAACTGGAAACTAACAAAGAAAAGGAGAGGAGAACAATGAAATACCATGTTTACACAATAGAAGTCATGGACGTGGCATTAGACTTCGAGAAAGAAGTCACTGAATTCACGAACAAACTACTCGAGAAAAACGTGAGAAGAGAAGACATAAACATTGAATACAAAATAAACGACGTCAAAGAACTCGGAACCTTCTACTACGCAATCATAAGCTGGTGGGAATAATGAAAAAAATAAAAGAATTCCTCGAAACCTACGCTGAAATATGCAAAACAGAATTAGAAGAAACAGCATTAGAAAGCCCCGAAAACTACTTCACCACAGGAAAACTCGTAGCAATACAAACAATACTAAAAAAAATACCCTAAAAAACCTTAATATAATTTTTTAAAACCTTAATATAATTTTTTTAATTTTATAAAAAGTTTTTGTACTTGCTTTCTTTTTTTCGTGTTTTTTCAGATGGGGTGGGGTTATTTTTTTAGAATTTTTAGAATGAAAATTAAAAAAAATTAAGAAAATAATAGTGAAATTTTATTGGACTTGTATTGTTCTGTTCTGTTCAATTGTTCCATTCAGGATGTCATATTTGTTTTTTTTGCCATAGTTTTTTATTTCTTTCCATTTTTGATGGAATTGAAGTAATGCTTCTTCTATTTCTTTCTCTTTTTGGTTTAAAAATACTTTTTTCTCAACTCTGTGTGTTGCTTCTTCATTTTCATATAGTAATTTGCTCCAATTCAGAAAATCTGAAGCGTCAATACCTATATATGCTTCAATTAACCCGTCATATCTGAGGGTTATGCTTTTTTTAATTTCACAACCAAATCTTGTTTTTAAATCTTTTTCTTTTTGTTCCATTTTTTCCACCTCTTTTATTTTTTTTTTTTCAAAAAAGTATATACATCACTTATTTATATACTTTTTGGTTTTCTAAAATAATTCTAATCTCTGTATTATCTCTATATATAATATAAGCACAACTAACAATAAACAATCAAGGCAAAAAATCACTACTAACAATAAAGCAAAACTCAAAAGGCAACTAACTAATCAAGGCACAAAAAAAAGTAATAAAGGGGCATAAATTCTATATATTTTTTCAAAATGTTTAATGAATTTCTAAAAGAATATAAGATATATTATATATATGTTTGTGATGTATATTTATTGTTTTGTAGTATAATTATTATTCATAACATTACTTTTTTTTGATATATTTGTTTAAAAATTTATTGAACATTTTGAAAAAATATATGGATTTTTTTAGTAAAGTTTATATATGAGTTGTTTTTTGTCCTTGAATGTATTACCAAGTAATACTTATTTTTTCAAAAATTATTTTACTTTTCCAAAAAATAAACATTTATTTTGAATTATAATTCATTATTCATTAAAGGGGTAAAAAAGGGTTTTTTTA
>JAFCEQ010000005.1 GCA_017609105.1 Candidatus Parvarchaeota archaeon
TAAATCTCCTACATTAGCAAATAATGTTAAATTAAGGAAAACGCCTGAACCATAAAGTTTTATAACACTGCTCTTTTTTGGTTTATACTTTATTATGTTTAAATACTCAAACCATCTTAAACCCCTGTAAGGAATTAAGAATAAAACAATTAAAACTGCTGGAATTAAAAATTCGAACTTTATGCCTTTAATTAATATTAAAACTTCTCCAAAATTTACGTTTCTGAAAACATAATAAATTAATACAAAAGCAAAAACTAAGCCAAAAATTAATCTTGTTATTTTTTTAAAATTATTATTTTTCACTTCTTATTTTAAACAAAAAGGTTTTTTATATCTTTACTCTTTATTGAATTCATGAAAAAAGAATCACAAAAAAAATTAACTGTTGTCATCCCAACAAGAAATGAAGGTAAAGCAATAAAAAAAGTAATTGAAAGCATTCCTAAAAAATATGAAATTCTTGTTATTGATAAATCAGAAGATGATACTGCAGTAATTGCTAAAAAAACTGGTGTTAAAGTTGTTCTTCAAAAAACAAAAGGAAAAGGAAATGCTATGAGAGAAGCAGGAAAACTTGTTAAAACAAAGTATATTGCTTTTATTGATGGTGACGGAACTTATCCTGCTAATAAATTTGATGAAATGCTTGAAGTTTTAGAGAAAGGCGAAGCTGATGTTGTTATTGGAACAAGAAAACATATTAAAGGAATGAGTTTTTTGCATTTGCTTGGAAACAAGATTTTTTCATTAATTGCAAGTTTGCTTTATGGTAGAACAACTGATTTGCTTACTGGTTTAAGAATGTTTAGAACAAAAGATTTCAATGATTTAGGATTAAAGTCAAAAGGTTTTGAAGTGGAAACAGAACTTCATATTCGTTCTATGAAGAAAGGGTTGCGTTTAAAAGAGTTGCCAATAGAGTATGAAGAAAGGATTGGTGAATCAAAATTAAGTGCTTGGAAGGATGGGTTAAAAATTTTAAAAACTCTTTTGAAATACAAGTTCTCTGATTAGTTTATTATAATTAGTTTCTAATAATTAGTTCATACTTTAAGTTTATTTTAATTAGTTTATCATTTTTTTATTATTGCTTTTTTTATTATCACTTCTTATGTTAGGGGAAAGATTTTTCTGCTCCTGCCTCTGAAACCTTTTCCTGTTTCCTCAAATTTGATTAAATATTCTTTTTCAAGAGTTTGAAGTTGATTTCTAAATGCTCTTGGAGTTAAACCTCCTCCGTCTTTCAAGAAAGCATTATAATAGAATCCTGTTATGTTTCCCGGGTTTTGTTTGATTAATTGAAAAATTTTTTCTTGTGTTTTAGTTAATTCCTTGTTTGAAATTTTTATTCTGAATTCAGCAAGCAAGTTAATTGCTTTTTCATAATGTTTTTCTAAAACTTTTTTGCTTGCGTCTCTTTCAGCGATTTTTCCTGATTTAAGAAGTAAGAATAATCCTAACCTGACGTCTTTTTTATTGAATGCCTGCTCGCTTATTAATTTAATCACTTCTTCTTCAACAACACTTGGTTTAAAAGCGTATTTCACTCTTTCTTTCAGAATCCCTGTTACTTCATCAAAAGAATATGGTTTAAATTCAATGGTCTCAAGACATAATCTTGATTTAATTCTATCATCAATGCTTAGAATGAATTCCTTATTATTAGTTATTAGGATTACGGAAACTTTTCTTCCAAGATTTTCTATGAATTCATAAAGAAAATCTTGATTACTGCTTTTATCAATTTCATCAAAAACTATTACAACTCCTTTCTTATTTTTTAATTTAGTGAATACTGTTTGAATTATTGTTTCAGTGCTTATGCCTTTATCAGGGAAAGGTAAGTTAATTTGTCTTGCGATTTCAACAAATATTGAATGCTTTGTTGTGTTTCTCCAACAATTAATGAATAATGGTTTAATATTGTCTGTTTTTTCTTCAAGTTCTTTTAAAACAAATCTCACGCTTGCTGTCTTGCCAATGCCTGGAACTCCGAAAATAAAGAAATTATTCGGTTTTTGATTGAAAAACAATGGTTTAATGCCGAGAACAATGTTATTAATTAAATCTTCTCTATATAATATTTTTGAAGGAAGAAAATCAAAATCAAGAACAGTATCATCTTTAAATAAGGTTTCATCATTCATTAAGGTTTCATCAAATAAGCTCATAAAAAATAGTAGAAATCTTAATAATTAATAATTATTTCCTTTAATTTTTTTTAAGAAAAATAATTAATTATTCGTTTTTTCTTGGGTTTTTTAAAACATAATAAAAATAAATGCTGTTTTTATTAAGAATAACATGGGTGTTGGATTAAAGAAGTTGGTTAAAGGAAAAGAAATTAGTTTAAATAGTTTGAAGGGAAAGCGTTTAGCAGTTGATGCGTTTAACACGATTTATCAGTTTCTCACAACAATAAGACAATATGATGGAACTCCTTTAATGAATAGTAAGGGAGAAATCACTAGTCATTTAAGCGGTTTGTTTTATAGGAACATGAATTTGCTTGAGAAAGGATTGAAACTCGTTTATGTTTTTGATGGTAGTCCTCCAAAATTTAAATCTGTTTTAAAGAAGAGAATGGAAAGAAAAAAGCACGCGCAAGAAGAGTATGAAAAAGCAGTGAGAAAAAAGGATTATGAAGCTTCTAAGAAATGGGCTCAACAAAGTGTTAGCATAAATGAGAAAATTATTGAAGAATCAAAAGAACTTCTTAAGGCAATGGGAATAAGTGTTGTGCAAGCACCTGAAGAAGGAGAAGCTCAAGCAGCGTTTATTAACCAAAAACATGATGTGTGGGCTGTTGCAAGCCAGGATATTGATTCCATTTTGTTTGGTTGTGAGCGTCTCATAAAAAATATTAATATTGTTGGAAGAAGAAAAGTTCCTGGAAGAAATATTTATCTTAAAGTAGAACCTGAAGTGATTGTAAGCAAGGAATGGTTGAAGGGTTTGAACCTCACGCGAGAACAATTAATTATTATATCAATTCTTGTAGGCACTGATTATAATCCTGGTGGTATTAAGGGAATAGGTCCTGCAAAAGCGTTAAAGTTAGTGAAAAAAGAAAAAAATCTTGATAATGTTTTAAAAAAAGTGCGTTGGGATTTTGAGATTGAAGCAAAAGAAATTTTTGAATATTTCTTGAACCCAATTGTTGATAAGAATTATGTGATTAAGCAAGAAGATTTTGATGAAGAAAAAGTTAAAAAAATACTTGTTGATAAATTTGAGTTTAGTGAGGAGAGAATTCAATCAAGGATTGAAAAAACTTTTAAAAAAAATAATAAAAAACAAAAAAGTTTGTCAAGTTTTTTTTCATAAACTTTTATCTTCTTCTCTTAGGTCCTTTAGTGATTAATTTTGCTATTGGGTCTTTCATTGCTAATCCAACGCCTAATCCTAAAGCAATTGCTATTCCAACGCTTACTCCTGCAATAATGTAGTTAAAGCCGTTCACAAGTATTTCAACATTTGTTATTCCAAATTTTGGAAGAGCTAATACGATTCCAAAGTATACTGTTAAGAAGTAAACTACTACTCCAAAAATTTCTGAAAAAGCAAATGCTTTGCTTTTTATTGTTCTCTCGAATAAATCGCCTAATGCAAGAGCAATAACAATGATTAAAGCTCCTACAATAATGTTAGGTATTGCATTAAGAAAGCCCACTAAAAACTCTGTTAGTGTTGTTAATCCTAAAGTAGTGCTTGCTTGAGTGAAGAAGATAAGCAACAATATCCATTTTGTTGATACTGCTAAGATTTCTGTTAAACTTGTGTGAAACAGTGCTTTTTCAAGTCCGTTCTTTCTTGCCCAATCATCTAATCGTGCTTTTGTTAAGAGTTTGCTTATAATTCTTTGCACAAAATTTGAGATAGGTATTCCAACAATAAGCACTAAGATTGCTCCAATAAGGTTTGGAAAAAAGTTTTGGATTGAAACCCATAAGTTAGTTAGTGCTGTTTCTGTTGGTTGTATAAAATCTGTTGTTGCCATTTTAATTCACAATATAATTATATAAATTTATAATTAAATAATTTACTTATGAATGAAGAATTTAAAGGCAAGCGTTTAAGTGTTAAGAAATATTTGGAATTAAAAAATATTAATCCTGAAAGAGTGCTTGTTTTAATTAATAATAAATTAGTTGCAGAAGATAAAATAATAAAAAAAGGAGATAAAGTTAAAATAATTGATTTTGTAAGCAAGGGTTAAAAATGAGATGTTATTATTGTAATAAGGAAGCTGTTTTTCTTGAATCAAAGCCTTTATGTGAAAAACATTTGGTTAAAGATGTTTTTAAGAAAGTGAAACTTGCTGTGAATAAGTACGGGCTTATTTCAAAAAACACTACTATTTTAGTAGCGCTTTCTGGAGGTAAGGATTCTATTTCATTAATGCATGTTCTTTCAAAAAATTTTGAAAACAAGATTATTGCAGTTAGTGTTGATGAAGGCATAAAAAATTATAGGGATAAATCAATTTTTTATGCTAAAAAATATGCGAAGGAATTCGGAGTTAAGCATGAGATTGTGAGATTCAAGAAAGTATATGGTTTCGGCACTGATGATATTGCGAGAGTTATGAAAAAATATTCTGTTAAGCCATGCACTTATTGCGGGGTTCTTAGAAGACAAGTGATTAACAAATTTGCTAAAAAAATGAGTGAGAAATATGATGATGTGAGGGTTGCTACAGCGCACACTCTTGATGATGAAGTTCAAAGCATTCTTATGAATGTTTTTCAAAATGATTTTGAAAAACTTGTGCGTTGCAGTGCAATAACTGGGTATTATAAATTTCCTGATAGTGTTAAGCCAAAAGATTTTCCGCCAGGTTTTGTTCCAAGAATAAAGCCTTTTCGTTTAATAAGTGAGAAGGAGAGCATGGCGTATTTTTTAGTGAATGGTTTTGAAACTGTTGAAGGCAGTTGTCCTCACATGAGTGTTTCTTATAGGAATAGGTTGAGGAATGCTTTAAACGAGTATGTGTGGAAGAGTAAGAGAAGGGATTTTAAGGTTAATGTGCTTAAGTGGTTTGATAAGATTTTAAGCAAAAAAGATTTTAAAAAAATGAATGAACTTAATAAGTGCGAGAAATGCGGGGAACCAACGAGCGGAAGAATTTGCAAGACTTGCGTGCTTATTGAAAAAATAAGAAAAACTGTTGAAAATGAGAATAGAAAAAAATAATGAGGATTTCATTAGGGAAGAAGCGTTGAAAGAATTTGATAGAATAAGTTTTGCAATAAAAGAATTAAGAATTTTGAATAAAAAAGCTGAAAGAGTGATTGAGCTTATTAAAAGTTATCAAGAAGATGCTGAATATTTTTTGAAAAAGAAAAAATATTTTGAAGCATTTGAAATCTGTGTTTACGTGTTCGGGCTTTTAGATACTTTAGCAAATCTTAAACTCATTGATCCTGGGAAAGCAAGAAAGCATTATAAGATTGAGCAAGAATAAATTATTTAAGATAGTATGATTTTTAGTCAAAGTATGAAATCTTTTCTTCCTAGAATTGCTGAAAAAATAGTGAAAGATTGTTTGAAAATAAAAGAGAATGATTCAGTTCTTATTGTTTCTGGTTTGCATAATATTGATTTCGCTGAAGAGATTGCAATAAATTGTTATAAGATTGGTGCAACTCCTTTAATAAGCGCGACAAGTGATAATTACTCAAAAAGAGTTTATTCTGAAATACCTGAAAAACATTTAGAAAAAGTTCATAAGCATTTGCTTGGATTATTTAACGAACTTGATGTGAGAATAGCGATAGAACCTTTTGAAGACCCTTTTTTATTGAAAGAAGTAAGGGAATCAAAAATTGGTGCTAAAAGAAAAGCTAGCGAGCCAATATGGAATAAGATTGTGGAAAGAGGAATTAAATGGCTTTATTTAGGTTATCCAACAAGAAGAATGGCTGAAGCGTACGGAATGCCTTATGAGGATTTAAAGAAGATGTATGTTAAAATGCTTGATATTAATTATTCTTGGCTTGAAAAAACTTGTGAGAAAGTGAAGAATTACTTGATTGGAAAAAAGAAAGTAAGAATCACTCATTCAAATGGAACGAATTTAGTTTTTAGTATTGAGAATAGGAGAATAAATGTTGATGACGGCAGTATTAGTGAAGAGAACTTAAGAGAAGGTGATACTGGATTAAATCTTCCGAGTGGGGAAGTGTTTGTTGCTCCGCTTGAAGATAGTGCTGAAGGAAAAATAATTTTTAATTGCCCTAATTATTATCAAGGAAAAGAAATAAAGAATCTTGAATTAACTTTTGAGAACGGAAGAATTATTAAAGTTAGTGCTGAGAAAGGAAAAGAAGTTTTTGAGCAAGCTCTTGCAAACGCTCATGGTGATAAAGAGTTTATTGCAGAATGGGGTATTGGTTTAAATCCTTTTGCTAAGCCAATAGGATACACTTTAACAGATGAAAAAATAATTAAGAGCATTCATATTGCAATTGGTGAGAACAGGGGTTACGGTGGGAAGAATAAGAGCACGATTCATTGGGATCTTGTTTTATTAAATCCAACAGTTTATGTTGATGATGAATTATTCATGAAAGATGGAAAAATATTATGTGCAGAAATAGAATATGAAAAGGATTAACATTTAATTTTTTAGAAGCAAGATTTTTTCAAAACGCTCGCGCGGAATCACTGTTAGTGGTCTTAAAACAAACATTTTTTTATCAAATTCTTTCCATTCCTTAACATTTTTTATTGTTTCTCCAGTAATAAGGGCTTCATAATTTTCTGCGAGTTTTCTTATTTCATTTTTTTTTGTTAAAAAATAATTAATTTTTTCAGGATAATATTCTTTAAGAAACATTAAATCAAATTTTTTGTTAAAACTAACTAAGTCAGGAGAACAACCTCTTCGCATCATGATTAAAGCACTTATTAAACTGTTTTTTAAACTCGCTTTTTCATTATTCTGAATTAAGCATAAAACTTTTCCTTGAGTTCCAACAGGCAGTCCTCCAACACCTTTTATTTTTGTAAAAAAAAGCAAAGCTTTTTCTTTAAGAATCTCTACGCCAAGATTAATATCAGGTTTTAAGAGATTCACTTTTAAGTTTTTAAAATTCTTTAAAACGTGTTCCCCAATTTTGTTATTAACTTCCATGCTTGTGAGAGAATAATTCTTATTTATTCTTTGAGTTGTTATCCTAAAAGTTGTTTTTCTTAAATTATTTTTTACTTGCTTAAAATTTTTTAAGATTTTAACACATTCTTTTTTTATTTCTTCTAAATCATTATTAATTATTCTTGAAACAGAAGCGTTTTCAACTCCAAAGGTTTTCAAACTTATTTTAAGAACTTTTTCAGGATTTTTTGTCAAAATAATAATTCTTGAACGAAATCGCAATATTTTATCAAAACTAGTGTTCGTTTTTTTAAGCATATTCTTCAAGTTTTGAACAAGTTTTTTTTCAAATTCTTTTCTCACGAAATCACTTTTTAATCCAATTTCACTATACCTAATAATCACTGAGTTCATTCTTATATTACCTTAAAAAATTATTTTTATTAAATCATTTATTAAACCAGGTTTAAGATTGAAAGCAAAAAAACTGTTGCGCAAATAATGATTTGAGCACTAATTAAAAAAAGCGTTGCTTTCTCTTCTGTTGTTTTAAATAATTTCATTGGAATATGAGTCATTGAATATATTTTCTTGTAAGGTGCTTTAAGCGTTCCGTCTTTCTGTAAATCCCCTAAACTTCTTGCTTTAAACCCGCTTCTTGCTTTAAGAATGAATTCAATAATCCATGGAAGAAAGCATAAAGCAGAGAATTTTTCAATATTTCCTACAACAGCTACTGAAACAAATAATGATCCTAAAAGGTAAGTCATTGAATCCCCAACAAGGATTTTAGCAGGATACCAACCATATTTTAAATATGCTATTAATGCTCCTACAATTGTAAAAGATATAAGTGCTGCTTCAAATTGATTATTTAAGATTGAAAACAATGCAGTGCTTAAGAATAATATGATTCCAAGTCCTTCTGACAAGCCATTTAATCCTGCGTACATGTTATACGCATTGCTTACGAAAACAACTGCTAAAGGCACAATGATTAGTGAAAAAAATATTCCAAAATTAACTGAACCAATTATTGGAAAATTCATTGTTGTTGTTCCAACTGCAACAGCCATTAAAGGAACTGCTCCAAAAAAAGTTAGTGCTGGTTTCAATTTTTGACTAAGTCCTTTCCTGTAATCCTTTAATCCTTTATTCTTTGTTTTCTTTTTTTCAATAACCATGTCATCAATTAAGCCAATAAAAGTTATTACTAAAACAGAACTTGTTACTGCAAAGATTTCAAGAAGATTCAACTCTTTTTTTAATAAAAAAGTGTTTAAAGCAATAAAAAGAAAGATTGAAAGCACGAAGGAAACAGCAATTATTAATCCCCCGCTTGTCGGTAATATTGGTTTGTTCTTTTTTTGTTGGTCCACTCCTACAATGCCTGCGTTTTTTAAAAAAGTTTTCAAAGGATTTCCAATAATGAAAACGATTAAGAATGAAAAAATCATTGGCAGTATTAATTCAATCATTTTTCTCTCCTATTATTCACAAATTTTTATTATTTATTTTTAGTAAGTTTTCTTAAATATTTGAATCTTACTTATTTAATAAATTATTCTTTGCCTTTCTTGTTTTTTATTCTTCTAATTCTTTGTATAATTCATCATAATTAATCTTCCATATGCGAACATTAGTTTTTGAATCACTTAACACGCTTTCCGCATTCATTTTAACACCATTATCATAAACTAAATCAAAACCTGGTACGCTCTCATTATAAACAAGCAATCTTGTTGTTATCATGTTCAACCCAATTTTTGGTATGACTATAAAGCTTTCAGGAATTCTTATTTCATTTGTCATGTTTATTTCATTAAGTAAAAAAATTCCTTCTGAAATACCAATATCATTTGTTTTCTCACAACCCACTTGTTTTTTACAGAAGTAATTGAAAGATGTTAAAACGCCTGAATTAATTTTTGTATTAATCACGTATGCTATTGGTTCTCCTGTTTCATTCTCATTAAAAGGCAAGAAAATATTAAGCACATAACTATCTTCTTTATTAAAGAGTTGATTATTAACTATTAAGTCATCTGAAATTTGCGCATAACTTGAAGGTTCATACACTAATATTTGGGAATAGTTACCAGTGTTTGTTAAAGTGTTTTCTTGCACGCCCTTCAAATAGTACAGTGAATACCATATGTTTTTTAATCCTATTTTTGCTATTGCAGCAAATTTTGGTATGTCATCATCAACGAAAAGCAAGTAATCCGGCTTATTATAATGTTCTAATACTTGAACATATTCTTTTGAATCATTGCTTGTGAAAAAATGTTCTGCAGCATAATTTGGAGCTTCAAAATTGCCTCCGTCAAGAACAGTTGTTCTATTAGCAATTGCTTGAACCCAATACCCATAATCCCACCAATGAAAGAAAACAGCGTTCTCAGAAGTATTGTTTTTTATCCAATTAAAGGATTTCTCTAAGTCAGGAATAACGCTTGGATTATAACCCCTACTTACAATGTAATAAGCTCCTGTTTTACAGAACCCATCATAAAAATAAATTGATATAATTAAAAGAAAAACAAGTCCTCTTGTTACATTCGCATAAAATTTGTCTTTTTTATTTATTTTTGGGATTTTATCAAGTTTGATTAAAAAGTAAGAAGCAATTATTATAATTGGAGGTGTTGCTGAAAAAATGTTTCTAACAGCAGTTCTTCCTGCAAGAATTGAAAGCAAAGACCACATGATTAACAGAATCCATTCTGATTTTAATGTTATTAATTTCTTTTTTTCCTTCCATTCTTTTGAATAAAAATAGAAAAGCATTATAACAAACACGCCGAACATTAAAAGATAGGTTTTGCCGAAATATTGATTTATCCATGAAAACTTTGGTTCATCACTAAAATTTGTTAAAAACAATGTGATTATAAATGAAAGCATGAAAAAAGCAAGCAAAGAATTATATTTCTTAAATTTATAAAACAAATTTTTTGTTAAATAAAAAATCCCTCCAATATATGATAAAAGAATAATTAGGTTTATTGAATTAGTCCAAGTTGTTGAAACTGAATTGCTTGTAAAATATGGAGCAATATTCTCTGAAACAGTTTCCGCGTGAACTGTTCGCGTTCCAACTTCAAAGATTGTTAAAGCAGATTTAACATTATTTATTACATAGTTTGGTCCGAATAAAACAATTGAAAAAACAATTCCAAGAATTAATGATAATGCAAAAACAATAATTCCTGTTGGAACTTTCTTGAATTTTTTAACAAAAAATTTTCTTAAAAACTTGTTATAAAAGAATTCTCTGAAAACACCTGCGAACACTGCAAATATAACTGGCATTATCATAAAGTTTTGAAAAAAATCAAATCTTCCATACCTGTCTGTCATAAAAATGAATATTGGGGAGAAAACAAAGAACCATATTAAGAAAGAATATAAGTCCTCTCTTGTAAATATATCAAAAGCGATTTCAAATAAAGCGTAAAAACCTATGCTCATAAAAACAAAGATGATTCCGCCCCAAGATAAACCGCAAAAACCAGTTGATAATCCTGCAAGAAAAGCATAAAAGTATTTCTTCTTATTTTTTGATTTTAAGGATTTAGTGTAAAACAAGAATGATAAGAATATAAGCAGGATAGCAATTGGTTCTTTATCAGCAAAACCAGCAGAAGTTCTAAATAAGAATCCGTGAGTCACTGTTAAGAAAGCAGTTGATGTTAAAGAAATAAAATAATTTGAGAATAATTCTTGAACTAAAAAGAAAAAAACAATGAACGCGATTAAAGCAGAAACAGCAGGGTAGACCTGCATTATTTTCATTAAAGACAAGTTTGGAAAAAAACTTTTTAATCCCTCATAAGCATAAGCAACAACATATGAATGCAAGTTTCCTTCTAATCTTGTGTTAAATCCTGCTGGATAATACCTCATTGTATCGTTCGCGGGAACGCTGCCCGTGTTTATTATGTAATCAGCGTATCTGTAAAAAACATAAGGGTCTAATCCAAGCAATTTATCATCTAAATTATTTAGATTACTTGTTCTTATGAAAAAACCGATAAGAACTATTATTAATGCAAGAGAGTAAAAAACAATTTTTTTGTGTTTTTTGTAAAAATCAAGAAGTGCTTTCAAATTTATTTCTTCAGTAATCTCTGTTTCTTCATTCAATTCTTCTTTCAGTTCTTCTGCAATTTTTGAAACATTTATTGTTTTCTTTTCTTTATTTTCTTTTTTTTCTTCTTTTTCTTCAATAAATGATTTTAAAAAAGAAATTGCTTCCTCAGATGTTAATACAATTATTAAAGAAATAACGCCTAACACCATGCCATAAGTGTTTTTTATTAAATAAACGAGAATGCTTAAAACAAGAAAAGAAATGCCTATGATTAATTGGTTTTTTCTTAAATCCTTAATAGTTAATTCTTCTGAATCATCATTTCTCCTTTCTTGTTTCTCATTGTCTTTCAAGTAATCCACCTTAAATCATGATTTCTATAATGCCAGCCACTAACAGCACAAGTAATGATACTACCATTAAATCTATACTATCAATTAATGTATTTTTAAATTCTTTGCTCTTGAAATCATGTCTTATTACTGCTGCACTTATAATGCCTCCTGCAACACCGCCAATAAAATATGAAAGAATTTCAGGAATTCCATGAATTAGATAAGAGCCAAGACCAACATTAATTGCTTTAAAGTAATTGATTAAAGAAGGTGCTAAAGCAACCATTTCACTTCTTATTAATTCACTTATTGCTGTTGCAATCACGCTTGCATTCCAAGTAAGTATGTATAAGGCTCCGCTCCCGTAGAGGAATGAGAAAAGAAAGCAGAAAAAAAGAACTTTAATATTGTTTAATAATATAATTGAAAACGCTTTTGATTTAATAGAGTTTCCTGTGAATATTATTTGAGATGAGAATTCATTATTAATTGATTTTATTGTTTTTTCTTGTACTAAAAATAATTGGTTTGGAAATACTGAATCCCAAAAAACATATCCTGCGAGAATTCCTAAAAAAAGAAAGAGAAAAACTAAAAAAATATCAAAATGCTCTTTTATTAAAGGAATTCTTTTATAACTTTCTTTCTGCTCTGCTTGTATTGTATTAACAAATAAGGGTAATGCTCCCATCACTGTTAAAAAAACAATTGTTAATGAAGGGTCTTCAGGAAAAATAATTATTGATAAAAAAACTGCGATTGTTGAATAAATTATGCCTAACAAAAAAAGGTTCCAAGGACTTTTTTTTGCTTGATAAGGATTAATCAAGGATTCTAAAACCATGTTAATTAATTAGTAGCGTAATTAATATTTAATTTTATTGAATTTTTTTGCTTTCTAATTCCTTCTTATTATTTTAATTGTTTTTATTTGATTTCTCTTCTTTCTTAACTCATTGATTTAGAATTATTCTCAGAATTTGAAGAATTATTTAAGTTATTATTTACTGCATAAACAAAAGTAGCGTAAGAATTATTTGTTATTGGATAAGCCCATCCAGTAAAAGGATATTTTGAATTATTTAAAAAATAAGGCAACCATAAGTTTCCATTATTAAAAACATATTTAGGTGCTGTTCTCTCCCACACATCAACAACAATATAGGAGACATTGTTTTCTTGAACAAAATTATCAAAAATAGTTTCATTTCCAGGAAAACTAACAACGTTTCTGTCAGAATACCAATGCATTTGAGTATTGCTCGCGCACATTATTGTTTCATTTGGTTTTGTGACAGACTTCAAGAATTCTCCTGTTTCTTTTAAACCGCAAAAAGTTCTTGCCTTTTCTTTTATTAAGGTTGTAGAAAACTTGTTCATAGGAACAGCATATGTTAATAAAATCAGGATAATGATTAGATATTTGATTATTATTTTTTTTCTTAAAGCATTTGTGATTAAATCAATATTATAAGCACTTATAAGAGCTATCGCAGGCAGGATGGGAAGAAGGTATCTTGGAACTTTTACTGTTTGCAATGTTATTAAAATGAAAAACAAAGAAAACCACAGGATTAATAATTCTTGATTTTTATAACGATTTGTTATGCCTAAAATAATGCCTAAAATAAAAAAGATTGTTAAAACAAGGGAGAACATTGGAATAAAATTTTTTATGTAATACGTTGATGGTTGCACATCTAGTGTGTGTTCTCCAGGCTCTAATCTTCCGAAATATAAATCAAATGGAAAAAAATTTTGTCCTACTAAAACATTTCTTATCATCCAAGTGCTGAAAGTTAAAATGAAAATTAGAATCATTATCCAATATTTTTTTTCTTTCAACCATTTTAATTTTTTAGTCCATAATAAGTATAAAATAATTGTCGGCATAATAGTTATTGAACTTATTTTCATGAGCATTGCAAGTGCTGAAAAAAAACCTGCTAAATACGTGCTTTTCTTTTCTTTTCTTTTTTCTCCTCTTATGAAAAAATAGAATGCTGTTGTAAGCATTGAAACCATTGGAATATCATTAAGAATTCTTCCTGAAATAAAAGCATAAGTTGATTGAAATGCTACAAACACTGAAGCAATAATTCCTGTGGTTTTATTCCGCAATTCCTTGCCTAACAAGTAAGTCATTGAAACACAGAGCAAGCTGGAGAACATAACAACAATTTCTCCTGTTAAGTCCTTTAATCCTGCTGTGAAAAAAGAAGCAATTGCTAATGATAAATAAAAGCCAAACGGGTGTTGCATGTATTCTTCTCCAAAAAAAGTGAAATGTCCTGTTCTCAGAAAATTTCGTGTAATAAATAATTCTCTTGCTTCATCAATCCATAAGCAATGCTTCATTAAAGAGATTCTTTGAACAGCAACTAATAAGAGTAATAATACAAAGATGTAATCAAAAAAAGTTAATTTCTTAATTTTTTTTTTAACAAAATTTAGAATATCTTCTATTAGTGTTGTTTCTTCGTTTTTTGTCATTAAAACTAAATTTATAAATAAAAACTAAATAAATCTTTCTATGAGTAATTTTAAGATAAGCGGTTCCTGTGGGTTTAGCATTAATGCTGCGAGCACTTTACAAGCGAGGTATATTAAAAAAGAATTTGAAAAAAAAGGAATTCCTTTCAAACTCTATGTTTTTGATGAAAAAGAGAATGTGGGAAAGCATAAGAATGTTGTTGCTTGCGGGAGGAATAAGATTAAGGCAATGATAGGATTGTTTAAGAGATTATTGAAGGATGATAGTGATGTTTTCTTTTTTGTTAAAGCAAGCCCTTACACTGGATTTCCTGCATTAATTGCGAGTTTTTTGAAAAGAAAAAAAACATGCGTTCTTATTGATGATTATGAGAAAGCAATAACAACTAAAAGACATGGAAGATTGCAGGGTTTTGTAATGGGTTTGATTGAAAAATTTGTTATTAAAAAAAGTGATGGAGTGATTTGCGCTAGCAAATTTCTTTATGAAAAATTTTTTGACAAAAAAAAGCATAAGAATGGAAAATATGAATTAATTCCTTTTGGAATACCAACAGAGAGATTCAGGAATGCTAAGAGTATTAGAAAAAAATTAGGGTATTCAAGAAAAGATAAAGTGTTGTTTTACATAGGCAGTTTAACAAAGGACGCTGATGTTGATTTAGCAATTAATGCATTAGCGCATGGTTTGAGAAAGAACAAGAATTTAAAACTGCTTGTTGTGGGCGGGGGAGAAGCATTAGAGAAATTCAAGAATTATGCAAAAGAAAAAAATGTTTTAAAAAACGTGAAATTTACGAATTGGGTGGATTTCAAAGAAGTTCCGAATTATATTTTTTCAAGTGATATTTGTTTAATGCCTATGAAGGATATAGAAATTGATAAAGGAAGGTGTCCTATGAAACTTTTGGAGTATATTGCTGCTGAAAAAATAATTATTGGTGGAGACGTGGGAATGGTTAGTTATTTTCTTCCAAAAGAACTTTTATGCAAGCCAGGGAGCGGGAGAGCATTAGGTGAAAAAATTATTGAAGTTTTGCAGAACAAGGACTTGCAAAGATTATCAATAAGGAATTGCAAGGAGTGGAAGAAGAAGCATGATTTAAAAAATGCAAGCAATGATTACGAAGCATTGCTTAACAAAGTATTAAGTGAGTGAAATGAACATAATAATAGCGCATTCTTATATTAATGGTTTTGGAGGAGGAGAGAGATTCGTTCTTGAAGAAGTTAAGCACTTAAGCAAAAAGCATGATATTAAGATAATTACTGGTGATTATGTTCCTGAAAAAACATTCCCTGAATTCAAAGAATTTGATATTCATGTAATGAAAACAAAAAATAAGTTAACTAAGTTCTTAAAATGGGCTTATTACAAGGAGGAAGCGGACTTAATTAATGCTCATGGTTTCCCATCTAACTTTGTTAGTTTCAGGAATAATAATGTTGTTTGGTATGTTCACACAGATCACTTTATTAGTGGGTATGGCAAGTACTTGAATCAAGGTTTTTTGAAAAAATCTTATGCTAAAACAATTAGTTGCTTTGATAAGTTATCTGTTAAGAGAATGAAAAAAATGATAACTAATAGTAATTATATGAAGGGTTTAGTGAATAATTTTTACGGTATAGAACCAAGTATTGTTCATCCAGGCGTGAATCCTAAGGAATTCAAGCAAGGTAATTTTGAGGATTATATTTTATTAGTTAGTAGGATTAGTCCTGAAAAAAATATTGAACTCGCAATAAAAATCATGAATTATGTTATGGATTTAAAATTAATTATTGTTGGTGGTTGGAGTAATGAAAAATATTTGAAATCTTTAAAAATTAACAAAAATAAAATAGAGATTAAAAAAGGGATTAATAATAAAAAACTCAAAGAACTTTATGCTAATTGTTTATGCGTTCTACAAACAGCACTTAATGAGCCTTTCGGCATTGTACCTCTTGAGGGTATGGCTTCTGGCAAGCCAGTGATTGCTCCAAACAAATGCGGTTTTAAAGAAACTATTACAAAAGAAACAGGTTTCTTATTAGAACCTGATGCAAAGTTGTTCGCTGAAAAAATAAATTACTTAAAAAATAATAAGGCCATGGCAAAAAGAATGGGTAAGAAGGGATTGTTACGAGCAAAAGAATTTGATTGGAAGAAACAAATGAGGTTATTAGAAAAAGAATTATTGAATTCACTAAATTAATTTTCTCCTCTATCTTGAGATTTCTTCATTATTATTTTCTTAATTCCGTTTATTAATCCTATAAGAACAAAGAAGTTTCTTATGTTCTTGAATAAAGGCATTAGTAATGCGAGAGGGCTTAAACAATAGAATAATGACTTAATAGCGTAAAAAAAATAATACAATGCATAAAAGAAGAGTAATGTTAATGAAAAGTATTTTAATTTAAGAATCAATGAAATAAGTAATGCAGGTAGGATAAGTGCTCTGATTATAACTGCAGTGATAACGAGAAGTCCTTGTATTGGCATTTTTTTTGCGAAGAAAGGAAGTGTTCTTCCGAACCATTTTCCTTCCTTATACAAACGCTTCCAAGTGCTTGGTTCTTTATGAAAAATGATTATGTCTTTTTTGAAAACCTTTTTAATCCTTTTTTTCTTTGCTTTGTAATTTAATTCCCTGTCTTCTCCAAAACCAATGTTAGGATCATAATAACCTGCTTTCTTAAATGCTTGTTTTTTCCAAGCATTTGGAGGCATTTTTTTGGATTGATTAATTAAAGGATAACTCGCAGCTCTTTCTTGAAAAAAAAGTTTTGCTAAGAAATTTGGTTTATATGGTTTAGTAAAAGTGCTTACAGCATCAACTCCTTTCTTAAAAGCATTAACTAATTTACTTAAATGATTTGTTGGTAGAACATTATCAGCATCCACAAAAAGGAAAATATCTCCTCGTGCATTCTTAGCACCGAGGTTACGAGCATTAGCAGGAGATATTGCTGGTTTTTCAAGAATAACTTTTGCACCAAGTTTTCTAGCTATTTCTCTTGTTTTATCAGAACTATTGCCATCAACAACAATGATTTCGTAATTCTTGTAATCTTGTTTCTTAATTGAGTTAAGACAATCTTTCAAATCTTTTTCTTCATTTCTTGTTGGAATAATTATTGAAACTTTCATTGAATAAAATTAATAATTTGCAGAGTATTTATGAATTTTTTCACAAGATTTTTTAATAAAACAATTATTAATCTTTCTTATGCAAGTTGGAAGGATTATTAAAGGAACGGGCATTTATTTTCTTGGAAAAATATTCTATTTAGTAACAAACTTTGTTTTAATGGCTCTTCTTGCAAGATGGCTTGAACCGCAAGCGTTCGGAGTGTTCTCTTTGACTTTAAGCATAATAATGGCTTTGCAATTAATAAATGATTTTGGTTTGAATCAAACAATTACTTTTTTTATTCCAAGTTCAAAATCAGTTAAAGAAACTAAATCTTACTTGAATTATGCTTTTAAAATAAGATTGTTTATAATAACTTTAACAAGCACTTTATTAATTATGTTTTCAGGAATAATAAGCAAGTTTTATAATCTGCCTGAATTAAAATCTTCTTTAATTATTTTAAGCATAAGCAATTTCTCTTATTCTCTTATAACATTTTTTAGTTCAGCTCTTATTGCTTTTAAACGAGTTGGCAAAGCAGTTCTTCTTGAAGCATCTCAAATCCTGCCAAGAATTTTTGCTGTTCTCTTCCTTTTCTTGTATGGTAGTTATTCTGTTTATGCAGGATTTAGTTTTGGTTTTATTCTGTCTTTAATTTTTGGTTTAACCTTAATGTGGTTTGTTTATCCAAAAGAAAATGGGTTTTCAAGGATTAATAAAAAGAATTTTGTTAAGTACTCAAGTTTCATTTATTTTGGTTTAATAATGATGATTTTTTATAATAAACTCATTCCTCTTATTCTCGGAAAATTCGCTGATTCCTCGCAAGTAGCTTTTTATGGAGTAAGCGTGAGTATTACGAGCATGATTTTTCTTTTAAGCATAACATTAGGTTCTGTTTTACAACCTTTTATCACGAGTTCAAATAAGAATGATTTGAAAAAAAATCTTCCAAGATTTTTTAAATACAATTTTATTGCAACAATTCCTTTAGCATTGCTTGCAATTCTTTTTAGTAAAGAATTAATTTTATTTTTTTATAAAAAAATGTATTTGCCTGCTGTTCCTTCATTAATTATTTGTTCTATTGCAAGCATGATTTATGGAATATTATCTTTATGGAATAATATTGCTCTTGGATTTGGAAAAGCAAAACTTTTTTCAAAAATGAGGTCTCTTCTTGCAATAATAAGTTTAATTGCTTCTTTAATCTTCATACCTTCTTTAAGCAAGATTGGATTCGGTGCTATTGGTGCAAGTTTAGTTTATTTAATAACTTGTTTTTTTGAAGGATTTTATTTATACTTAAAATTAAATGAAAAATTCTTTCCTTACAAGTACTTGTTAAAGTCATTAATAGCAGGAATTATAATTCTTCCACTTGTTTTATTAAAGAATTTTTTTAATGGTTTTTTATTGCTTATGCTTGCAGGAATTCTTGGAACAATTTCTTATGTCTTAGTATTATTTGGATTAAATTATTTTGATAAAGAGGATAAGAAATTCTTAAAAACAATTATTAACAAATTAACAAACAGAGGTTAAAGAATGAAAGTAGCGTATTATTATCCATGGATTGTTAGTAAGGGAGGAGCTGAAAAAGTTTTGTTAGAAACTTTAAAAGGTTCAGAGCATGATTTCACTGTTTTCACTTTTAATTATGATAAGGAAAACACTTTTGAGGAATTAAAAGAATTTAACATACAATCATTGAGTAAAAAAAACATAAAAGTTAAAGGAATCATTCAAAGAGGTTTTAATTTTGGTAAAGCAGCGATGTTCGTGAAGATTCCTGAATTAAAATCTTATGATGTTTTTAATATTGCAACAGCTGGTATTGGAGAATTAATAACATTAAGAAATCATTCTATTCCAATAATGGCTTTTTGTCATACGATTTTAAGGCCTGCTCATGAAATGTATGAAGAGTATAAGAAAACTAAGTTCAAGGGATGGAAGAAACCAGTATTTGTTAGTGCAGTGAAGGGTTACAGGATTCTTGAAAAAATGGCGTGGAAGCATATTGATTTAGCAGTGTGTAATAGTGAGAACACAAGAGGAAGAGTGTTAAGAGCTAAAGTAATTAATCCTGAGAAATTATTTGTTTTAAACCCTGGTGTGAGTGTTAATGAATTCAAACCTGGTAAGTATGAAAAATATTTTTTATCACCAGGAAGAATTCAATGGTATAAAAGACATGAATTAAGCATTAAAGCTTTCAAGTTATTGTATGAGCAAGGAAGAACAAAGGGTTTCAGATTAAAAATTGTAGGACACTTAATGCCTAAGGATAAGCCAATACTTGAATTCTTAAGAAAAGAAGCAGAAGGACTTCCTGTTGATTTTCATATTAGCGTTCCTCAAGAAGAATTAGAAAATTATTTCAGTAATTGTTATGCTTTGCTTTTCACTGCTAAGGATGAGGATTGGGGTATTGTGCCATTAGAAGCAATGAGTTGCGCTAAACCAGTTATTAGTGTTAATGAAGGAGGTCCTAAGGAATCAATTATTAATAATAAAACAGGTTTCTTAGTTGAAGCAAGTGCGAAGAGTATTGCTGAGAAAATGGAATTCTTAATTAATCATCCTAATAAAGTAAGGGTGATGGGGAAGAATGCGAGAAAGCATGTTCGTAAGTATGATTGGAAGAATTTTTGCAAGAAGTATGATGAGTATCTTGAAAAAACAAGAGAAATTAGAAAAAAATGATTATAACAAGTTTTCTTTAAACCATTTAATTGTTAATTTCAATCCATCTTCCCAATGAACTTTTGGTTCCCACCCCAAGGATTTCATTTTAGTAATGTCCGGAACCCTTCTCAAAGGATCGTCTTTTGGGAATGAAGAATAAGTTATTCTTGATTTTGACTTAGTGTATTCAATAATTTTTTCTGCAAGTTTTTTTATACTAACTTCTTGAGGATTCCCAACATTATACACGTGGCCATTATGCAAAACTTTTTTCAGCCCTTCTTGCCTTAAGATTATGTCAACTGCACTCACTAAATCAGAAACGTACATAAAACTTCTTGTTTGACTTCCATCTCCATAAATTGTTATATCCTTTCCTGTTAATGCTTGATAAATGAATCTTGGTAATGCTCTGCCATAATGAACGTCATGACGTATTCTTGGACCAAAAGTATTGAAAATCCTGATTATCCTAACATCCAAACCATTATAGGATTCTGCATAAGTTTTACAAATTGTTTCACCAAATCTCTTGCTCTCATCATAACAGGATCTTGGGCCAATCGTGTTCGCGTAACCATAATATGTTTCAGGAGTGGGAACCAGGCTTGGTTGCCCGTAAATCTCGCTTGTAGATGCAAATAAAAAAATTGCTTTTTTTTGCCACGCGAATTCAAGCATGTTCATTGTGCCAATTGAATTTGTTTTTAAAGTATGCATTGCGTGTTTTTGGTATTCCTCGGGTGCTGCTCTGCTTGCAAAATGAAGCACGTAATCCACGTCCTCAAGTATTTTTGGCATTGACTCAATCACGTCATGATTCATAAAAACAAAATTCTTGTTTTTTAATAAGTGATTAATGTTTTCCATTCTCCCGCTTGCCAAAGAATCAACGCAAATTACTCTATTATCATTATTAAGGTAGTATTCGCATAAATGGCTTCCGAGAAATCCTGCTCCGCCTGTTATAAGCAAGGTTTTGTTTTCAATCTTATTTTTCATTATAAACTTCCCTCTTTATTTTTTTTCCAAGAACTTCCCTCTCATTAATCCATGCTTTTAATTGTTCTTTACTAATCATGCTATATGTTTCTTGTTCAGTTTTTAAATAATTAAAGTTTCCTATATCCACTCTCCTTCCATTTAAGATTGTTCCGTAAACAAGCTTCCCATCATTCAACGCATTTAATATAGCGTCTGTTAATTGGATTTCATTATTTAACCCTGGTTTCAATTTTTTTAGATAATCAAAAATTTCGTTGTTAAAAACGTAAATTCCTGAAATTGCTAAATACTTACCGTTCTTTAATCTAAACCTTTTTTTGATTTCTTCATTTTTTGGTTTTTCATAAACACTTGTTATTAATTTGTTTTTTTCATTAAAACACACAACACCATATATTTCTGGTTCTAAAACTTCTTCAAGTAGCATTGTCGCAAACGCGTTTTTTTCCAAATGCAATTCCACAAGTTCTTCCAAGTCATGCGACTCCCCTAAAGGATTGTTTTTTGGAAGAATAATAGTATCCCCTAAATAAACAACAAAATCCTTTTCTGAAATATTGTTCTCAGCACAAAGAATTGCATGCCCTAATCCTTTCGGATTATGTTGTAATGCATAATCGATTTTAACATTAAAAAAACTGCCAGTTCCTAAATAATCGAAAAGAGCTGTTTTCTTATAACCCGTTATTATTGTTATATCCCTTATGTTATTCTTTCTTAAATAATCAATTGACCACTCTATTGATGGCTTGCCAAGAAAGGTTATTAATTCTTTTGGAGCACCAAGAGTGTTCGGAAGTAATCTCGTTCCTCTTCCTGCAGCAGGAATTATTGCTTTCATTAAGAATTAATTAAAAACTTCTTTTTATAAGAATTTCCTAATAAAGTTATTCTAAAATTTTAATGGTTTAAGAATTCATAAAGATTTAAATACACTGTTAATAATTTATTATATTAAAATGAGATTAAAGGATTTACTGTCCCTCATGAGGGTGAAGCAATGGTATAAGAACTTAGTAATTTTTCTTCCATTAATTTTTAGTAAACAACTTTTTAATGCGAATAGCGTGGTTTTAAGCGTTCTTGGATTCTTCTCTCTTTGCTTGATTTCTTCAATGAATTACGTGTTAAATGACTTGCTTGATTATGAAAAAGATAAAGTTCATCCTGAGAAAAAACACAGGGTCTTAGTAAGCGGGAGAATAAGCTTAAGAGCAGCGAGAATCCTTGTTATTCTATTATTCATTTCATCAATCAGTTTTTCCTTTCTTATTAATGAAGTGTTCTTTGTTTGGCCGTTGCTCTTATTCTTCTCAACATTATTATATTCAATTAAGGTTAAGAAAGTGCCTTTTCTTGATTTACAATTCATTTCCTTGAATTTCATTATTAGAACAATTAGTGGAATGCACGCTGTGAGTGTTGGTTCAAGTCCGTGGTTATTAGTTATGGTTTACTTATTAGCGCTCTTATTAGGGATTAGTAAGAGGTTAAGTGATTTACGAGTTCTTGGTGAGAACGCTATTAAGCATAAAAGTGTTTACGCTGTTTATTCTGAAGAATTATTAAAGAATCTTTTAGTTATTGTGATTGCAATGATTTTATCAACGTATTGTTTTTACACTTTTCTTGCTGAAACAACAAATAATGTTATGATGCTTACAATACCTGTTGTGGTTTTCATTCTTCAAAGATACTTGTACTTGGTTTTATCAAATCATAAGGCAGGGAGGAACGCTGAATTAATCTTGTTTGATGCTTATATTGTTATTAGCGTGATTCTATGGTTATTAATTAGTATTATTTCTTTTTACTTAGTTTAATACCTTAGTTTAATATCTTATTTCTGCGACTTTATGATAAAAAGGGTTTGTTTTTGTAAGGTTTACTTCAATAATTTTTGAAAAAGCAAGGGTTGAAATGTTAAGATTCTTGTTCTTTAATTCTTGAATTTCATTTAGTGTTAAAATCTTAGCATAATTATTTTCAAGCACTAAAACATAGTATTCTTTTTCTTTATAACCTGTTTTTGTTATTATTAATTTATATAATCCTGGTTGGTTCACAAAAATTCTTTTTTCACCAATTTTATTAGTGAAATATATTGAAGTAAAATTAATTCCATTTACTTGAATTCTTGATTGCGAGTCCTTGTTTTTTACATTATTTATTTTTACATCAAAATAATATTTTAATCCTAAGTCATTAAAAAAAGAGGTTGAATTAAAGGAGTAAACAATAATTGTTTTATTTGTTTTATTAAAATAGCAATTAAATTGTTTTATTTCTTTAAAGTATTTTTTTGGATTGAAAACGCCTACAGGGCTTGTTATAGGGTTTTGAATAAGGTTTTTTTGTTCTTCAAAAAAAGAAGCGTAATTCACGTTTACTGCTATGAGAGTGGTTATGTCTTTTTCAATTAATTGATTGTGTTCCACATAAGCAGGGCTTATTAAGTTTAAATAAGCGTAATCCATGACATCAAGCAAGGTTTCATTTGCGTTCAAATTCTTAACAAAAGAGAAGTAAGAGCATTTTTGTTCTATTGAATTCTTATAAAAAACAAGGTCTGTTTTCTTAAAAGAGTTTATTCTAAAAAAGAATAAAAGCAGGATGAAATAAATTAATAAATTCTTTTTTTTAAAATTAAAATTCTTGAAAACATAAATTAATGAAAAAATCATTATGGAAGTCATTGCTTCTTCAGGATAAACTCTTAAAATAATGCTTGTGAGTAAAGGGGTTAAGAAGAGCACGTAAGAGAAAACGCTTTTATAATCTTTTTTTAAGATAATTAAAAACAAAGCAAGAAAGTATAAAACATTCCATTCTTTCAGTGAATAAATGAATGCATTAAACGGATTAAAATTTTTGTTTTCACTCCATTCAATATTCCCGCTTAATTCAGCAAGGTTAGGAATTAATGGCAAGTTATTAATGTATAAGTAGGACTCCCATATTAATTGTCCTGTTGAAAGAATAATTCCTGATAAAAAAATGAGTTTTAGTTTGTTTGAGTCATGATAGTTTTTAATAAACGCGTGAAAGTAGATTGGAAGAAAAAGGAATAAGAAAGAACTCTTAGTTAAAAAAGATAAGAATCCTATAATGCCAAAAATAATCGCGTTCTTCAAACTTGGTTTCTTATCAAAATTATTGTAAGTAATAATTGTTAGAATTGTGAGCAAGCAAATTATGGCAACATAATCAATATTGTGCAAGTGAATTATGGCAACATCTGTTAAGAAAATAAAAAATGCTATTAAAGAATGTTTAGTTTTTTCTTTTTTTAAAAAATAGTAAATAAGCAGGGCTGAAAAATAGTATAAAGTTAATTCCATGATTTTAAATATGATTTGTTTTGTTCCGAAAATTTTAACAATAAGTCCTCCAAGAATAAAATACATTGGCGGATTATTTATGTAAGGAAAAGCATAATAAGTGATTGTATTATGCTTGGCGAATTCAATCATTATTTTCTCGTTCCTCGCACCGTCATAATAAAACTCGTAATGAGTTATAAGCAAATTCAGGAATATGAAAATAAAGTAAGTAAGTAAAAAGAGTAAGAGATTGTTTTTTTTCATTTAATAAATTCAAGTTATTAGTATGATTTAAATTTTTGTCCCCATTTTGTGTTCATGAATTCTTTAATTCTTTTTTTTCCAACAAGATTATACCAGAATAAATCATGGTAAATCTCGCTTCCTGCTATGCATAAATTAAATAAGGGCCCGTGATAAAGAAAGGGTTCTATGAAACTCAGAGCTCCTTTTCTTGTTAATTGGTCTGATGTTATTACAAGAGATTTTTTTGTGTGAAACTTATAGTTAGGTAGTTTTTTAATAGAATTATAATCTCCTATTATCTCAATTTGATTTAAATCTCCTGTGCCTAATCCTAAATCATGTGAGAGTTCAATAAATTTAATGCTCATTGGATTAAAACCCATTATTCTTGCTGACACAGCGTCAATAGCAACTTGATCATCACTTGCTAAAATCAAGTTTGTTATTACTGGAGTCATTGTTCTTGGACCAGCGCCATTGCCTGCGACAGCGCCGTCCATCACTGCGAAAACGCTTTTATGTATTTCTTTTTGAATTTGAAGCAAGTCAACGAGGACTTCATGAATGTGTTTATGGCAATGATGTCTTCTTTCAGTTATTAAACCGCCGAAAGCATTTTTCATTGCTCCAGTCATTGTTGTGTGCCCATGAGTTTTAATTGTTGGAAAATGAACAACATTAGTATTCAAAAACATTTCAGGAATTTTGTAATCCTCAAAAATCTTGTTTAAAGCAAGCATTTCTGCTTTTGGCTTGAAAGAAACCCATTTAACATTAGTTAGTGGTTGGAATTTGATTTTATATTTGTTAAGAACTGATAACCATTTATTATTAACAGCTCCTTTAACAGGTTTTGTAACAACTGTTTTATTCTCAACAGCAATAACATCTTCATAATCATTTTTTTTTAAGAAATTAGCAACACCGTCTAGTTGCCATGGCGGGCTTGAGCAAGCAGGATAAAAAAGCGTCCAACTCAAGTTTAGTTTAAGAATGGTTTGGTAATCTTTTTTTATTACTTTTTTAAAATCTGAAATCTCTAATAATCTTGAATAATCTTGCACTATTGTTTCAGGGCTTGTTTTTAGAATAGCAACTTTGCTCATAGGGAATAATAAATTAATAAGTAATTTAAAGTTTTTTCACATAATTTTTTTTTGAACAAATTCTTAATAATAAATAATCTTCTTAAAAAAACTTATAAACAACGCAAACAATTATTAAAATACAAACATATTAATTAAATATTAATAAGGTGTGTTTTTTTTGAAAGAAAGAATTTCCTTAACAATTGATGAAGATTTAATTAGGAAGATTGATTTAAAAATAGATGGTGATAAGTTCAGGAGCAGAAGCCATGTTATTGAGTTTCTTTTAAAAAAAGCTCTTGGTCTTAAGAAATTGAAGAAAGCGTTTATTTTAGCTGGGGGAAAGGGAACCAGGTTGCGTCCAATAACTTATGAAGTGCCTAAACCAATGATGCCTGTGAAAGGAAAGCCTATTCTTCAATATCATATTGAACAATTAAGAAAGTATGGAATAATTGATATTATAATTAGTATTGGTTATCTTGGTAATAAGATTAAAGAATATTTTGGTGATGGCACCAGGTTCGGTGTGAAAATAACTTATGTTGAGGAATCAGAACCTCTTGGAACTGGTGGTGCTTTAGGAAATGCAAAGCACTTGTTGAATGAAGTTTTTGTAATGATTAATGGTGATAACTTAATTGACATTGACTTGGATGAAATGTATGAAGCTCATAAAAAGAGCGGTAAACTTGTTACAATGGCTTTAACAGCTGTTGAAAACCCTTCTTCTTATGGTGTTGTAATACTTAAGGGTGATAAGATTATTAATTTTGTTGAAAAACCAAAGAATCCGACAAGCAATTTAATTAATGCAGGTGTTTACATTATTGAACCTGAAGTCCTTGAAATAATACCTAATAAACCGTGTTCAATTGAAAGAGATGTTTTTCCAAAAATTGTTGAGCAAGAAAAAATGACTGGGTATGTTTTTGCCGGGCAATGGTTAAGCACTGATTCACAAGAAAAATATGAAAAAGCAATAAAAGAATGGAAAGGAATTTCCAATTAATTTTCGGTGTTTTGAATGAAAGCAATTATTATGATAGGGGGTTATGCAACAAGGCTTCAACCAATTAGTTTGAGAACTCCTAAATGCCTCTTGCCTATTGGCGGTAAGAGTAATTTAGAAAGAATAATTGAAGGTTTAGTGAAAGCAGGGGTTAAGGATGTAATTATTTCTTTGAATTCTACTCAAAAAAAAGTAATGGATTTTTTAGGGAATGGCGATAAATTCGGGGTTAACATAACTTATGTTAAGGAAGTAACTACTGAGGATTCAAACAAGTTAGGCGCTGTTGGGGGCTTAAAATATGTTATTGATAAAGTAGGAAGTGATGATTATTTAGTGATTGGAGGGGATAATTTTTTTGACGGGCTTGATGTGAAAGAATTCTTGGAAGCTCATAAGAAATCCGGGAAACTTGTTACTCTTGCTTTGTATGAATTGCCTGATAAGAATCTTGTGAGTCAAACAGGGATTGCAGTAGTAAAGAATAAGAGAATAATTGAGTTTCAAGAAAAACCTTCAATAAATGAAGCAAAATCTCAATTATCAAGTATTATGTTTTATGCCATTAATAAAGAATTTTTTGAAAAACATTTGGAGGAGTATATTGATTATAAAAAAGGAAGGAATGAAAAAGCAGATAACATTGGTGAGATGTGGCAGTATTTTGTTGATAAAATTTATTTGAATGTTTTTGAATTTAAAGGCATGTGGTGGGATATTGGAACTCCTGAAAATTATATTAAAGTAAATGAGCATGCGTTGAAAATATTTAATCAACTGCCTTTTTATCCTAATATTACTATGATTCCTCCTGTTTTAATTGATAAGGATGTAGTGATTAAGAAGAATAGTGTTATCGGGCCTAATGTTCAATTAATGAAGGGAGTTATTGTTGGTAATGATTGCATTATTAAGAATTCAATAATTTTTGAGAATGTTGAAATCGGAAGCAGGAGTGAAGTAAGTGATGCTGTAATTGATGCTGATTGCGTGGTGAAGAAGAACAGTAAGATTGAGAAAAGCATTATTGGGTATAAAAGCGAGGCTAATAATAAATTGATTAAGAACTCAAGAATATGGCCTTTTGTTAAAACAAAAAATAATATTATTGAGGATTCTGTTTTAAGGAATGATTTATTAGGTATTGAGCAAGAAGAAATAATGAGTAGTAAGTATTGGGAATGAAAAAAAATGAAGATTTTAATTATTGGCGGAAGCGGTTTTATTGGTTCTCATTTAGTTGATGCTTTAGCAGGAAAGCATAAAGTGTGCGTGATTGACTTAAAAAAAGGAGTGAATAAAAAAGCAAAATATTATGTTGGAAATATTTTGGACAAAAAATTTTTGGAAGAAGTTTTTAAAAAAGAGAAGTTTAAAGCAGTTTTTCATTTAGCAGCGGATGCAAGCGTGAGTAATAGTGTTATTAATCCTTACACTAATTTTGAGAATAATGTTGTTGGTAGTTTGAATGTTCTTGAGGAATGCAGAAAGAATAAAGTGAAATATTTCTTGTTCGCGAGTTCAAGTACTGTTTATGGTAATAGGGGTTATTGCAGGGAGAGAGATAAGTTTCTTCCAATAAGTCCTTATGGTGCGAGTAAAGGAGCTGTTGACTTATACTTGAATGCTTATTCTAAAATGTATGGTATTAATGTTTCGTCTCTTGTTTTAGCAAACATTTTTGGTCCGAGAAATAATAAGGGAGTAATGTTTGATTTTTATAATAAATTAAGAGAAAATCAAAAAGAACTTGAGATTTTAGGAGATGGGAATCAATCAAAATCTTATGTTTTCATTGATGATTGCGTTAATGCTTTCTTGCTTGTTTTTCATAAAATGATTGAAGGAGAGTTAGAAGGGTATAATATGTTTAATGTTAGTAGTGATGAGCAAATAAGCGTGAAAGGTATTGCTAAAATAATGAGTCGGATTCTTTGTTTGAATCCTTTGTTTAAGTTTAAGGAAAATTGGAGAGGGGATGTTGAGAATTTCTTGTTAGATAATTCTAAGTTGAAAAGATTAGGTTGGAGGATTGAGAACAATACTGAAAAAGGTATTGAAAAATATTTGATGTATTTAATTAAAAATTAATTAAATTTTTTCAAAGATTTTGATTTTTTCATTCTTGTACACGAGTTTGTAAGGCAACCAATTCTGCGAGTTTTCAAAGAAGAATAGTTTCACATAGTTTGAATCGCATACTTCTGCGCTTAAAAATAAAGCACCATTATCAAGTAAAACAAAACAACCCGGGATTGGGTTTGCTTCTTTTGGTAAAACATATTCTGAGTAATCATTGTTCTGGTAAACAATTGTTTTCTCAATGTATTTTATGCCATTATAATCATATAATGCTAATAATGGTTTTGTTTGAGTCATTATGACTTTGCCGTATTCTGCTTCGTATTCAATTGATGGGATTTGATTGAAAACAGTTTGTTTCGGGTTTTCTAAAACTTGGAATCCTGAAAAAGTTTTATTTATCATAAGATAATAATTTGGGAATTGATAAAAATCATCTAATGTCAATAATAAATAATCAAAATCAATTTTTTTTAAAGTGTTCGTGTTGCTTATGGAAAAATTTGCAAAGGATTTAATTGCTTTTACATTTTGTCCAAGAACACTATCAGTAATTGTTTGTCTTTGCGAAACTGCTTGTATTTTGCTTCCGTGAGACCAATC
>JAFCEQ010000001.1 GCA_017609105.1 Candidatus Parvarchaeota archaeon
TTCTTCTTTCTTTATTGTTTTTAATACATTATGTTTAAAAATGGGAGATGTAGTTTATGCTAATAATAATTAGAAGAGAATTCTTCTTTTTATTAAAAAATTTAAAAAGGTGAATAAATAAATGAGTGAATTTAATAGAGGAGGATTTAATAGAGCTCCTCGAAAAATGTATAAAGCTATTTGCAGTGAATGCGGAAAAGAATGCGAAGTTCCTTTCAAGCCTGTTGAAGGAAGACCTGTTTATTGCAGAGAATGTTATGCGAAAAGAAGAAGATTTTAGTTTTTTTTCCTAAACCAAACTTTTGGTTAAATTTTTTTTATTATTTTTTTTAATTTTATTTTAAGTAATTCTTTTAAGGAAAAAACAAATTAGATTCATATGATGTTATTAAGCATGAAAGTTGGAACAAACGATGTTAATACTTTTCTTAAAAGCGTTAGCTTGCTTGAAAAAGAAGGAATAAAAATAAACGGTTTTGAATTACAAGTATTAAAAAATGATTCTGTTGAGAGTGTTATGAAAGCTGTTGAAATAATAAGAGATAATTTTAAAGCAAGAATCCAAGGATTACACCCGCCGTTCCCTGCTTTTGCTGATAAAAATTTTTTGAAATGGAAAAAAGTTTCTGAAGAATTAGGATTAAATTATATTGTTCTTCATGCTTCAATTAAAAAAAAGGATTTTTCCTTACTTCGCGAGAGTGTTCAAGAATGCATTGGGGATTCAAGAAAAGTGTTTGTGGAGAACTTAACTTTTAATAAAAATCATTTAAGCGCGAATCTTCTTGAAACAACGCTTTTATCTGAAAAAGTGTTGTTTGACATTCATCACACGATTTTTGATTATAAATACAGCGGGAGATTAAAAGTAAGTCCAATAGAACAAGTGAAGCTTGCTTTAAATTCAATAGTTGCAGTGCATTGCGCTGATAGTGTTATGAAGGATGCTGTTATTCCAAAAAAAGGAGGAACAAGATTATTTAAGAACATAATGAAGATTTTATTTAATAAAAAAAATATTATTTATATAGCTGAACCGAAAAACGGGCATTTAAATAATTATGAAGGCCATGTTGAGACTTGCAGACAAGTATGGAAGTTATGGGAGAATATTAAAGACAATTAAAATTTTTTTGTTGATTAATTCTTCTTTTTTAAATTGCTTAACAAAACACTTGCTCCAATAGATATTAAAACAATTTTTATTAATTTTCCTACATAAGGAATCCATGAAATTAAAGAAAAAATAAAGCTTCCAATTAATAATTGTTGTATTAAATTCTTATTTCTTATTTTTAGTAAATGCTCTGTTTTTTCGCCAATCCAAAAACTTATAAGAGTGCTTACTAAAAAAAGCAATCCTAAATCAATAATTAAGAATAAAGCGCTTAACTTAAATCCAAAAATTGTTAAAAAAAGAAATATGCTCAAGAAGAATAAGAGTAATAAACATGAGAATCCGATGACAAAGTTTTGAAAAATGTTTTTATCTAAAAATTCTTTTTTAAATTTCGTGATTATTTTAGGATTCCAGTTTATTAAAAATAAGCCAAAAAAGATAATATTTATTATTGACGCAATAAGACCTATAAATCTTCCCCAAAAAAATAATTTAATGAATTTTGGTTCTTCAATTTCTTCTTTAATTACTTGCGAATAATTTAATAAACCTTTTATCATGCTTTCATTACCGAATTCCATCTCACTGCTTTCCACAGAAGCATTGCCATAAATTTCACCATTAATGTAAACTTTATCAGCGCCAACAACTAAATTATTATTTATTACACCATCAACAAAAACGTTTGTTGCTCCAAGCCAAACATTCGTGCTATTACCTTCAAAATTAATGCGCCTACCTGAAAGAAGCGTATCACTAAACACTTTATTCTTAACATAAAGGTTATCTCCAGCGCATAATAAGTCATCGCCTACCACTCCTTCTATTTTTATTTCTTTTCCAAGACAATATAAGTCTCCTGAAATATTTGCGTTAATATTCACGAAACCGCCAATAATAATAACATCTCCTTCAATATTAGAATCAACATTAACGCTTACTCCAACCACGTATAAATCATCGTTAATGTTTTCAGTGATTACTGCATTTTGTTTTGAAACAAATTTCATAGCACTTGTGTTAGATATTATTAAAAAAATAATTGTTAAAATTAAGAAGATTTTTTTTGTTTTCATTATTAATGTTAAAGCATCTTAATACTTTTAAATATTGCTTGATAACCAATGATTATGATAAAAGCTGTTTTAATTGATATTGATAATACAATAATTGATTTTGTAACAACTAAAAGGAATGCAATAAGAAAAGCTATTGATGAAATGATTTTGAGGGGATTAAAAACAACAAAAGAAACTTCTGAAAAATTAATTATGCAAGTGTATTCAGAAAGCAGGCATGGAATGGAGGATAAAAAAGTTTTTCAAAAATTCTTAAAAAAAATTGGTTATGAAGAAAAAAACCAGGAATATTTCAGAATCCTGTATGCTGGAGTGAATGGTTACAGACAAGAAAGAGGTAAGGGATGGATTGTTTATGAAGGCGTTCATGAAACACTTAAAAAATTAAAAGAAATGGGTTTAAAGCTCGGGATTGTTACTGATGCTCTTAATGAGAAAGCATATTTGAGATTAACTAATACTCAACTTGACTATTTTTTTGATAAAATAATAACAAGAAGTATTAGCAAAGAACGCAAGCCAAGCGTGAGACCTTTTCTTATTGCTTTAAATAAATTAGGTGTTAAACCTGAAAACACTATTTTTGTAGGAGATAATCCAAAAAGAGATATTTTAGGAGCTAAGTCCGTTGGTTTAATTACTGTTTACGCTTCTTATGGAAACACTAATGAAGGAACAATTAAATTTGATTACGAGAATGTGGAATCAGATTATGTTATTAATGATATTCAAGAATTAATAAACATAGTTAAGAAACATAAATGAAAAGAATTTTAAAAAGCAATTAATGATTTTTTATTATGAAAAAAAATTTTGGCATACCAGAACCTGCCAAAACAGAGTTTAAACCAAATTATACTTTGTTTGTTAGGGGTTCAATGTTTTATTTAACAGCAAGAACCTTATTAAATAATAAGAAAAAAGAAATTACTCTTGAATATTACCCTATATCATGGAATGGTAAGAGAATGTATCATGCTTACGAAAATAAGAATCATGAAGAAACTTATGAAATAAAGGGTTTAGAAAATATTGATAAAATATTCTTTTTTCTAAGAAATCAAGAAGATGATAAAAACAAGTGCCAGTTTGATATAACAAATCTTTTAGAAATAAAAGTAATTGGAAAAAATGCTTTAAAATTAGAATTAAGCGATCTTTTTACAAAAAATATTGTTAAAGAATCTTAAAGAATTGGATATTAATTAAAAAAAACTTTAGAATTTTTTTTATTAATAATTTCTTAAATTCATTAATTATTTAATTTAAAAAATATTTAAACGTTATTGAAAATGGTTCACGAAATCATACTTGGTAGAAGCGCGAAGAACATAAAAAAATATGGAACTGATGGCACGATTTTTATAGGAAAACAATACATTACTATGGGAAAAGAAACAAGTCTTGCGAACAGAGTTCTTCTTGATGTTGTGAATCCTCATGTTCTTCTTATTTGCGGTAAAAGAGGTATGGGGAAATCATATACTATGGGAGTAGTAGCTGAAGGCATAGCATCGCTCCCTGAAGGAGTTAGGAATAAAATAAGTTGTTTATTTTTTGACACAATGGGTGTTTATTGGACTATGAAATACCCTAACATGAAGGATGATGATTTACTTAGTGAATGGGAAATAGAAAGCAGGGGTTTTGAATCTGAAGTGCGGCTTTTTGTTCCAATGAGTAAAGTGGATTCATTGAAAGCGCAAGGAATTCCTGTTGATAAGGGTTTTTCAATAGGTTGTAATGATTTAACAGGAATTGAATGGTGTTCACTATTAGGTGTTGATGTGAACAGTAGTGTTGGGATTTTAATTAATAGAACAATAATTAAGTTATTAAGTCTTGGAAAACCTTTTGACATCCCAGATATTATAAAGGAAATAGAAAAAGATGTTAAATCACCGAGGGAAGTAAGAGATGCTGCAATAAATTCTTTTGAATCAGCTTCTTCTTGGGGGCTTTTTAGCAAGAAAGGAATAAGTACAAAAGAATTGCTTAGTCCAGGAAAAATTAATGTAATTGATATTAGCATGTACGCTCATATTGGAGGAGGTTTTAGTATTAGAGCACTTATTGTAGGATTAATTTCAAAAAAAATACTTGAGGAAAGAATTATTGCAAGAAAATTAGAAGAAATGAAAGACATTGAAAGAGGATGGAGGTATTTCCAAACTGATTACATAGTTGAAGAAAAAGAAAACGTTCCTCTTGTTTGGATTTTTTTAGATGAAGCTCATGAATTCCTGCCAAGAGTGGGAAGCACTTTAGCAAGCAATTCATTAATACAAATAATTCGTGAAGGAAGACAGCCAGGTATTAGTTTTGTGCTTGCAACTCAACAACCAGGCAAAATTCACACAGACGTTATTACTCAAAGCGACTTGGTTTTAAGTCATAGGATTACAGCAAAAGTAGATATTCAAGCTTTAAATAATATTATGCAAACATATTTAGCAGGTGATATTCAAACTCTTTTAAACATGCTTCCTCCTTTAAAAGGAAGTGCAATAGTGCTTGATGATAAAGTAGAAAAAATGTACCCAATACAAATCAGGCCAAGAATAACCTGGCACGGAGGTTCAGAACCCTCACTTATCAAGCCTACTAAGAAATTTTCTTTTGAAACAGAAGACTTATTATAAAAGATTCATTTAATCTTACTTTTTTTTAATCATATTCTCTTATGAATCTTAAAATGCTTTCTCTTATTTTTTTCCTGTCGGCTTCAAATAAAGTGCTATGCCCTGAATGTTTTAATATTAATTTTTTAATTCTTTTGGATTTAGAGTTCTCCTCAATTATTTTAGGCGTGCTTATCCCGCCTAATTTGTCTTTTTTTGAATAAATCAAGAAAAGCGGTTGTTTAATGTATTTTAATCTTTTTTTCACATACTCCATGTATTTTAGTACATCATGCAGGGTTTTAATAGAAATTTTTGAATACCTTTTGTGCTTGGAATAAAATTTGTGAATAGAAACAAGTTCATTAAAAGCGTGTAATGGAACAAATTCTTTTAAATGTCCTTTGCTTAAAAGCAAAATTATTTTTTCTTCCCACTCCCCTACTTGAAGCGGGGATTTCATGATAATCCCTGCTGTTATCCAAGTGTTTTTGCTAAGCAAATCTAATGCAATCATTCCGCCAAGGGAATGCCCAATAACAAAGATTTTTTTAAATCCCATTTTTTTAAGTGTTTTAACTCCTTTTAAAGCTGATTTATAAAGGTCTTTCCTAATATTTTTTTTTCTTAAATCTTCAGGAGAAGTGCCGTGCCCTTCAAGCAAAACAGAATTAATAGTGATACTATGATTGTTTAAGTATTCTGCAAAAGGTCTTAAAGTATAAGGCCCGCTTCCTAATCCATGAATCATTAAGCAAGCAGTAGTGCCTCCTGGAAGAAAATAAGGTTTATAAATATCATCAAGCAATTCTTTTACCATAAGAAATAATAAGTTCTTACTTAATTAAATAATTATTTAAGAATTCTTTTAAAAATTAAAAAAAAACTCAAATCCTTAGAAAGCATAAGAAAAAGATTTAAATACACTTCAAATATCTTTAACAAGGTGAAGAAAATGGAATTGCCTGAAATTACTCCAGAATTACAAGAAAAACTCGCTGAGTTTGATTCTCTTAAACAACAATTAAATGCTGTTGAAAAAAACTTAGTTCAATTAGAACAAAAAAGGAATGAGTTAAGCTTTATTATTGATTCATTAAAATCAATTAAAGGGCAGAGCGGTGAGAAAATCCTTGTTCCAATTGGAAGCGGTGTTTTTGTTCAAGCTGTTTTAGAAAAAAGTGATAAACTACTTGTAGAAGTTGGTTCAGGAGTAGTATTAAAAAAAAGTCTTGAAGAAGCTCAAGAAATACTTGAAAAACAATCAGAAGAAATTAATAAAATACAGGTTAAGATGAGAGCTGACACTGATAAAATGATTGTTAAGTTAAGTGAGTTAGAACCTGAAATCATGTCTTTTTACCAAGAATTGCAGAAACCAAAAAAGAAATCAAAAAAATAATAAAAAAACAAAAATTTATTTATTCATTTTTTGTTAATGAAACATTATGTTCAAGTTTTTAAAAAAGAAATTAAGCGAAAGCATAAACATTATTACGAGTGCTGAAAAAAAAACAAGAACTCGTAAAACAAGGATTCCTAAAAAGAAAGCTCAAGAAGAAAAGAGTATTGTTAAAAAAATTATTAAGAAAGCAACAACGAAAAGGATTAGTGAAGAAGAAATTAACACTTTTCTGGAGAACCTTGAATTAACTTTTTTAGAGAATAATGTTGCTTATGAGGTTGTACAAAAAATAAGTTATGATTTAAGAGAAGAATTAATTGGTAGAGAGATTAAGAGAGCGCGTTCAAAAGAAAAAATTAAAGAATTAATCAAGGAAGTAGTAAGCTCTGTTTTATTAGAAGCAAGTGAGAAAGAATTAATTAATGAAATAAAAAAGTTCAAGCCATTCATAATATTGTTTGTTGGAATTAATGGAAGCGGGAAAACCACAACACTTGCTAAATTAGCGTATTATTTAAAGAAAAAAGGTTTTTCATGCGTTGCTTCAGCAAGCGATACTTTCAGAGCAGCAAGCATAGAACAACTTGAGATTCATTCTAAAAAAGTTGGTTTTAAAGTAATAAAACATAATTATGGCAGTGATGCTGCAGCAGTAGCTTTTGATGCTGTGAAGCACGCGCAAGCAAAAGGAATAGACGTGGTTTTAATTGATACAGCAGGAAGACAGCATAGTAATAAGAATCTTATGAATGAATTAGAAAAAATTAAGCGTGTGATTAAACCGCATGTAACAATATTTGTTGGTGATTCCCTTGCAGGAAATGACGTGGTGATTCAAGCACAAGAATTCAATAATTTGATTGGCTTTGATTACACGATTTTAACAAAAGCTGATGTTGATGAGAAAGGAGGGGCAATATTAAGCGCTTCTTATGTCACAAAAAAACCAATTCTCTTCTTAGGAACAGGACAAGAATACCGTGATTTATCAAGTTTTAAAAAAGAAATGATAATCAAAAAATTATTAGAATAAAAAAAACTTTGTTATAAGCAATAAAGTGTTATTAGGAATTTATAGAAAACAATTTTTTTGAAAGAATATAAAAATAAAAAGTTCTTTTAATAAATTAAGATTAAAAATGGGGTTATCTGAAGCACAAAAAAAAGCGTTATTGCTCTTCGCAGATAAGCTTAAAGAATTCCCTATTCAATGGGTTCTTGTAGGTTCAGCAAACTTAGCGCTTCAAGGAGTTAAAATAAATGTTAATGACATAAATATTGCCACGAACAGTGATGACATCTATCATATAAGAAATATTTTCAGCGATTATTGTCTTGGAGAAATAATGAAATCTCAACAAGACCCTAATATTCTTCTTTGCAAACTCAAGATTTATGGAGTAAATATTCTTATTCTAGGTGATTCATCATCAAGGATATACACAAAGTATTTTGGAACACCATTAATAGAAAAAAGATATTTTTTTGGTGAGTGGATTCCTTGCTTGGATTTAGAGATTGAATTAAGAAATTACAGATTAGTAGGAATGAAAGACAAAATAGATATTTTAAAAGAATTTCTTAAATAAAAACTTAGAATTAAAAAGAGTGCCTAAAATTTTTAGAGTGCCTAAAATTTTTTAGAATACTTAAATTTTTTTGAACTCTTTACTCTTAGTCATTCCTTTCTCATAAACCTGCGTAATATTTTGTTTAACTAATTATTAAAAAAAAAATTATTTTCCAGAAACCCTTATAAATCAATCATTTTGCTTTAATGAAATGAAGAAGAAAAAAATTTTGTTAAAACAAAAGAAGGATGAGAAATCGTTTGAAGAACTTGGTGTGAGCAAGAATTTAGTGTTTTCTTTAAAAAAACATAATATTTTATTTCCTACTAAAATTCAAATAAAAGCAATTCCATTTATAATGCAAGGAAGAGATGTTATGGCGCAATCAGAGACAGGAAGCGGAAAAACCCTTTCTTTCGCCATCCCTATTATTGAAAACCTTTCTCATAATTCTCAAATAAAAGCATTAATAATCGCTCCAACGCGAGAATTAGCAAAACAAATAACAACGGAATTCATTAAATTCGGCAAATTCAAAAACTTGATAACAACAAGTGTTTATGGTGGCGTGAGTCTTGAAAATCAGGCAAGAAAAATAAAAACATCAGACATTATTGTTGGAACACCAGGAAGATTGTTAGATTTAATTAACAGAGGAATGATGGATTTAAGTTATGTGAAATACCTTGTGCTTGATGAAGCAGACAGAATGCTTGACATGGGTTTTATTGAAGACATAGACAAAATCTTAAGATTTATTCCAAAGAAAAAACAAACTCTTATGTTCAGTGCAACAATTAATGGAAAAATAATTGATTTAATGGAAAAGTATTTATGTAATCCTAAAAAAATAATGCTTGAGAATCAAATAAAAAAAGAAATTTTAAAACAAGTATATTACAATGTTCCTGAAAACAAAAAATTGTCTTTGCTCATCCCAATTCTAAAAGAAAGAAAAAATGAATTAACACTAATTTTTTGCAATACTAAGAGAAAAACAAGGTTTGTTGCTGATGCTTTAAGGTTGAACGGGATTAGTGCTTCATGCCTTAATGGTGATATGACACAGCCTAAGCGTGAGAGAACAATAAATGATTTCGCGAGCGGCAGAATTAAAGTTTTAGTTGCTACAGATGTGGCAGCGCGAGGACTTGATATTGAGAATATTAAAACAGTAATTAATTATGACTTGCATGATGAATTAGAAACTTATACGCATAGGATTGGAAGGACTGGAAGGCAGGGCAGAAAAGGAACAGCAATAATTTTGCTTTGCGACAAGGATTATTGGAAGATGGACAGGATTATAACAAAATACAGGAATAAAATTGAAGAAGCAGAAGCAAGGTTTGAGAGAATTAAGATTCCAAAAAAAACTTTTAGCAGAAGAACAAATCGTAATTTTAATAGAAACTTTAAAAAGAATTCTTTCAGAAAAACAAAGAAACATTAAGAACTAACAGTAAATCACTTGAATTTTAAAAAAATTCTTTATGAGAATTCTTTTTCTAATTCTTTGATGAATTCTTTCTTTTCTTTAAGTGTTAAAGGCTTTTTCTTAAGTTTAATTTTTGGAGGAAAAACTCTTCTCTTCATTATTTTCCATTGCAATAAAGGAGGTTGTCCAAAATCCAAATCCCCCACATATCTAGGATAAATGTGCCAATGCAAGTGTGGCTCCCAATTCCCAAAAAGCGCGAGATTCAGTTTATCTGCATTAAAAGATTTCTTAACAATTACAGCAACTTTATGCAAATCCCTTGCGAATTTCATGAAATCCTCTGTTTTTAGACCCAAAATGCTTGTTTTATGCTTTTTGTAAGCAACAATTATGTGTCCATGATGAGAAGAACTGCCTTCAAGAACATACGATGTTTCTGTTTCAAATAAAATACTTTCTTTGTTTAAATTACAAAACTTGCATTTCATATTATTTGTAAAAAAATAAAGAAATTAAATATTTTATTAGAACAAAAACAAAAAAAGAACTTTTAATAAAAAATAGTTGAAATAATTATTAATGAGATGATTAATAAGATAATTTCAAAAAAATTATTCTAAAATTATTTAATCATTTAAATGCTTGTTTAATATTATGATTGAAAATTTTATTAATGCAATAATTCCTTACTTAACTCCTCTTGGTTATCTTGGCGTGCTAATTTTAAGCGTGCTTGCTAATTCCACTGTTTTTATTATGATCCCAAGTCATGCAGTAATTTTTGCTTTAGGATACTCCTTTAATCCTTATTTACTTGGTATTTTTGGAGGGATTGGTGCAGGAATAGGTGAATTAACAAGTTATTTTATTGGCATAGGAGGTAATAAACTTCTTGATTTAGAAAAAGATTATAAAACATGGGGTAAGTGGATTATTAAATTTAAAAAATTAATAAATAAGCACGGGTTTTGGACAATAGTTGTTTTTAATGCAACTCCTTTGCCAACTGACTTAATTGCAATACTCGCGGGAAGTTATAATTTTGGTGTGAGAAGATTTTTAATTGCTTCAATCATCGGAAAAATAATAAGTTACACTGCTATAGCTTTAGGAGCGAATAATTTCTTTAATTGGATATTATAAAAAAAATTTAAACTATTCTAACTAATTCTTAAAAAGAATAATTAAAAAAAATATTTTTTTGTTTATTATACTCTATGCGTAAAAATTTTATTTATTAACAATTTCTTTTACTTGCTTGCTTTTCTTTTTTTATTAACAGGTTTTTTAGCAAGAAAATTATAATCTCTTAATTTTTTAGATTTTCCAAAACCGCAACTCGCACAAACTTTTTTAGCAATGTGAAAGGAATGTTGACCACAACGCCTGCACCTTCTATGCGTGCCTGTCTTGCTTTTCTTGCCCATGCTTGGTGTTCCTTTACTCATTTAAAGCCCCTACGCATAATTATTTTTTTAACAAAAATTTTTATTGTTCAGAAGGACTAATCATTATTATTGTGTCTCCTCTAATAAAAACTCTTCCAAGTTTTCTTATAACTTCTCCTCCTCTGTTCTCTTGAGCATTATCTAATACAATATTAATGTGTATATCAAATGCTCTTAAGGTTCCCATAAATTGGATTCCTCCTTTTAATTCAACTAAAACGCTTTTTCCTTTTGCTTCATTCAAAGTATCCAACGGTCTTTGTATTTCGTCTGCCATTATAATCACTTCAATTAGTTTTTATTTTTATATTTAAAAACTTTATGAGTAAATATTCTATAACCTCTTATAAAGGTTTTGATAATCATAAACAACTTTTTAATTTTTAAGTTTATTAATTAAAAACATAATTCTTATTTAAACACTTTTTTATAATTAAATAAAAATAAATTCTTAACCAAAAGGTTTATATTTGTTTTTTTAAATAAAAAAGTAGTGATTTAAATGGCAGTATGGCAGTTCAGAAGCAAAAAAAAACCAAGCGGTAGTGATTATAAGAATTTTTCAAAAAAAAGAAAGAAGAGTTTAGGAAGACAAGCTGGTTTAACCAAGATAGGACTTAAAAAAGTGAAAAAAATAAGAACTCTTGGAGGAAACACAAAATTAAGGGCTTTAAAACAAAACATTGTTTATGTAACTGATACTGAAAAAAAAGAAACTTATAAAACAGAAATCTTAGATGTTGAAGTAAATCCTTCTTCAAGACATTATGCAAGAATGAATGTAATAACAAAAGGAGCAATTATTAAAACAAAAAAAGGCAGGGCAAGAGTTACAAGCAGACCAGGACAAAATGGCGTGGTGCAAGCAGTTAAAATAAAAGATTAGATTTTAGTGCTTTTACTTATTATTAAAAAAAAACAAGATTTATTAATTTGATAGCATAACGTAAATAAAGCAATTTATTTGTAAAAGAGTTTTTCTTCAAAAAGTTTCATTTTTTGAAACAAAAAGCAAAAAGCAAAAGTATTTAAAGAAGTTGTTTTTTTATTTATAAACTTTATCCTTAAATTTAAAAGGAAAAAGGGGTGTTAAACTCTGACAAAAACAGAAGGTTCTCAAATAAGAAGTAAATGTCCTCTTTGCGGTTCTACAAATCTTTTTTATGACAAGGAAAAAAGCGAGATAATCTGCAAAAGCTGTGGTTACGTAATTGAAGAAGAATTAATTGATTTTGGTCAAGAATGGCGGGAATTTGACAAAGGACAATCTGAAGGCAGGAAAAGAACTGGTTCTCCAATGACTTACACAAAACCGGATCAAGGTATTGGAACTGAAATTGGAAGATTCAGTGATTTAGGTAAATTAAAACCTGAGGATAGACGAAGGATTGGACGTATACAAACATGGCATAGGCGTATAAGCACAGCTATTGAAAGGAATTTAAAATTTGCTCTTACTGAACTTAAAAGAAGCAGTTCTTTCTTGAATATGCCAAGAATTGCAGAAGAAGAAGCATCAATGATTTATAGAAAAGCAGCTGAAAAAGGATTAGTAAGAGGTAGGAGCATGGAATCAGTGGTTGCAGGTGCATTGTACGCTGCTTGCAGAAGACACGCAGTTCCACGAACGCTTGATGAAATAAGCAGTGCTTTTCATCTTGATAAAAAAGAAATTGGGAAGACGTACAGATTTATTAGCAGGCAAATCGGAATTAGGATTTTGCCTACAAGCCCTCTTGACTATGTTTTCAGGTTTAGTTCAGAATTAAACTTGAGTTCAAAAACAACAAGTAAGAGCGTGGAAATCCTGAAAAAAGCAATTGAACATGAAATTACAAGCGGAAAAGGACCTATGGGTATTGCAGCAGCCGCACTTTATGTTGCTGCCTTGCTTTGCGGTGAAAAGAAAACTCAAAGGGAAGTAGCAGATGTTGCAGGAGTTACTGAAGTTACTATAAGAAACAGGTATAAAGAACTTCTTGAAGAACTTGATTTAGAAAAAGAAGTTCGAAAAGCAAGAGAAAAAGGAGGAATGCTCGAAGAGGAATAAACAAAAACCTTTCTTTTTTTATTCTTTTAATAATAAACAAGCATTATTGTTTTTCATATAATGTGAAATATAATAATCATACTTATAAATTTCAAAAAAAATTATTATTAATAAGATGTTTAAAACTCTTGAACAACGTTTTGAAGATTTCTTAGAGTTCTTGAATTTAAAAACAATAAGACGTAGGAGTGTGACAATCACTTATGCTGATAATGAATTAAGAAAAAAAAGCAATTTTGTTGGAATTGTTTTAAGATTTAAAGCGGGAAGCGCTCATGAAAGTGAAAACTCTTTATATGAAGGATTTCATGGGTACTGTAATACAGCTCATTTATTAGAGCATTGCGTTGCAAGAGAGATTATAACAAGTAATCCAAAATTATTCAAGCTTGGTGAAACACTTAATGCAATTACAGGACATTATGCTACAGTTTATTATGGAAAGGTTAGTAAAAGATATTGGAAAGATTTTTTTAGTTCAATGATTGGAAAAATAAGGGATTTTAAGTATTTTGAAAATGAAAAGATTTTGAAAACAGAACTTGAAAGAATTATTGCAGAGGAAGGAGAGAATAATAAAGAAAAAGTAATTAAAACTTTTTACAAAAATTTGTTAAATAATCCTTGGATTAACATGCAATACATTGATTTTGAATCTTTTAAATTCAAACCACGGGAAAAAGAGATTAAAGCATTTTATGAAAAATTTTACACAAGAAGAAATTTAGAGATGTATATGGGAAAAAATCTTTCAAAAGAAAATCTTGAATTCATTGCTATGCAACTTGAAACTTTGCCTCTTGGAACAAAAGTAAAAAAACCAGAGTTTATTTATAATCCACGACCAGGGGTTTATGCTCTTAATTCTTTTACAAAACAACCTGAAATCGCTGTTGGTTGCGTTCTTAATAACACGCGGAAAAACAGTTTAGATGTTTCATTATTAAATGATATTCTTGTTAAAAAAGAATTTTTATTATCATACCCTCTGGGTTTGTGTTATTCAATTGACACAAGCATCCAAAATTACGGTAAGAAAGTGAATACAATTGAGATTGTTACAACAACAGTTCATAGGAAAAGAGATGAAATAATAAAAAGAATTATTGAAAACATATTATATCTTAAAGATAATGGTGTTAATGAAAAAACTTTTTCAAATTCTTTAAATGATATAAAGAAAACGTTAGATATGAATATTGAGGACTTAGATTTTTTATTAGATTTAAAGCTTAAAAAGAATATTGGAGAGCTTAAGAATTTGCTTAAGAGTATTGATGTTATTAAATCAGATGAAAATTATTTAGACAAGTTTAATTCTTTTTTAAAAAAAATAATTCCTGAAAAAGATGATTTTGTGATTGTTTATGAAAAAAATGATTTAAATAAATTCTCTCTGTGAATTCTCATTTTTTTAAGTTATTCATAATAATTAAAAGAGTTTAATTAATTCCTTTATTGAAGCATTTGTTTTAATTCCTTGCCCGCTTATGTGAGTCCTGCTTGCTTTATAACCTTTTTTTTTCAATTTCTTAATTAAAAAATCAATTTTTGGCACGTTCTTATGAAGTTTTTTTGCAATAAAAGGAAGTTCATAAAAACTAACTGCATTAATTTCAGCTTCATCATATAATGTTTTTAAGAATTTTTCAATTTTTTTTTCATCCTGGTATTCTAACATTAATTTCAAAACTTCTTTATTCTGCAAATTTCCTGCAAACAAAGGGCCTAAAAGAATCTCTTCTTTTTTAATATTAAATTCTTTTTCAATTAAGCGAGTTTCTAATGTTTTTTGATTAAATGCTAAAAATTTTATTTTTTCTAAAAGCTTATCTGTTCTTGAAGCGCCTCTTCGAGCTTGAAAATACATTCTAAAATAATGTCTTGTTTGATGAGAAAAAATTGGTTCTAAAGCAATTTCTTGTTCAGAACCTCTTTCAATAACGTGTTTTGCTAAAACCCTTAATCCGAGTTCGTGAGAGAAAGGAGTTCTCCTCACAATAGAATGATATTTCCTGAAACCTGCTTTTGGGTAAGTCCCGTATAATGCACCGCAATCAGTAATTGTTATAGCAAGAACTCCTTTGTTTTTTAATCTCTTAATAGAATTCTCTAAAAAAGGATTGCATGAACCAAAAGGATCAACATCAATAAAATCAAAATATTGTCTTGTATTAATTAAGAATTCATTTGCTTCAAGATTACTAACTTCAGCATTTAATTCATTTAATTCCAAGTTTTTTTTAATAAAACTAACAGCTCTTGGATTAAAATCATTTAAGAAAAGTTTTTCAACAGCATTGCTTTCATTCAAAAGCCTAATCCCTCTTGCACCACTTCCACTAAGCAAGTCAAGAACAATTAAATCTCTTCCAAGCAATTTTTTAAGTGCTTTTAAAAAAATCACGCTTAAAGTTCTGTCAAATTCTTTATCCGGATTAAAAAAAACAGGAAGCTTTCTTGTTATTTCTCCTTGATAAACCCAAAACCTTGTTCTTCCTTCAACAATCTTAATTTTTTTCGCACTCATTCTTGCTTTCATTTTATGCACTACCTAATTTTATGTTTTCTTATAGTTAATACATTTTATTAAGACTTTTATAAACAAAAATTAGTGTTTGATTGCTTATTTTTTTTGAAAGAACTTTAAATAAATTATTGGTAAAATTCCAAGAGTATTAAATATGAAAATCACTATAAACCATGTTAATTGATTGTTCTTCCCGGCTTTCCATAATGCAATACCTTTCCAAACACCTTCCCAAATAATACTCACAAAAATTAATAAAGATAATAATGTTAAATTAGCTGCCATATTATTTGTAATAATTATTTACTATATAAATTATGCTAATCAGGAATTTTTTTGAAAAACAATTACTTATTAATTTCTTAAAACCATTTCTCATTATTTTCTCTTAATTTTTTTAAAGCAATTAAATCCTTATCAATCAAGAATTTAAGAGCAGCTCCTCCAGCAGTGCTGTAATTCAAATATAAATCAGGATTAACTGTTTGTATTGCTGTTCTTGAATCATCACCGCAAATAAGATGAGGGTAATAAGTTAATATTTTAGAGATTTCTTTTGTTGCATTCGTGAATCCTCCTTCTGTCCATGACATAGCGCCTGCGTGAAGAACTCTACTAATTTTCTTGCTATCAAGTTTAATTTTCTGAAAATGCAAGTCAACAATTCTATAATTTGGAGGCACGTCATCACCAAAATCAATGTTTTTTATTCTTCTCTCAACAGGATTATAACAAATCAAAATTTTTGGTGCAAGCAAATTATTTGAAGGAATGTTATCTAAAATCCTTCTTGCTTGTTTTGAAAAATCCCCTCCATTATCTGTTTTTAAAGAATCTCCAATATCATGTCCTGCTTGTTCATAAAGAATATTAAAAACAACGCCGCCAAGAAGGATAGGACTGAATTTCCCGAAATATTCTACTGCTTCCAACTTCTCTTTTAATTTAGCCCCTCCAATAATGTATAAAGTGTTCTCATAATTATTAAAAAAAGGTTTCAAGAGTTTTAATTGAATTCTTGCACTCAAACCAAGATAAGACGGAAGATAATTCATAACACCTGTAACACTCGCATTATCCCTATGAGCTACTGAAAGAGTGTCTAAAACAAAGAAATCAGATGTTTCGCTTAACAATCTCGCAAGATTACTATCATTCATTTCATCAGCTTGCGTCCATCTCGTATTTTCAAATAATATAAGCTTGTTCTCCTTTAAATTCCTGCTTTCTTTTTTTAAGAGCTGCAAATCATAAGGAAGAAACTTAACTTCTAAATTATTGCTGAATTTTTGCTTTAATTTATCTTCAAGCTTTTCCACAATAAAACTCAAAGAATTAGGTTCTTTACCTTTCTTGTACCTGCCATTATGTGAAATAATAATTGGTTTTTTTCCATGCCTTAAAAGATAATCAAGAGTGAGTAAAGAAGAATCAAGACGAAAAAAATTATTGCTTTTTGGCTTAATATTGTAATCCACGCGAGTAAGAGCTTTTTCTCCGCGCAAAGATTTTTCATTAATAAAAGCATAATCAGTGTTAAAATCAAAACTCATGTATTACTTAGTAATACTTTATATTTATTAATATTTGTGTATAAGAGTGTTTATTTTTAAAAAAATTTATTCAAGAATTTCAACAAAAGTGTTTAAACTTTGTCCTGGCATGCCTTTCTCAAAAATTGCTCTTACAACTCCTTTACTCCCATGCACATTACTTATTTTTCCTTTTATTTTTTTTCCAGAAGGGCTTGTCCATTCAACTTCTTTTCCAACTAATTTTCCTGCTTTCTCTTTTGAATCAATCTCTTTTATTCTTAATAACATATGATTATTGTATTGCGTGTGCCTGCCTCTTCTGTATGAAACTATTTGTGCTTTCATAATGTTTATTTCCTAATTTATATGTTTATAAAAATTTCGTTTAATTAACTTATAGTGTTTAAATAATTTTTAACAATAATAAATAAAAAGACAGTCATTTTTAGTAATTATTATGGGGGGTGTTTAAGATTAAAGAAGAATTCTATGTAATAGGAATTAAAACTCACGCTCTTGACAAAAAAGATAGCATGGAAAACATAATAAATAAAGCAGAAGTTTTCGGATTTGAAAAGTTTAAGCAAAAAATAATTCAAATATTTAAAGAAACAGTGGAATTAAAAAAAGAATATTTGAATATTTATGAAAAAGTCAAAAAATTAAGTGAATCAGAAAATTTTATTAATGAACTTCAAAGCATAGAAAATCTTTTAGGAATAAATAATAGTGATTTGCCAAAAAAAGAAAAACACGTTCTTCCTGTTTTAGAAAACAGAAAAAATTATCTTAAAACTTGTTTTGACTTTTATTTAAGCAATCAAACTGAAAATAAAAAAGAAGTAAAAGTTTATTTAAGAACTGAAGCCCCGAATAATGATTATCTTGAATTAAGAACAAATTTAAGAAATCTTAAGGAATGGAATCAAACACCATTATTTAATAAAAAAAACCCTTTAAAAGAGTCTGAGAACATAAAAACTCTTGAAGATGTGATTTCATTACTTGGAATTTAAAAAAAAATTGTTATGCTAACAAACTTTCTGAACTTTTAATTCTTTATTTTAATAAATTTTATTCTTAATCAAAAATTATCTTTGCCCAAGCTTTTTTCTTATAATTTCTTCTGCTTCTTCGCTTGCATCTTTTATTTTTTCAGTTGCTATTATGCCATCTAATTTCATCTTCTTTTTTTCTTCAGTCCTGTCATATAATTCATATAAGTCAGAAACTCCTTTTTTTGCTCTAATTTTTTTCAATTCTTTTTCAGCTTTTTTAACATATTCTTTTACTTTTTTTAACCAAACATCATATTCTTCTCCTGTAAACTCTTTTTTTTCTTTATGCTCTATGTCTTTGAATACTTTAACAATATCTTTAACAAGTTCTGCATCTTCTTTTGTTAAAATTTTTTCAGGAACAGCGTATTTCAATATGAATTCTGCTGCTTCTTTTGGAACAGGCGGGCGATAACCCATTTCAACTAATAATGCTTGGGTTGCGCTTATTACAGCAAGCCCTAAATTATACGCTAATTTGTGCGTCATTGTTTCTTCTGTTAATCTTATTAAATCATGGCTTGATTGAATTAACTTATCAACAGCTTCTTTTGTTGGTTTGATTTTGCCCATTCTCATAAGCATTTGAATTGGAAGAATAAAACCTGTATCAAATAAGATTATTCCATCGCGAAGAACTAAATTAAAAAGAACAGGATTGCCTTCCCTAACGTATTCCCAGAATTCTGTTAATAAATAAGCTTGTGGATGAATTTTTTTTGAAATAGGGTAAGCCATGTCAACCATTTTTTGAAAAAGTTTTTCTTTGAGTTCAATTCTTGTCATTCTTTGAACATCAGTGTCATCAACTATGATTGCAATATCAATATCGCTCGTTTTTTTCTTTCCTTTACCTGTTTTACTTGAACCTCCTATAACCATTGATTTAATATATTTCCCGAATTTCTCAACCACTACTTCAACATATTTTTGCAAAGCCCTAGCATCCTTTCTTGAAAGATATTTTTGCAGAGTAGGTATTTTACCAAATTGCATTCCTTGAGCTAAGAATTTTTTTCTTTTCTGAATTGCTTGCATCTCACTGAGTTTTTTCCTTCCTCTTAATAATTCAAGACCTGCAACTTGTGGGATGTCATGAATACTCGTTTTTGATGAATTAAGAATCTCTTGTTCTTTTTTGTTATCTTCTTTTTTCACGCTTGGTTTTTTACTCACAGTTTTCCTTATTTCAGAACTCATAAGAGTAATTTATGAAAACAAACTTTATAAACATTATCAAATTAAGTAATTTGTATAACAAACAAATTCCCTGAAAAAATAATTTAAAAAAGTATTACCAAAAAGTATTTAAATAAATAATTACTACTGAAAGATAGTAAAAATATATTTTTTATGTGGTGGTTTAAATGAAGGATATTTTGAATGAAGGAGAAAAATCACAGCAAGCAATAGGTTTTTTAAGTCAAATTGTTGAGAATAAAGAAGTTAAATTACAGAACGGGACTTCAATAAGATTTCAAAATGAATTCTTAAACAAAATCAGGAACTGGAATAATTTAAATCCAGCAGAAATGCTTGGTTTTATTAATACTTTCTTTAATGGAGTGGATACTTCAAAAGCACTTGGTTCAAGCGGTGCACTTTATTCAGATTTAAACAATCCTAATGATAATAATACAATTAGAGACAATAATTCTGCAGTGAATAGTTATGTTGGTTTTTTTCTTAGAAATAATGAGGATGCTTTTAAAGGAATTGATAACTTAAATAACGCTATTAGAAATATTTTGACTCCAGAATCAGTATTAGAATTTTATTTAACAGGAAGGAGGATGGAAGTTAATGATAGTGATATTTATGGTTTCACGAATTTAGGAACAACAAGAATTCTTTCAAATCCTGGAAATTACACGGATAAAACTCTTGATTGTTTAGTTGAACTACTTGAAGCTAATGACGCAAGCATTTACAGTAATGACCTTGATTTAAAAGATGATGTTAAAGCAATTATTTACACAAATGCTAAAGATTTTACATCAGTTGATAATGCATTGAACGCTTACCTTCCTGAAGGAGGTGCAAGCGGAATTTTAAGTGCTGCAGAACAGAATCAATTCAGGAATGATTTAGTTAAAATAATGAAAGCAAGAACTCCAGAAATTGTGAGTAAGAATTTCCCTAAAAAAAGCATTGATGACTTTTTAAACAATATACTAATAGATAAGAATGCTTTAAGTAACGCAAATGAGTACAATATAAGGGATTCTGCTTATGGAGGAGCAGGAGAGAGATTCAAGTATACAACAAATACTTTGAAAGTGTATGAAACAATAACTAAATTGAACGGAAGACAATAAACACTAAAAACAATTTTTTTAATTTAATTATTCTTTTTTTTTAATTATTTTTTTAGCAATAAATTTTTTTACTATGCGATATTCCTTTATTATTTTTTTTAACTACTTTTTTCTTATTTTTTTGAACTTGTTTTAGAAGTTTTTTTCTTAGAAATTTTTTTATTTTCTTTTGTTCTTATTATTTTTTCTATTTTTTGCACAAACCTCTCTACCTTGTTTCTTAATTCATCAAGTTCTTTTCCTTTTATTGTTTTTATTTTTCCTATTGACATGTTTTTTATTAGAACGCGAATATCTTCTATGAGTTTTAAATCAGATTCTGTTATTTTTTTGTTGAATTCCTTTTTCATCATTTTTGGTAGTTCTGAAGGAACGCCTGGAGTTAATTCTTTGCTCATTAATGCTGATTGACAAGCATCCATTACAGCCCAGTATAAGTCATCAACTGCTATGAGCATGTGAGTGTTGGACGCTCTTAATAATAGTTTAGCCCTGTTCAAGTGCGCTTCAACTGCTTCTTTGCTTGGCTTGAACCTTCCTTTCTCTAACAATTTCTTCATGGGCTTGAAAAACCCTGTGTCCACGATTGGCGTGCCATCCCTTAATAAAGTTATGATAACAGGGTCGCTATTCCTAACTGCATCCCAGTAATCACTTATTCCAAGAGTTGTTATGTGAAGCTTGTTAACAGCGTTTAATTCTGCTAAGATTTTGCCTAATGCAAGTCTGTAAGTGGATACAATCTCGTCAGTGATTGGTTGGTGTAAGTCATCCACGAGAACAAGCAAGTCAATATCATTATACTTATTTTCACGCATTATACTTCCCCAAAGAATTACTGCGTGCACAAAACTTCCTAATTCTTTAACTAATTTTTTTGTGAATGAATAAATTATTTCTAAATCTTTTTCATCAATTTTTCCTTTAACACCTGCTGCTTTCATTCGTTGTCTTTGAGATAAAACTTTTAACGTGTCAAAAACGCTTCTTTTCATTCTTATCACTTAAAAACATTACAATTATTAATTAATTACTAATTATTAATGAATCCAATTATTATAATGTTTTGGTTTCCACTAAACCTACTTATATTATGAATTATTTCTCTTACTATTTGTAATTGAGTTAAAGCAAAATCATTTAATCTTCCTTCTTTATCAATAATTCTTTTTTTTGCTTCTTTTTGATTTGTTTTTCTAAAAAAAAATAAATCTATGTGTTGATAGTGTAACTTTAAATCTTCTGAGATACAATGAAATTTAGTAAAATAATCACAAGCATCTTTTTCGTTTGCTCTGCGTTCTAGCCAAATTAAAAAATCGTAATCATTGTTTTTTTTGTTTAATTTTTCTTTTATATTAATACCTTCATATTCAGTTCCCTTTAATATTTTCTTAAATGATTTATCGCTAAATGAGGGATTTAATCCAACAAAAAGAATGCCTCCTTGCTTAAATTCAGGATAAAGAAGTGGAAGATACTCTCCACTTTCGGAGGGATAATCCTTCCATACTTTTAGTATCTTCGAATTAATATATGTATTTTCCATGTTATTCAGTACATTATGTGCTTTTAAAAAATTTTATTATTACCTGCCAAATGCAAGTAATATGCTCAAAAAATAGCAAGAAAGGTTTTGTCCTTGCGTTGGGTCAGCTGTTAAGTAAGTAGGACCCCAAACATCTCTTATATCAACTCCTCCTACTAAATAATTATCAGGATTAATAGCATCTAAGGAAATAGCGTAACCAGGCCCTCCTTGACCTGAAACAAAAGTTTCAGTGATTACCTTACCCTTAAACCCTTTTTCTTTCAAAAATTTTTTAATGTTCTCCCTAACTTTTTTGTTAAAAACTTCGTTCTCAACTTCTCCAAGAGGAAGATGAGCATCACTATCACCGTAATTCTCATGCGCGTGCACATGAATAACAGGCACTTTTAATTCTTTCAAGTACTGATCAGGAGTTCCAATCTTTTTTTTCTCTCCAGTTAATGGATCAGTGTATTCTATTCCATAAGAAGATGCTGCATGCCCCATATCAAAAGTGACTCCAATCATATTCCTTATTTGCTCCTTATTCAAACCGTATTCAGGTTTTTCTAATTCCTTGTATAATTGTTGAATAATATCATTCATATCCCCAGGATTTTCAATAATGAATCTTGAATCACTATTCTCCAAACCAATTTTAATCCCTTTTCTTACTGTTTCAGCAGCAACAGGAGCGAATTCTTTAACAAAATTTTCTTTATACTTCTTAACTCCTTCTTCTATTAAGGGTTTAGCTTTTTCACCAATAAATTCACCGTAATCCTTTTTTATATCTTCTAAGTTTTCCTCCATTAATTGCGTGTTTTTCTTCAATAACTCATACTGTTCTCTTATTTTCCTTAATTCTTTTTCAGAAATTTTTCTTGAAGGATCTAAATTTATTGGCGTTCTCATTCTTGCTTCAGGAGATAAGTTCAAATTCTTATAAAGAACTGCTCTCATATCAGGATTATCAGTTTGATTCCACAAGGTTATGAAATCCTCTGAAATTACTTTTTCCATTTCTTTTTGAACATTCTTCAATAACTTCAATTGATACTCGTTCTCAGTAATTGATGTTTCTAATTTTCTTTTTGTTGCTTCATTATACTTGTTTATGAAATAATTTCTCGGATCCAATCCTTTTTCTTTTGCTTCACGCAGATACCTATCAGGAATTCTTATTGGTTGCATTTGCTTGTTTGAATTATCATAAACATAAGCGTATTCATCAGGAAGTTTTTGCATTGTTGTCCCACCAGGATGCATTACTATTAATTTCGCGCCAGTATCCTCGCAGAATTGAATTCCTGTTTTCCAATGTTTCTTAGCTTCCTCATTTTTTTTAGGGTCTGGAACACCGAACTCGTAAACCCCGCTTTCAACAGGAGCATGCCAAGTTAATTCCACTTTGTTTTCTTCAGCAAGAGTTCTTATTGCTTCTCTCGCTGATTTCCCTGATTGTCCTGCTAAACCCCCGAGTTCAACAACTGGCGCGCCCCAATTAATCGCTCTGTCTAATCCCATGAAAGCAGGTAATTTCTCTGCAATACCATAACTCGCGCCCATTGGCGCAGGCCCAAAATAAGAGCCTATTTTCTTCTCTTCTTTCTTTTCTGACATTCTAAATCACTTTTTTTTATTTCAAATTCTTATCCTAATCCAACCATTCTTTTTCAGCTGCAGGCCAAGTCTTGAACCCGAAAGGCTTTTTCGTATTATTATAAATACTCCAAGTTGTATCCCTAACTTCTTTAATAATCTCATCTGCTCCAAACATTTCATGTCCGAACAATTTTGAAGAAAACCCTGATAAGGGTTTGGGTATTACTGCTTCTTCTTTTTTCTTTTCTTTCTTTTTTTTGAAAAAACTCTGAAATATTTCTCCAATAAATGTTTGCGGTTCTTTTTTCTCTTCTTTTTTCTCTTCTTTCTTTTCTTCTTTAATGTTTAAACCCAAGTCCTCAAACATTTTTTCAACTTCATCTTTTTTCCAATCCTTATAAGCATGATAAAAAGCTTCGCTCGTGTAAACAAACGGTGTTAATCTTGTTTCAGTAAGAATGTATTGTGCAGGACTACTACCTCTTAAAATAAAATCAGCTTTAATGACTTGAGCAAACGGCACAAGATGTTTTTTACCTTTGCTATCTTTAAAAGAATCTTGCCAAGATTTTTTATCTCCTTCTTTTGTTTTTGCTTTATATGCAACAACAACTACTTGAGAAAGAACAGTGCCTCCAATCTTCAATAAATTCGGATCAAATCTTAAATCCTGGTTCGGTGAATCTAATTGCAATTCTTTAATGTTTTTTAACATTGGCTTAACCCATTCCTTATATAATTTAATGTTTTGTTTATGAGCTCTTATTCTTTCTTCAAGTATTTCTTTGAATTCTTCTAAAGATTTTTTCCATGTTTTTTTCCATTCTTGATATTCTCTTAATTTTCTTTTAACAAAATTCTTAACTCTTTCCGGAGCATTAATTTTATCTATTTCTTCTTCACTATTCACTCTATAAAAAATATCGCGTGAAGTAAGGAATTGCAAGTTCTTTGTTGCTTGAGCAATACTCGCAGGACCTGATTTCGTGTCAACATAATCCGCCCAAATTCCTTTAAGAACGAGTTCATCAGGTTTTCCTTTTTTATCATAATAAGATAATGATTGAACAATTCTATCATAATCCTTTTTTATAGCAACATATGATTTATACATATCATTTATGAACTTCATTAATTGTGAAGCATCTTGTATTTGATAATGTATTTTCATTTGTTGATTCCCCCATTCTTGAGAACGTTGGCTCATTGAATACCAATCCACAATTTTCAACACATTAAACCCTCTTTGAATAAATTGGTCAACAACAGCAAAATAGAAGGGTTCTAAAGCAGCTCCTGCTTCATAAGCAAGAAGGTATGTTGGACCTTTCCACACACCATGTTTAATAACCTTTTTTTTCCCGTCCTCATCAGTGTAGGTAAAATCCTCAAATTTTTTAGGATAATAATAGTTTTTATTCTTAGGATATGCTGTCATAATTAATTAAAAAAAATTTTAAATATAAAAACACTACTAAATTAAAAAAAAAATTTTCTAAGTAATTTCTTGTTCAAAAAGTTCTTAAAAACTTCTTATGTAAGTTTCAAATTTATAAAATATTACTCAAAAAAAGGTTTCAAATGTTCTTAGTGTATCTTGGAATTATGTGAATATGTAAATGAGAGATTGTTCTTGCTTTAATTCCTCCTTCATTTACTTCAATACTATACCCTAATGGCTTATTTTTTAAATTTGGGTTTTCAAGCATTTGCTTGCAGAAGCGCTTAGAATCCTTAACAGGGTTTTCTAACATTTTTTTGTATAAACCTTCATAATCTGTTTTTTCAATAATACTAATTGTTTTTGTTAATGTTGGTTTTAAGTAAATCCACTCGCCTTCAGTTAAGTCTAAAAGAGAAGAAGCATGTCTTCTTGCAATTAAAAGAGAGTGTCCTGGAGAAACAGGGAATTCATTAAAACGCGCAAACCAATACTTATTCTCATAAAAAATATTTGTTTTCTCTTGATAAATCCTGCAAAAAAAGCAATCACTCATTATTTTTTCTAATAATTAAATTTAAATAAATTTTTTTGCAAACAAATTTAATCTCGTTATTTTAAAAAAAATAAAAAAATAAAAAAAAGTTTAAATGAAGCCAACCCAATCAACAACATTTGCTAATTCAAGGACCAACCATAGCACAACAAAAAGTATGATTGCTCCGATTCCTGCAAGCCAAGGCTTTTCTACTACTTTTTTAAAAAAATTTGTAATTGCTTCCATTTTTTACCACCATATGTAAATTTTTTACATATTAACATAAATTATATAAGTTTCTAATTATATAAGTTTTTCTAATGAATGTGTTGAAAAAATTGGGTTTTAAAAAAACTGAAATTAAGGTTTATTCTACTCTTCTTGAATGCAAGAAAGAAATGAGTATTAAAGAAATAATTAAGAAAGCAAAAGTTTCTGAAAAAAGTGCTAGAAATGCTTTGAAAAAATTGTTAAAAGAAAATTTTGTTACAAGAAAACTCTTTGAAGGGAAAAGACTTTTTTATAAGTATAAACCTGTTCCAATTAAAACTGCTTGGGAAGATTTTAAGAAAAGAATTGAAAAAATTATTGATAAAACTAAATAATTAGAAAAGTATTAAAATTATTAATCTTTTTAATTTAATAATTATGGGATTATTAAGCAGTATAAAAAATTTTTTTATTAAACCAAAAGAAGAAGAAAAATTTAAAGAAGAGAATGTTGGAAAAATAGGTTTTCCTCCTGAGAATGCTTCTCTTAATGAAAATTTACCAGAGTTTCCTACTCCATCAAGTCTTAAAAAAAATTTTACACTTCCTTCAGAAAGAATGGAAACAAATTTAGAAAAAATTCCGAAACCTGAAGGAATAGCGCCTCCCCCGGTTTTGGAAGAAAAAAAAGAAGCACCTGCTTTTGAGAAACCAAGTGGAATGCCTTCATTAGAAAGAGGTGAAATGGCAAAAACAGGGATTCCTGATATTCCAAAATTGCCTGATTTAGAAAAAAATGAATTCCCTCCTTTAGAAAAGCAAGAGTTTCCTCAATTAAAAAAATCAATTGCAGAACCAATTCCAAAAGGGATTGAAGCACTTAAACTAACAGGAGAAAAAAGTATTGGGGAAAAACAAGATATTAATTTAATAAATGAAGTAACTGAATTAAAGAAAACAGTTAGCATGATTGAACAAAGATTATCTAATATTGAAAAAATTATTTATTCTAAAAAAGAAATATAAACCCTTAATTATGAAAACTCTTATTGTGTGAAAAAATGAATTTAAATAATAACAAGATTCTTTTATTAAACAAATTTTTTTTAAGCAATTTTATTAAAAAATATTTTATATCACCTTTTAAAGAAGGAACAGGATATAACATAATTAATACAACTGTTTATGCAGTGCTTCTCGCATTAATTGTTTATTTTATTTATTATTTAATAAAGAATTATTTTTTAATTTTATTTTAATCGCTGTTTTCGGCGGAGCATTCCATGTTTTAAGTGATTACGGGATTTTAGAAAGAAATTTTTTCACTGTTAGTCCTGGAATATGGTTAACAGTTAGTGTTCCTGCAATAATATTTTTGTTATTTTCAAAAAAATTTTTTAAAAAAGAATATAATAAGGTTTTTAGAATCTCGCTTGTCATTGCTTCAATAATTTGTTTTTTCTTGATGAAAATAAAATATTTTGAAGCAATCATTCAATTAATAGGATTCAGTATTTTAATTATTGCACCAACAATTTATTTTTTAAAAAAAAGCAGGTTATTAAATGAAGAAATTAATTTTTACGTGCTTGCATTCCAACTTTTTGACGGTATCGCGAGTTTCGTAAGCATTAATTATTATAATTATATTGAACAACATGTTTTAGGAAATTTTTTTATTAACTTGCTCGGGCCTATTGGCATGGTAGTTATGAAGTTATTATTTGTAATCCCAATTCTAATTATTTTAGAAAAAGAAAAAAATGACGCTGCTTTTTTTGTAAAAACCATTATTGGCGTGTTAGGAATAGCTCCTGCTGTCAGGGATAGCGTGAGATTAATTATGGGAGTTTAAAATTTTTTTTAATAATATTCTCCTTTCATTTTTTGTTCTTTGTCCTTAACGCTTCCTAGCTTATTCGCTCTCGGCCTATTAGTTACAGGATCCTTGCGAAAAGTAATTCCTAATTGCTTAAACAAGAAGTTCATTCCTTTCCTTGCTTCTGTTGGTTCCTTAGCAATGCTTTTTCTACCAGCTTCACCGTAAAAAACCATTATTCTATCACTTAAATAATCTAATACCATTAAATCATGGTCTATTATTAAAACAGAGCTCTCTCTTTTTTTAACAAAATTTCTTATTGCTTTAGCAATGCTTATTCTCTGTTCTACATCAAGGTGAGCTGAAGGCTCATCCAATAAATAAATACTTGCTTCTTTGCTTAAACATTCTGCTATTGCAACTCTTTGAAGTTCACCACCGCTTAAATTACAAAGTTTCTTATTAAAGAGTTCTCTTAACATAAGAGGGTTTATTATTTCTAATTCATATTTCTCGCTTCCAAATTCCTTAGTTATTTTTTGTAAGTGTTCCATAACTGTTTCAGTGCTTTCTGTTTTAATGTATTGGGGCTTGTAAGAAATTTTTGTTTTAAAACTTATTTTGCCTTTACTTGGTTTTAATTCTCCTGCTAAGATTTTTGCAAAAGTGGTTTTACCTGTTGCATTCTCTCCTATCACACCAATTATTTCTCTTTGATAAATGCTTCCTCCTTCCACGCTTAATTTAAAATTATTAAATTCTTTCTCAAAATCCTTCCACTCAAATAATTTTAAGTTTTCTTCAATTTTGAGAGAAGCGTGTTTTTCAAATTTTAGTTCATAATTCCTGAAACGCACGTTCTCCCCTAATATGTATCCTTTAATATAAGCATTTATTCCATCCCTACTATTTATTGGTTGAGAAACAATACCATAGGCTCCTGGTTTCCCGTAATTTATGTGAAGCAAATCTGTTAAGTAATCAAGCATTATTAAATCGTGTTCAACAACTAAAACATATTTATTATCATTAATTAAGTCACGGATTATTTTAGCAATTTTAATTCTTTGGCGTACATCTAAATAAGAAGCTGGTTCATCAAAAAAATAAATATCTGCTTGTTTTAGGATTGTTGCAAGAATAGCGACTCTTTGTAATTCACCGCCGCTGAGTTTGTTTAAATCATTGTTTAAAATATTTTCAATCTCTAATTCTTTCGCTTTTCTTAAAATTAAATCAGTATTTTTTTCAATTTTTTTTAATAATTCTATTGTTTTTCCTTTAAACTTTCTTGGAATTAAATCAACGTATTGGGGTTTATAACTTATTTTAATTTTTTTATCTAATAATTTTTTAAAATATTCGTGCGCTTCAGTTCCTTTAAAGAATTTAATTATTTCCTTGTTTTCTGCTTCTTTTTCATAATCTCCAAGATTAGGTTTTAAGTTCCCACTTAAAATATTTAGTGCTGTTGTTTTACCAATCCCGTTCTGTCCTAAAATCCCAACAACACTTCCTTTCTTTGGAATTGGAAACTTAAATAATCTGAAAGAATTTTTTCCATACTGATGAATCACTCCATTCTTTAATTCTTCAGGAAGATTTATTATGCTTATGGCTTTGAAAGGGCATTTCTTCACGCAAATACTGCATCCAATGCAAAGAGATTCATTAATGCTTGCTTTGCCTTCTTTGTTAAAAATTATTATTTCTTTTCCACTCCTAACTATTGGGCAATACTTGTAACAAACTTTTCCGCAGCTCTCACTATTGCACTTTTTTTTGTCAATAACAGCAATTCGCATGAGTTTTACTTAAAAAGTTTTTATTTTTAAGTTTTTTATAGTGCTAATTCCTAACTTTTTTTTGAAAGTAAATTTCTTAAAGAATAATTGTTTTCTTTGATTTTTGAACTATTGTGTTAATAGGAATTACTGGTGGGACAGGTTCTGGAAAAACAACAGTGATTAAGAGTTTAGAAAGTTTAGGTTATCCTGTTGTTCATGAAGCAGCTCGCAAGATTATTGAAGAGAAATTATTATTAAATCCTGATTTAAACATTCTTGAATACTTAACTAATAATCGTTATGAGTTTCAGAAAGAAGTGATAAAAAGACAGATTGAACATGAGAACAAGGTTTTGAAAGAGAATCCTCGCAGAACAATATTTTGTGATAGAACCATTATTGATTCTCTTGCTTTTCTAGTTCTTGACGGCATTGATAAGATTCCTGAAGAAATAAACTTGTATAAGAATAGGTATGATAAAGTTTTTTGTTTAGAACCCTTAAATGTTTATGTTAATGATGAAATTAGAAAAGAGGACTTTAATACTGCTCGCAAATTACATTATCTTAATATTAAGTGTTATGAAAAACAAGGCATTAACTTAATCAGGGTTCCAAGAATGAGCGTTGATGATAGGGTTGAATTCATTATTAAAAATGTTTGAAAAAAAAATTATGTGGTCATTATTTCTATTACATCCCTGTGTTTTAACACATAATCTTTTCCAAAAGGTTTTTTTGTTCTTACATCAATTGCTTTAACAAATTTTTTTCCAATATCTGTGTGAATTTTGTAAGCAAAATCTAAAGCAGTGCTTCCCTTAGGCATTAAAAAGCAGTCAGGCAGAATCCTTCCTTGAGAATCAGCAAGTTTTTTCACTCCTCCAGGATAAACAGCAATATACTTTAATTCATTAAAAATAGTGTAATCCAATACTTGTTGCACTCCTGTTGTTCCATGTTCATCAAGAAATTTTTTAATGTATTCTAAAGCTTTTTTTTGGTTTTCAGGAAGATTTTCTTTCAAGACCTTAAAACTATTTGAACCAGGCACATAATCAATTATTCCTTTTTTATCTGCTTCTTTTAAAGCAAGTTCAATTTCTGCACTGCACCCAATTATAGTATAGTTTGGAAATTCTTTTTTTAATTTTTCTAAATTTTTTTTGCCATTAATTTTGTCAATCTTATTAGCAGCAATAACAAGAGGTTTAGAGTACTTCCTTAATTCTGAAGCAAATCTTAAAAGAGTTTCATCACTCCATTTAGAAGGATTTTGAATATTAAAACCAGTTAATGCTTTTTTTACTTGTTCTTCAGTTATTTTTAACCCGCTGAATTGTTGAGCAATTTCTTTAAAAAGCTCTTTTTTTTCTTGTTCCACTCTTCTTGCGAATTTATTCCATGATTTTCTTAAAATACCTAAAAACCAATAATCTAATTCTTCTTCTAAGAATCTTATATCATTTAATGGTTCATAACTTCCTAATTCCACATTCTCTCCTTTCTCATTTGTGCTCCCGCTCACATCAATAATATGAATTAAAGCGTCTGCTTGCCTTAAATCATCTAAAAATTGATTTCCCATACCTTTCCCTTCATGAGCTCCTGGAACTAATCCTGCAACATCCATTAATTCAACAGGAACGAACCTAATGCCTTGCTTGCAATAACCTGTTCTTGGATTGCATTTAACATTAAATTCTTTGTCAACGCATTCAACTCTTACAAAACCCGCACCCCTATTTGGTTCAATCGTTGCAAAAGGATAATTTTCTATAAGAACATCCATTAAAGTCATTGCTTTAAAAAAAGTGCTTTTCCCAACATTAGGTTTTCCAACTAAACCAATTAACATATCCTTATAAGGAGATTAACTCTTTAATAAATTTTTGAAATAATTAAAAAAGGATAATAATTGCAATGAAAACAACATAGTGTTTTTTAAGAAAATAATTCTATTTAAGAAAATCATTCTAAAACATATATGAATAGTTTTTCACCGAAAGCGAGTGTTTTTTCCTGCGCAATCCTGAACTCATAGTTTTTTTTAATATAATCAAAATTTTTTTTTAAACTTAAACTACTAAGAATTAATATTATCTTACCTTTTCTTGAAAGATATTTTTTTGCTTTTTTCAAAAAATTAATTATTACTTCATTATCTGTTGTACTTATTAAATCATCGTATTCATCAGGAGGCAAGTATGGTGGATTAAAAACAATTAAATCAAATTCATTGTTTATTTTTTCAAATAAATCAGATACGATGAATTTAATCTTGTGAGCGTTCTTACAATTTTTTTTAGCAAAATTAATTGCTTCTTCATTAATATCAGTAGCAATAACTTTATTCTTTTCAGCTAAGAAGTCAGCAATAATTCCTGAACCAGTTCCTATTTCAAGAATTCTTAATCTTGAATACTTTTGTTTTTTTAAAAAATTAAGTAAAAAAAAGGTGTCTTCTCTTGGCAAGTACACTTGTTGTTTAATTTTTTTATGAATTCTCATTTTTTTTCAATCTTACAAAAAAAATTTATGAGGATATTCCAAGATTTTCTTTCAAGTAATTTATGACATCTGCTAAAAACATTTTCTCTTCTTTGCCTGAAATCATGTTCTTAACCACTACCTTGTTCTGTTTCATATCTTTTTCTCCAACAATAATAACAAAAAGTATTTTCTTATTAGACGCGTATTCAAATTGCTTGCTTAAACTCTTATTCATTAAATCATGTTCTGTTATTATTCCTGCTTGTCTAAGTGTTTGTGATAAAATTATTGCTTCATCAAGCATTTTTTTATTTGTTGACGCTACAAACACTTGAGTAAGGCTTTTCTTTTTCTCAATTAATTTCTTTTCTTTCATTAAGGAGAAAAGCCTTTCTATTCCAATACTAAACCCTATTGCTGGAATATCTTTCTTACCATATATTTTTAAGAGATTATCATACCTCCCTCCTCCTCCAAGAGAACCGTATTCTTTATTCGTGCTTTTTATCTCAAAAACAGGCCCAGTATAATATTCAAGTCCTCTAACTAAGCTCAAATTAAAAACAATCCTGTCTTGTAAATCATAAAATTTAAGCAATCTATAAAGTTCTTCAAGCCTTTTCAACCCTTCATTATTAGGGTATTTCTTTTTTATTCTTTTTAAAACTGCTTTGAACGTGCCACTAATATTCATTAATTCAAGAATTTTTTTAATAGTTCTTTCTCTTAAATCAAGTTTCTTTAATTCTTTTTCAACCCCTTCAACTCCAATCTTATCTAATTTATCTATTGCTCTAAAAACATTCACTATTTTTTCTTTAGGAACCCCCACATCTCTTATGATTTCATCTAATACTTCCCTATCATTCACTATTATCATGAAATCTTTGAATCCAATATTCATTAAAGCCTCACTTGTGCATGCAATGCATTCTGCTTCAGCAGTAACTTCTTTAACCCCATATACATCAATATCTGACTGCCAGAATTCTCTGAACCTTCCTTTTCCTGGACGATTATACCTCCAAACCTTATCAATGCAATATCTTTTGAAAGGCATTTTCATAGAAGTATTGTTTGCAACAACTCTTGCAGAAGGAACTGTTAAATCAAACCTTAATCCTAACTCCCTCCCGCTTTTATCTTTGAAATCATAAATTTCTTTTTTTACTTCATCACCACCACCGCCTTTCTTAGTAAGAATTTCTAAGTTCTCAAAAACAGGAGTGTTTAAAGGAACAAACCCATACTTTTCATAAGTTTTCCTTATAGTATTAACTAATTGATTGAATAAGATCATGTCTTCAGGAAGGAAATCTCTTGTTCCGCGCGGAGTTAAATTTTCCACTTTTTCTCACATTTCTTTTTAATTAACTAATACATTAATTAAATGATTTTATTTATTAATTATTTATGTTAATTAATAATTAACTTATAAAATTAATTGAGGATTTAAAACGCAAATTAAAAACCATTACACCTTGTTTTGCAAGAACTTATTTTTCTCATTCCTTTGCATTAATTATTTTAAATGGTTACGCCTATGGCATGAATCATACCATTAAATAATACTTGAAGGAATTTAGGTATTTTTGTAATTGAACCGAAAGGCTTAACTTTTACTTCTCCAACCATAATCATTCTTCCAACCTTACCTATGAATCCTGGTATTGCTTTAATAACTGCTGAAGGCCCTGTGCTATCTCTAAGCGTTCCTTCCCACCAATTCTTTAATTCCATAAGGGATTCAAACTTCACTTCTATGTACATGTTATCTGAAGATTCTCCTGCATTTTCTGCAATGTTCGTGTCAACCCATTTAATATAACCATCTTCTGTTCTAAAGCTTAATTCAAATATTGACTCATTTTCATATGTTAATCTTAAACTTGTTGTAACATTACCCCATTCCATAATTGCTTGTTGTATTCCAGGTTGATTATCTAATTCAAGGTTTAAATTATAGATTGCATCATCAAGCACTCCGCTTTCTTTTGCTTCTTTAAACTTTTGTTTAAAATTATTAGCAATATTTTTCATCTCAGCAGGTGTTAAAGTAGTTCTAAGTCTTAATCTTGGCTTAAGCCCTTCAATACTTATTCTTTCTTCACCTGCGAATAAAGACCTATCTGTTCTAAATGTGTCTGAAAATATTTCTTGTGTTTCTTTTATCATTTCTTGTCTTGTTTCAAAAAGCATTTGTTCTCTTTGTTCTTTCTCCTTCTCTATTTCTTTTAAATCTTCTTCAGTTAAAGACTCTTCTTTTAAGCTTTCATCATTAGCGTTTAATGTTTCTTTACTATAATCATTAGACTCTGAGTTAGAATAATCTTCTGCTCCTTGCAGGTTTAAGGAAACTTTTCCTGTAACCATTGGTGTTTTTTCTTGACTCCAATCATTTCTTATTTCTTCTCTTGGACCTGTTTCCATCATCCCTCTTCTTTCTGCTAATGGAACATTTTGCATTGACTCGCCCACGCGTTTCTGCATTAAACCAATTCCAATACCAAACCTATAAGTAAAGTCTCTTTCATAAAATTCTAAATTAACATGTTCTGTTTTTATTTTAATATTTACAGGAGACCAATCTGGAAAAGAATTATTGCTTACAGCAGCTAAATAAGCAACTTCAGTATCATAAGATTGAAGTTTAAAGTATAAGTTATTTATGAAATTCTTAAGTTCTGTTAAATTTATTTTTCCATTTTCATAATCATTAACTTTGTTTTGTATTTCATCAAAACCCCCTATAATTTTTTCTCTTTTTTGAATAAGGTTTTCAAATCTTTTTGCGCTTTGAAGAGATTCATATTTTTTAAACGCTTCTTCTAATTTTGGTCTTAATTGCGGATTCCATTCTTTCCAAATAACATCTATTTGTAATTCAAATTCTGGATTCTCTTCTTTTACAAAAAATGGTGAGAATTGTTTTTGAATTCTCACGAATAATTCAATATTATCATCAGAATAAATACTAACTCCTCTTAATTTATCACTCCACTCATCGTACTCATGGAATCCGCTTGCTTTTGCAATAACGACTTCCACAATTTTTTGATTTTCTGCTTTATCTAACAAATCATTAAGTTTATCTTTTTCTAATAAAATATTGTATTGGAATTCTGTAATATTTTCTCCATCAAAAGAACTTGCGAGTTTCTTTAAAGAATTTATTGAAACAACTAAGTCAGCAATTAATTTTTGGTCTTCAAGAGAATAATTTGTTTCAGTATTCTTAATCAAATTAAGTTTGCCCTGTATCTTTTTTTCTTGTTTGATTTTCCAAAAGTCCTCATTCGCTCTTTTAATATCCTTCTTGACAAGCGTCCAATTCAACCAATTTATGTGCACATTCACACCACACCTTTTTTCTTCAAAAGGTTCATAATAGTAAAAATTATTTTCTTCACACCAAGCATCAAGTCCTGTGAATACTTCTTGTTTTGTAAAGCTTTTTTCAACTAATGCTCTCCAATTCCCTATGTTAATTTCATCCTCTTCAAAATTCATCCAAATATCTCCTGGTGGAATATTTTCTCCTAAATCAACCACGATAAGATAATCTTTTGTATTCTCATCAACAACAAAATCTTTTAAAGTATCAACTGTTTGAAGACGTTTTATTTCTAAATCATAAGCGCTTATGCTTCCTGCCTTATATTTTTCAAAAGCACTAACATACTCTTTCAATGAATTAATAACAACATCTGTATTATTCACTTTGTCTTCAAGAGATTCTAAAGCTTTTTTCGCAAGCCAAATCCTTCTTGCTTTATCTGCTTGAATCCATCCTTCTTTTTCAGCATTTTTGACAACATCTTTAAATTCTTTCCTATATTTTCCGCCAGCCCATAAATCAAATCCAGTTCTATCATTATATTCATCAATCCACATGTTAAAGTTGATTTCCACGTTCTCGCTTCTGAAAATTTGCAAATGATTACCAACTTCTACTTCTTCCATATTATTTATCCAAACATCAGGCATGCCAGGTCCGTAAAGAAGAACGTATTTACCAATATTTTCAGCAATATCAGGGTAACTCATCGCAAGTCCTTCTAATTCAGAACGAATAAGAATAACATTATAAGTTAAATTGTATGCTTTTTCTTTTGAAGAATTTTTTTCAAACTCCAGTGCTTCATTCCTGATTGTCTCAAGTTTTGTTATTATCTGCTTTCCTATTGTTTCTTCTTCTACTGTGAAATTTACTAATTGTCTTGCTTTTAATAATAAATTATGTCTTCTTAATTTTTCAGCTTCAAATAATGAATCTTTTCTTGCTTCCTTAATCACATTCTTTTGTTCATCTGTTATGATTGGTTTCCATCTTAGTTCAACATTCATTCCTCCTTTTTCTTCTAAATCAAAATCCTGGCAACCCCAACTATTTATTTCAAACTTAAAATAATCGTTTTCTAAAAGAAATTTATGATTGCCTAAAACAGTATCTCCAAAATCATCTTTCCAAATATCTGGAGTGCCGTACTTTGTATAAAGGATTACGTAATCCCTAATTTGAGTAAAATCATCGCAATTAAAAGCATCTCCTATTCCTTCAAATTTTGCTCTTAATAATTGTGATTTGTATTCAGCATCATAAAAGTTTTCAATTCTTGAGGGATCAAAATCTTTTAATTCCTCTGAAAAATCATCTATTTCTTCAACAATCGTTTGCGCTGTTTCTAATAAATCGCTTTCTATTTCAAAAGAATCCATAAACTCTTTAATCGCGCCTGCTCGTTCTGCTTTTCTTGCTTCAATATCTGCATCTCTTCTTGCTTTCTTAATTTCTTCTTTATAAGCTTCTGCTGTTGAACCCCAATTCACATCCAACCATGCAAAAGTTTTTCCTTCCACATCATCATAATTGCAATCAAAATTTATTTCAACATTATCTCCTTTGTAATAAACCCTTCCTAAATGCGTTTCTCCAAACTCATTCTGCCAAACATCCAAATCATAATTTAAATTCTTTTTAACATAATCACAAGCATTTTTTAAATCAGTGCTGTCTTTAGTATCTGAAAAACCGCGCAATGTTGCTTCAGAAATTGTAGAATTATATGCTAAAGCATATGCTGAGCTTTTTGAAGGACTTTTATCATAGTTCTCTCCTAATTCAAAAATTGGTTTAACAATACTTATTATTTCATCTCCTAATTCTTCTTGTGATGATGAAACACTTATGCTCATCTCAGAAAGTAATTTCTCTTGTCTTTGCTCATCCTCCCATCTCCTATAATCTTCATCAGCTTGCCTTACTTGGTCTTCATTCATGCCTCCATACTGTTCCCAATTTATCCAAAAACCTGCCCAAATCTCATCTTTACTTGTCGGAGCCCTGTCTGTTGGATTTATGTTAAACCCTAACTTGTCTCTAATTATCATTTTATCAAAATTAAGTTGAATATTTCCAGAATCATCAATCCAATAATTTGGTTCTCCAGGAGTGTAAAGAAGCAAGTAATCCACTACTCTTTTCCAATCATTCAAACTTATTCCAACTAAGTTTCCTAATTCTTCTTTTATGTAATATTGGTCTTTCATACAAGAGTATTGAATATCATATTGATTGTTTTCTTTTGCTTTGCTTTCACAATCTTCCACATAATTAATTACATTACTTACAATATTTTTATAATTATCAGGCAATGTTAAAGAAGACTTATATGTTTCTAAATTACCAATTCCTTCATCAACAATTCCTTCATCGTGAATGCCTATTGTTTCATTAGTTATTGTTTCAGTGCTTGTTGTATTCTCTCCAGGTAATTCTGCTCCTTCAGAAGATTCTGTTTCTATTACAACATCACCTGAACCTTCAATATCTCCTGTTGAAGAATCATCATCAATTGTTTTAGAAGTGCTGTCAATTGTTTTAGAAGTGCTGTTATCTATGCTCGTAGTCGTTGTATTGCCTTCTGCATTAACATAAGGAAAAGTTGAAAACAATAAGATTAACGTAATAAATAGTGCACTCCAGTTTTTCACAATAAATAAGCAAACAATTTTAATTTATATAATTTTAGAATTTAAAAAAAATTAAAGGATAAATTAATAAAATAACAAGAAATTATTTATTTCAAAAAATGGCCGATGTAGCGTAATGGTTAGCGCACCAGGTTGTGGCCCTGGAGGACCGGGTTCGATTCCCGGCTTCGGCCCTTTCCTAAATTTTGAAAACTTTTGGAAATAAAAGAAGAACTCCATTAAAGTTTTAAACAAGAACTTTCTTTGAAAGAAATTAATGTTAAAATTAATGGTTTTTATTGGAAGCGCTTTAATTTCATTCATTATTGGTTATTTCATATGTTTTGAAACAAAAGATGAAGTAATGGGTAAGATACAAGTTGTGAAAGCATTTATTTTATTATTCTCTGTTTTGTCTTTTATATTCTTATTCTTGGATTTAGAAAATTACTTATTCCTTGTTATGCTTCTGTTAACTTATGGTTTAGGAACCTTTTATTGGTTGATTAAGAATGAGAATAAGAGTAAGAGTAAAACCAAATTCAAAAGAAGAAAGCATTAATAAAGTTGGAGAAGAGTATGTTATTCAATTGAAAGCAAAACCTGATAAAGGAAAAGCAAACACTGAATTAATTAAGATTTTGAAAAAACATTTTGGTATGAACGCTAAGATTGTTTCAGGAGCGAAGAGTAAAAGAAAAATAATTGAACTTTTTTGATTTAGTAACTTTCCATAATTTATTTTTTAACAAAGAAATTAATGAAATCAAAAGCGTGAAATAAAATTTTTTTGTTCTTAACATCTTGGAACAAACTTTTATAAATCTCGCGAGTTTTATTTTATTTTATGCATAATCCTTTTACTTATATCACGCCAAGGGAGAATGAAGAAATAATTGATAGAATAAATGTTTATAATAGGCTTGAAAAAAAAATTTTGGACACATTAATTCAAGGAACAATAATTTTTCTTGAAGGAGATTATGGAAGCGGTAAATCTCTTTTAGTTCAAAAATTAAAGAAAAACTTAGGTAATAAGATTAAAATCATAACTCTTGATTTCACAGGCATGATTTTAAATGACTTGCGAAAACTGCCTTTAGAAAAAAAAAGAGAAATCTTAGTTGTGATTGATAGATTTGATTTAAGCGAAGGATTAAGTAAAGAAAATTTTGAAAAACTGCTTGATTTAATTCTTGAATTAAAAAACAGGGGTTTATCTTTCTTATTGCTTCTTAATAATAAAACAACAAAAGCAATAAAAAAAGCAAAAAGCAGATTAAAAAAAGAGTATAGTATAATTAGAATACCTGCTCTTGATTATAAATTTTCTAAGGAATTAATTATTTCTCGTTTGAATGAAATAAGAAAGAGTAAGAATGAAAGTCTTGAACCTTTTACTGAAAAAGAAATTAAGGAGGTTTGGCGTAATAGTAAGGGCAATCCTAGAATGTTGCTTCTCTTATGCGAGAACTTGTTTGAAAGAAAAATGAAAGAGGCAAGAAAGTGAAATATTCTAAAACAACAATAATAATGTTTTTGAGTTTGTTTTTATTCGCAGAATTATTTGGATTATTCGTGAACAAGCAATACTTTAAAAAAGAGCTTCCTTATGGATTGGAACCAACAAAAACAGAATTCAGTGTTGGGTATCTTTTAAGCGGCATAATTGTTTTTACTATAATCTATTTTTTGTTGTTAAAACTGAAAATAAATTATGTTGTTAAATTATGGTATGTTCTTGCAGTTTTTTTGTGCTCATTAATTACTTTAAACAGTTTTATGGATTCTTTTCTTGCTTTAATAAGTGCTTTCATTCTTGTGATATTGAAGTTAAGCAATAAATTTGGCATTGTTTTTCATGATATTAGTGAAGTGATTGTTTATGCTGGTGTTGTTCCTTTGTTCAGTCCATTGTTTAATATGGCTGGAATCATTATTTTAATGGTTTTTTTGAGTATTTATGATATAATAAGTGTTTTTGGCACTAAACACATGATTAAATTAGTTAAATCTCAGCAAAAATTAAAAATATTTGCTGGATTAATTGTCAGGTATAAGGATGAAAATGCGCTTTTAGGCGGGGGGGATGTTATTTTTCCTGTTTTGTTCGCAAGTGTTGTAAGCACTCATATTGGTTTTCTTCAAGCAATTTTAAGTATTTATGGTGCTGCAGTTGGTTTATTGTTTTTGGTTTTAGTTGGTAAAAAAGGAAAATTTTATCCAGCAATTCCTTTTATTGCTGCAGGAGAATTCATTTTTTTTATTTTAAGCTTATTACTTTAAGCTTATTACTCTAAGTTTTTTATTTTAATTCTTTTAATCAATTTTTGTCTTCTTCTTATGTTTCTTCATAAACTTTTTTTTCTTAGAACTTATTGCTTTTCTTAATTATTTTTTAATCTACTTTTTTTAATTCTCGCACTTAGAACTTATCATTTTCATAATTTATTTTTTAACCTTTTTCCCTTAATCCTTGCACTTAGAACTTGTTGTTTTGTTTTTCTATTTTTTTTATTTCTTTTTTCTTTTCTTTGTTTTCTTGTTTGTTTTTTTCTTTGTTTTTTTGAGCCTGCCTTCTTGTTTTGCATCTAATTCTTCTAAATGTTTTATGTTGTTAAGAACTCTTGTTATTCTTTTTTCCATAAGAAAAATTCTTTTAAGTGCTATTACAATGCCTGCGAGCATCCCTAAAGAAATTCCTATAAGCACTGTTTGAGCATAAACTGAATTAGTGAATAATGTCATAAATTTTTTTTAGGAGTTTCTAATTTAAAAACATTAAGATTTTTTGATTCTAATTAATTTTTATTCTTGTTTTTTCAAAAACCTTAAAAACAAATTCTTTGTTCTTATAAAAAATAATGAAGAAAGTAATAGTAACTGGTGCTGCAGGGCTTGTAGGCCAAAACCTTATTCCAATGCTTGTTAAAGAAAAATATAATGTTATTGCAATTGATAAAAATAAGAATAATTTAGAGCTTCTAAAAAAATTAAATCCTTTAGTTAAGTGCTTGAAAGATGATTTAAGCAAGAAGGGCAAGTGGGAGGAGGAGTTCAAAGGAGCGAGTATTGTGATTCAACTTCAAGCGCAAATCGCCTCAAAAACTGAAAAAGATTTTGTAAAAAATAATGTTAATGCTGTTAAGAATATTCTCAGAGCATGTGAAAAAAATAAAGTAAAAAACTTAATACACATTAGTTCTTCTGTTGTTATCTCAGTTGCAAAAGATGAGTATACTTTAACAAAAAGGAAGGGAGAAGATCTTGTGATTAAAAGCAAAACTCCTTTCACAATTTTAAGACCTCCTTTAATATACGGGTGTTTTGATGCTAAACACTTAGGATGGATTACAAGGTTTATGAAAAAATCACTTATAGTGCCAGTTATTGGTTCTGGAAAATATATTCGACAACCATTATTTGTTCAAGATTTATGCAAAATAATTGTGAAATTAACAAAAAGAAAACCACAAAATAAGATATATAATATTATTGGGAAAGAAAAAATATATTATATTGATTTATTAAAAACGATTTGCAGAACAAAAGGATGGAAAAGAATTTTTCTTCCAATACCAATACCTCTTTTTAGTGCTTTAATTAATGTATACGGTGTTTTCACTAAAAAGCCTGCGTTCAGGCCTGAGCAAATAAAAGCGCTTACAGCAGGAGATATTTTTCCTGTGGAGGATTGGGAGAAAGAATTCGGAGTGAAATACACTTGTTTTGAAAAAGGAATTCATAAAACATTAAAAAGCGCGTGTTCAAAGTATTCTGAAAAAATGGTCACGCCTCATTAAGGATTAATCATGCTTTCCTAAAAATGTGTTCTTACTTTTTTTATTCTTTTATTAATTCGCTTATTATTTTTTTTGTGTGTTCAGGGTTTCTTACTTCAACGCAGTCAACGCATAATTCTTTCACTGAGTAATCATTACCTCCTTGGAACAAAGAATCTCCTATGAATAACATTTTGTTTAAAGGAATGTTAAGTATTTCTTGTATTTTTTTCACGCCAAATGCTTTATCAATGCCTTTGCGAGTCACGTCAATACTGGTTTTGCCGCCTATCTTAATATCATAGTTTGGTAAGCGAGGGCGTAATAACTTAATTATTACCTCTCTTTTCTCGCCAGTCACGTCCCAACCTTGTTTGACTTCAAGCGGGGCTTCTTGACCTAAAGCGCTGAAAGTTATTTGCGTGCCTCTATCCTCAATGAGTTCACCGCACACTTTTTCTGGTTTATAATTAATTTCTTTTAAAACTTGATTAAATACTTGAATAATGCGTTTTCTTTCATTTTCTTCTATTTCTAAAGCATAAACTTGTTTCCATTCATTATTAATGTATTCATAATACCTTGTTGAACAAGTCGGGAATAAATGAAGATTACGTAATAATTCTTTAGAACAATCAAGATTGCTTAGTAATTGTTTTTTATATTGTTTTATTGATGCCCGCTGATTACTGCAATTAATTTCTTGCTTAATAGTTTTGTTAGTAATTCATTCATTTCAGCGTCAATACTTGATTTGCTTGGCGCTAAAGTATCATCCAAATCAAAAATAATTAATGATTTAGTTTTCATAAGAATTAAAAAAAAATTTTTTTATTATTAATTATTTTACTGTGTTTTAGTATTCTTCTTTTTGTGCTGATTTTGAAATGCTAACGAATTGCGGTACTGCTACTAACCATCCATCCTCCATGCCCATTAATTCACCGTTAATTGCTTCTACAGTTCTTTTTATCTTGCTTATTGCTCTTTTTAGTTCTGTTGAATCCTTGTTTCCTAATGGCTTATACTTAACAATTGCAATAGTGTATCCTTCTCTTAAGGAGTCAATAATGGGTTTAATGTCTGCGAAATCTGAAAGAATAAAATATTTTACGAATAAATGCGCTGTTTTATTGTCATCTTCTATTTTAGGTTCTAATTCAATATAATCCACTCTTTCTTGTTTAATAACTCCTTCATCATCTGATAAACTTATTGTTTCATTAACCCTGCCTACTAAAACATTTTTTATTTCTTTAATTTTTTTCAAAACCATTTTACTGCCTCTTTAAAATTTTTTTATTATTAAGTGTTTGATACTATGATAAGATAAAAGGGTTTTTATAAGTTTTTTGTTAGTATTATTTATACATTTTTTTTGTTTTCTAAACTTGTTTTTTCTAAACATTCGCAGAAAATTAGCAAGGAAATCAAAGTTTTTAAAAAAAGGAATTCAAGAACTTTTTTTGTAATAATATTCTAAAAAAAGGTTAACAAAAAAATTAATGAAAAATATTAAATTCTTATAAAGATTCAAGTAATGAAACCACATTCCAAATTTGTGTTCTTGTGAACATTTCAATATTAGGGTCTTTAGAAATATCGTCAAGAATTTGTGTTGCAGCATCAATTTTTATTTCTATTGGTTTGTCTTCTTCAAGTTTTTTTTGAGCTTCTTGGCATATTTGCCTTATGTTTTTCGGCACTGTAGTGTCTTCAATTACTTCATTAAGTAATTCAATTGCTTGGCTTATCTTATCTTCCATTCTTAACACCTTTTTTCATTAATTTTTTTTAATTAAGAAAGTTTTACGAGTTTGTTTTGAAGTTCCTTATTTCTTTCTGAAAGTTTATTTATTTGTTTGTCTAAGCTTTTAATTCTTAACTCAAATATTTCTTGTTTTTCTTTAAGATCTGAAATTAGTTTTTCCCTGTCTTTTCTAATCATTATGGTTCCAATAATTTCAAACATATCGTTTTCTTTGCTTTTTTCAACTTCTTTTAAGGCATTTGTAATTTCTGCTTTTTGAACACTAACATTTTGTTTTTGGTATAACAGGGTTTGAAGTTGTTGTTGCACTCCTTGTAATTCTTTTAAAATGTCTTCTGCTTCTTTTGGTATTTTCATTCAATCACCTTTTTTATTTTTTCAAGAGTGTTTACGAGTTTGAGTTGAGTGTTTAACATTGCCCTGAACGCGACAACATCTTTTGCTTCAATTTTCATTATTATTTTTTTATTTTTTAATTCAAACTCTGTTTTTGCTCTTTTATTTTCAAATTCATCAGGCGTAATTGAGTTAATGATATTTTTTGAAATATCACTTCTTATCTCAATTATGCCTTTTATCATATTTTATCTTGCCTTTAATTCTTTTTGAATAGGAGGTCTTACTTTGAAAAGTATTTTTGAACCACAGTACGGGCATGAAGCTCTTCTTCTTAATTCAAAAATATTTATTTTTTTTTTGCAACTTGCACAAACATATTCAGTCAATTTAATCACCAATTTTCTTACTTAGGTTCATAAGCTCTTCCTGTAAATTTTTTTTTGCATTTTTTGCATTGCCATATTCCTGCTGAAGTTCTAATAAGAGCATTATTTTTATGACAATAAGGGCATTCATTTTTTGCTTTTTGTTTTTCTTCAATCTTTTTAATTCTTCTTCTTATTTTTAGCCCGTACCTTGCTCCAAATTTTCCTGTTATTCCGACTTTTTTTGTTTTACCCATTTTTTCTTCACTTAAAAACCTTTATTAAAAATCTTTATACTTCCCAATCTTATCCATTAAATCAATATGTCCCATCATTAAAGCACGACAACAATATCTTTCTAACCCGAGTTCATCAAGCGCTTCTTTAATTGTTTTGCCTTCTTTTAAGAGTTCTAAATATTTTTCATGCAAATGACCTACTGGTTTTCCACATGTAAAGCATCTGACAGGAATTATCATTTTATTTAATCACCTCTTACTTGTTTGCCTCTTACTTCTCGCTGCACTCCTATAAGGTTTTTGAGGTTCAGTTCTTCTTGTATCTGAAACAAGCATTTTCTTATCATATGCTTGGAATTTTTTCTTTAATTCAGGGTCTGCAAAATACTCAACTAATGCATTGCTTATTGCGACTCTTGCAGCATCTGCGCGAGACATTACTCCTCCTCCTTTAACATTAACATGAATATTAACTTTTTTTGCTTTTTCTCCAGCAAGAATTAATGGTTCTATTATTCTTAATCTTGCAACCTCAGGAGTTACTAAATCCAGATTTAAAGAATTAACTCTTACCACGCCAGTTCCTTCTTTACAAGTTGCTCTAGCAATACTCGTTTTTCTTTTACCTGTGCATACTATTGTTCTTTTTTTTGGTTTTTTTATTTTAGCCATTTTATCACTTCCACCCGAGGTATTTGCATAATTCTTCTAATTTCACATATTTAAGTAATTTTAATTTTTTTGCATTCATTTTTTCCATATTAATTGGTTCTGGAATACTCTCTAAATTTGGATTTCCAATAAAAACTTTTATTCTCTTTAACGCTTTCCTTCCTTTATCTTGCTTGTAAGGAAGCATTCCTCTTATAGCTCTTTTAAAAAGCAAGTCAGGTCTTTTAGGAAAAAAAGGACCTTTAAAAGGTTCTCCCCTATCAACTCTTGATTTATACTTTTCAAACACTGCTTTCTTGCTTCCTGAAATAACTGCTTTCTCACTATTAATTATTATAAATTGTTCTCCTTTTAACGCTTCTTTCGCAACATAAGAAGCAACTCTTCCTAAAATCAAGTCAGTAGCATCTATGAGTTTAACCAATTAATTTCACCTCAGAAGGTTTGTGTTTAGAAGCAAGCAATTCTTTTAAACTTAATGCTTTGCCTTTATTTTTCTCAATTTTTTCTTTTGCTTGCTTTGTAAATTTCCATGCATAAACAATAACTTCTTTTGTTAAATCTCCATTGCCAAGAATTTTTCCTGGAACAACTACAACTTCTTTTGGATTAGCATAACGATTTATTTTATTAATATTAACTTTCCTCCAATTCTTGTTTGATTTCTCCAAATCATTTGCTATTCTCTTCCAAAGAGTGTTCCCTTCTTTAATGCTTCTAGTTTTTAATTCTTTTATTAATTCTTTAAGCTCATTTGATGGTGTTTTCTTTTCTTTAGTCATTAAACTCACACTTCCTTTTCTAAATATATTGATTCATTAAAAACTTTACATTTCAAAAACCACATTCCTTTTTAAAAACTTTACTAAAAATGATTTTACAAAAAATGTTATTGCATGAAAAATGAATTAAAGCAAAGTATATTAATCTCTTTTTATTTATAATAAAATTGTATGCGAAAAAAGAAAGTTAATAATCCTGCAAAAAAACCTTTGCTTGTAGGATTAAACAGCATTCTTGGAAGCGGGATATTTATTGCTTCTGTCTTAAGCGTTCAATTATACGGGAAAATAAGTGTTTTTTATTGGATGCTCGCTGGATTCATTGCCTTAATTGTTTCTCTTGTTTTCAGAAGAATATATGAAGAAGATAAAAAAGGAGTGTATGATTTTTTGAAGAAAGTTTTCAGTAAAAACTTTATGAAAACAGTGAAATGGTTTTATTGGTTTGGGAGTGCAATAGTTGTAACAGCGATTTCTTTCGCTTGTTCAGAATTCTTAATTTATGTTTTTAATTGGAATGCTAGCACAAACATGTTTCTTAGCATGTTAATTTTAATCAGTATTTATGGTTTCCATACTTTTTTTAAACAAAGCGTGAATACTTTTTTTAAAACAATTGTTACTATCAAAATAATTTTAATATTAATATTTATTATATTTTCTTCTCAACTTACAACAAATTTTGTTGTAAATAAATCAAATTTCAGTTTTTTAGGAGTAGTATTTGCTTTTTGGGCGTATCTTGGTTTTGAAAAAATCACGAATATTAATATAAAAAAGAAAAAAGAATCCATACCAATTTTTCAAACAGCAATAATAACATTAAGCGCGATTTTTTTTGCATTCATTATTTCAAGTGTCGCATCCTTTCCTGAAGAAGTATTAAATAAAAGCTTCACATTAATTGATTTAGTTCATTCATTTATGAGTCCTTCATTTATTGCTTTAACTTCAGCGCTTTTATTAATAGTATTATTTAGTGTTGGGATCTCATATATAGAAGCAAGTGAAAACTTATTAGGATATTCAAGAAAAAAAGAAGTTTTTTATCAAATGTTTATTGGACTCTTAGGAATCATGCTTTATCAGAATTTTGTGAATTCAGTAATTGTAAGTGTTTTTATTTTTCTTACATATTTCATTCTTATTGATTTAGCAATGATTCGTTATGCGTTTAAGAAAAAGAATAAGAAATACTTATTTGAATCAACAGCATCATTATTATTCATTCTAGCAATGTTTACAGCAATACAAGTAATAAGTTTTTTGACAATAATAACAGTGCTTGTAGGCGCAAGAATTTATTCAAAAATCTCTTAATTAAGATATGATTCTTTTTTTAATATTCTTTCTTGCCCATACACTCAGTGCATACGTATTTGCCAAAAATTTTTTTTACTTGTTTTCTTGGTTTTCCCATACCACATTTTGAACATCTTATGTTATAATTTACCACATTACACACCCACATTAATTACTTATTAGTAGTAATACTTTATTTAAATATTTTTGCTTTTTACAAATACTTTGGAATTGTAATAAACAAACTTCAGGAATCTTCTCTAAGAAGATATTTTGTATTTATTTGTTATAATATAGGAATATTTAAATTTAACTTTGCGGTTTTTTTGAGCTTTTCTTATAATTATTAAAAATAGTTTTTAAAAAAATGTGGGGGACGAGATTCGAACTCGCGAAGGCACTAAGCCACAGGATCTTAAGTCCTGCCCGTTTGACCGCTCCGGCACCCCCACGTATTGTAGTCTTGTAAAAAATTTTATTACTTAAAAAGTTAATTCTTTAAATAAAATTTTTTTTTAATTGAGCGCGCTTTTTTTATTTTTTAAACAAATTTTTTTTTTAATTAATTGTTTTTTTTATTTCTTTAAGAAGTTCTTCATAATTCTCTTTTAATATTTTTAGTGATTCATTAAACATTGTTTTTGCATCTAATTGCTCCCATGACTCAATTGTCATAATTATTTTTGTTTCATCCCATTCTATATTAATAATGTTTTTACAAGCTTCTAAGCAAGAATCCTTGATTTCACTTATCGCGAGATTAGTGTTATCAACAACAATTTTTCCTTTCTCTAATTTTATTGCTTCTGAAGTACAATTTTTTATGCATTCTTTTGCTTCTTTTTCAGTATGAGGTTTTACTTTAATTTTAGGAAAATAAGAGTATGAAACCATGCCTGGAACCCATTTTGCGTGTTCTAATCCTTTTCCTAATACTGCCACAGCTTTTAAGTTTATTTCCTGTCCTTCAAACAATTTTGTTATTGGAATATCTTTTATTACTGGTTCAAAACCTGTTTCAGTTTTTAAATCTCCTGAATAAACTGTTTTAGGTCCTTTCTCTTTTAAATAAAACTCTACTCTGCATTTATTGCAGCCCTTGCCTTTGCATGAACATTTTTCAGGAAGTTTTAATAATTTTAAATCTGTTTTTAGTGGAATTAAACCAAGTCTTAAAGCAATAACTTCATCATACATTGCACTTGAATTATTTGTAATAACCACATCTTCTATTGCAAGAGTTGGTACCTCAGAAATTATTGTTCTCCTAATAGCATTCGCTTCTTCAGGCATTGTATCTTCAAGCAGAATTTTTGTTTTTATCTTATTTTCACTTATGATTTTTGCTTTCATATTCTTCTACCTCTTCTACCTCCTTTTTTCCTGCATCCATCATGAGGTAATGGTGTAACATCTTTTATCACGCCAATTCTAAGTCCTGCTCTCGCAAGAGCTCTTATTGCTGCTTGCGCTCCTGGACCCGGATGTTTAGGCCCATTATGTCCTCCAGGAGCCCTAACATAAATGTGCACTCCTCCAATTCCTTTTGCTAATATTTCTTGCGCTGCTTTTCTCGCAACTTGCATTGCAGCTGTTGGAGATGATTCAAGTCTTGAGGATTTAACAACGTGTCCTCCGCTTACTCTTGCAAAAGTCTCGCTTCCTGTTAAATCAGTTACATGAACCATTGTGTTATTATAACTTGAAAAAATATGAGCTATTCCCCACCTAATTTGTCTTTCTTTTCTTCTTTCCTTCTTCTCTTCCATCTTGCTTTCCTCTTTTTTGTTTTCCTTGACTTCAATTTTTACTTTTTTCTCTTGCGTGTTTTCTTTTTTTTCTTTCTTTGATTCTTGTTTTTCTGCACTAACTGCTTTTATTTCTTTTTTTTCTTCATTCTTATTCATTTTCCTTCACTTTTTCCTCTTTTTTTTCTTCTTTTTTCTCTTCTTTTTGAACTTCAACTTTCATTTTTGAAGTTTCTTCTTTTTTTTCAGCTTTTATTTTTGGCGCGATTCTTATTTGCGCTTCTTCTTTTAGTGTCACAAGCCTTCCTGGTGAAGAAACAACTTTGTCACCAATCATTATTTTTTTATGAACTATCATTTGCCTTGCTTGCTTTATTGTTGAAGCAAGTTGTTTTTTATAAACAAGTGTTTGAAGTCTTCTATCAAGGAATTGTTCAACAGTTAAGCTAAGCACATCATCTAATTCTGCTTTTGGGTTATCAAGCAATCCTTTATTATATAAGGAAGTTATTAGTCCTTTCTTTTCTTTTTCAGCTTGTTCACCAACAGCTGAAATAAGTTTTCTTGCTTGAGCTCTCACTCTTCTTAACTCACTCATTACTTTCCATACTTCTGTTTTATTCTTGAAGCCATACTTTTTTTTCAATCTTATTTCTTCTTTAATTCTTAATTTTTGCCATGGATGGCCAGGTTTTGAATATTTTCTTTTTGGTTTTTTTGGATCTCCCATTAGTCAGAACACCTTTTTACTTCTTTTTCTTTTTAACTCCCATTACAGCTCCTCTTCTTGATTTCCTGTATGGTGGTCTTGTATACCCTGCCTTTGTTCTTTGTCCTCTTAAAGGCAGATGATTGGAATGTCTTATTCCCTTATATGTTTTTAATTTTTGCATGTCTTTTATATCAAATTGAACTCTTAAATCAAGATCTGAACTAATTAAATGTTCATCCTTCCCTGTAATCTTATTCCTTCTACGATTTAATAAATAAGAAGGAATCTTGTATTTTTGAGGATTTTTAATAACTTCTATTATGGAATTTAATTGTTCTTTTGTTAAATTCCCTACTTTTTCATCATAATCAATATTTAATACTTTTAGTATGGCATTAGCGAAAACATAACTAACTCCATAAATCTTAGTCAAGCCTATGCTTATCTTGGTATCTCCTTTTAAATCTACTCCTCCAACACGCACTATTGTTTTTTGTTCTTTTACCATTTTCAACACTCTTGTTTGATTTTTTAAAAAACAATTAAACAGTATTTAAAGTTTTTTATTTGTTTCAGAGCGCCGGGGACGAGATTCGAACTCGCGCCTTCCGAGGAAGACAGGCTTTCAAGGCCTGCGCGTTAGACCACTCCGCCACCCCGGCAATAACTAATTTTGAAGCATATCTCTTTTTAAAGCTTTTTCAAAAGAAAATTTTTTTGATTTGGATAAAAATTATTTTCCAATTTTAATAACTGGTACTGCAACATATTCAGGTGGTTTTTTAATAAATTTAATGTAAATAATCACTGATATTAATATAATCGATGGCAGAACAATAACTAAGAAGAATATGAGCCATGGGAATTGTCTTTTTACAATGAACGGACGTGAGAATGTGCTTTCTCTCTGCCCTATTTTTGCTGTTACTTTTACATCATAATTTCCTTCTGAGTAATTCGTTAATACTGGGATTTTTTCTTCAAAATTCAGGGTTTTTCTTAAAAATTGTTGGTCGTGATTCTCGTAAATGGATTTATTATCTTTTATTATTTCATAGTCAAGCAAGACTTTTGTAATATCCTCCCATGTTTTTGAAATTGTTACATTAAGCAGGAGGTCTTTGCCTGGTGCTGTTTTTTCTTTTGGAATGCTAATGTAAAGGTCAATCCAATCAATATTTAATGGGTTTGAAAAAGAAAAAAATCTTGCTTTATCTTCATCAGGGAATTGCATGAAATAATCAATTGAGTAAGAGTAATCTGAACTTGTTGCTTTTGTTTTATCAATTGTTACTTTGAATTGCATGGTTGTATTTGGTTCAATAGTCACGTTTTGTGGTTCAACAGTGTATTGTGTTTCATTTAGATTGTTTAATTTAATTATTGTATTATTCATGTATGCATTGTAAGGGTTAAGCACTGAAATATAAAAACTTAAGTAAGTCGTGTTTTCTTCTGTAACATAAATGTATTGAGTTGTAACAGAGTTAACGCTTACACAACTTGCTTTGCATTCATTATCACACCATTGCCCTCCCATTATTGTACAAGTAGTTTCATTATTGCACACTTCCAAGTGTTGAGGGCTGCAACAATATTCTTCTTCACAAGTTCCTGTAAGAGCACACCATTTCTTACCTAATGATTCGCATTCTGTTTGATTGCATAAACTTAAATGATACTCATCACAACAAGAAGTGTTTCCACAAACACCATTACAAAAGTATCCTCCCATATTATAACAATCAGTGACATTCGTGCAAGCTGTTAAATTGCTTATATGACAAGTCAAACAAGGCGAGCTCGAACAATAATTCCCGCACCAATTACATCCTACGTTTTCACAATCAGTTTTAGTATTACAAGCTGTATCACAATTTGAATAAGAGCAAGTTTCTTCTCCTTCTCCAACAACAAAAGCACCAATAAAAGTTGATGCTGTTAAAGTGTTAGCGCTTTCATCTTTTGTTGCACTAATGCTTGACCAACTTCCTGTGCAAGTTCTTGAAGAGTAATCCCATGAAGAGCATCCTTTCATTTGCATTCTTGATTCTGTTACTCCACTATCATCATAAGTTATTTTCACTGTTGCGGAATTATAATTAATTATTCCTGAATAAAGCCCTATTGCTTTTTGTGGTGTAAGAGTTAATGGAAGAGAATCATGAGGCACTGGAATATCATCAATTAAAAGAATTTCAGTAATATCATTATTTATTGTTGCTGAATTAATTGTTATTTCATAGCTTCCGTAAGTTATTTTAAAAGTATAAGTGCCTTCTATTAAATCAAAAGAATAATCTCCTGTGTAATCTCCTGAAACAATTGTTCCTGAAGAATTTGTTATTTCTAAATTAACTGTGATAGGCGTTCCGTCTTTATCAACAAAACTACCGCTTACTGTGTGTATGGCTTGAGAAGATATTGTAAAATAATAAATATATTCTCCTGTCCTATATCCGTCTTTTTCAGCTTTAAAAGTAAAGTGATGACTTCCTGCAGTGTAACCTGATAAATCAACAGTTCCAACAAAACTACCTCCCTCTCCTGTCGTAACTGTTCCTATTAAATCACTGTCAACATAATATTTTAAATCTTGATTAGCCATTAATTGGCAGTAACAATCTGGTCCAGCATCTGGTTTGAAATTACAGCAAGCATTATCAACAATTCTTCCTGAAAACCCTACTTGAGCATTCTGCTCGTAAGGGGAGTAAGTATCAAGATTTAAAGTCAAGTTTAAAGCACCTTCGTAAACATCAACGTTTTTTGTTTTTATCTCATCTTCATAACCTGTTTTATGAGAACGCGTTGTTAAAACATAAGTTCCTACTTCATTCGGGGCTTCAAAACTTATTATGAATTCTCCACTGCTATTTGTGACAACCATTCCTGCAATGCTATTCACAAGACTTCCGTCTTTTGTAAGATTGTAATAAACTTCTGCATCACCAATATTCGTGTTTCCAGGAAAAGCTGTTGGTTTCCCTCTTAATGTAATGCCATTTTTTTCATCTCCTAATTCATGCGTTATTATTTCTGCATTAACTATTGAAATTAAAAAAAACAAGGCAATCATTGAGTAAGTTTTTTTAAGCATACTAATTTATAGTCATTACTTTTTAAAAAGAATTGCTAATTTTTTTAAATAAGAAATGTGCTTTCTCCACTATGAATAATAAGAAATCTTTTGAACAACCGCATTATTTTAGTAAAATTCAGACTAGCAAACCAAAATTTGGTTATTTAGAAATAACTAATTTGCGTGGTAAAAATTTGAGATTACTAACTTGTTCTGGTGTTTTTAATTACAAAAAAATTGATAGGGGCTCTTGGGTGTTAATTGAGCACATGAAATTAAAAGGGAAAAAAGTGCTTGATTATGGTTGCGGTATTGGAGTGATTGGCATAATGTATAAGATTCTTGTGCCAAAATCTGAGGTCTTGCTTATTGATAGTAATTCTAGAGCTGTTATGGTTGCTAATAAAAACATTAAACTCTTGAAATTAAAAAATATTAAAGCAATTAGAAGCACTTTTCTTAGAAGAGTAAAGAATAAAAGTTTTGATAATATTTTGACTGCACCCCCTATTAGTGCTGGAATGAAGTGTTGTGAAAGAATTATTAGGGAGAGTTATGAAGCTCTTGAAGAAGAAGGTTTATTTCAATTTGTTGCAAGACATAATATAGCAGGAAAAAGATTAATGAATTATGCTAAAGAATTGTTTGGGAATTGTGAAGTGCTTGCGAAGAAAGGAGGGTTCTGGGTTTATTGTTGTGTTAAGAATAAACGCCTTGTTCCATAATCACTCTGCGTGTTTTTGCTGCTCTTCCTTTTCTTTTCTTTTTCATTTCGTTTGAACTCATTAATGCTTCAGCAAGCGCGACGAGTTCCCCTTTTAAACTCATTATTGCGATTAGTTCTTCTTTTTTAATATCCTCATCTATCTTGCATACTCCTGGAAGATTAAGTTGTGCTCCTTGACATATTGTTTTAACAGCGGAATCTGATATCCATATTTTTTTTAAATGAGAAACAGCTACTTCTATTGGAAGAATGCAGTAACGCAAATATTTTTCGTTCTTATTTTTTTTGTAAAAATGCATTGCATCAATTAAATCTTGAAGAGTAACTAAATTCGTTTCTTCAGTGAAGGGTCCTGCTTTTATTCTTCTTAACTCCTGCATGTTCGCCCCGACTTTAAGAAACTCGCCCATATCATGAATTAGTTTTCTTATGTATGTTCCTGCTTCGCATTCAATAATCATTAAAACATCATTTCCTTTCATTTCTAGGATTTCAATATTGTAAACTTTTCTTTTTCTCTTAACTCTTTTTACATTGCTTTTCTTAGGAGGTAATTGAATGATTTCGCCTGTGAATTGTTTAATAGCAAGTTTAAGTTGTTTTTGCGTTATTTTTTTGTGAAAATGAGCTAAACACACATATTTCTTGCTTGCTTTAAGCACTGCTTGAATTGCTTTTGTGCCTTTTCCAAGCATTATTGGTAGAACACCATTAACTTTTGGATCAAGTGTTCCACTATGTCCTGCTTTATTGATTTTAAGAATTTTTTTAACACTTTCCACTACTTGATGGCTTGTTGGTCCTGATGGCTTATCAAGGTTCACAACCCCGTATTTCAAGAGTTCGTCTACGGTTCTCATCATGGGTTTTTTTCCATATTCTGGGTTTGTTTGTGATTCGTTTAATGTTATAGCCATTGTTTTTCACAAATTTTATTCTTTTAAATGATTTATTATTAAATTAAATTCTTTTTCAGTTATTTCAGGCCATTGAAGTTTGTTTAAGAGGTAATCTAAACTCATAATTTTTATTGGTTTTGATTTAACAAATCTTATTATTATTTTATTGTTTTTTATTTTAAAAGAGAAATCTTCAAAATCAGGGAATTCTTTTAAAATATGTTTTAAGTTTTCTATTCTTATTTTAGTTCTTGGATTATAATCTTTTTCAAAATAATAATTTTTGCACATTTTAGTAGTGTTTGTTTTGAATTTGTATTGAGTATTGTAAAGCGCGATTTCATCTAGAAATGCTTTGCCATCTTTGATTTTAACATTTTTGTTAGAAAGAAAAATGAAGTAATCATTTGTTAAGTTTTTCTTTTTTATTGAGTGTCCCGCTTTTTCTGCATAAATAAAGGATTGGTAAATAGTTGAAGAAATTATTAGAATTGTTAAGAATGTTAAAAGAAAATCAATATTATTGATTTCTATGATAATTATTAATGCTAACAATAATAATATAGTTATTTTAAAAAAATGTTTTTTCATGAAGAATATTAAACAAATTTTGGATTAAAAGATTTTGTTAAAATTTTGATGAAATATTTTTTTTGAAAAAGTATTAATTTTATGATAGCCTTATTAAATAGGGGGTTTTTTTGTGGAGTAAGGAAGAAGAGGATTATGTGAGGATTGAAATCTCTATTCATAATGTTATTCTTGCTAATAATATTTTAATTGGTTCTGAAAAGAATAGGGTGAGCACATCTTATTTGTTGTTGAATTATCTTGGCGGTAATTTTGAGAACTTGAAGGCAATTGATGAAAAAAGCGTGTCGTATAAGAGAGAAAAAAGGCATTGGTTCTTGTTTCTTAATAATTTGGGCGGGCAGTATTATTTAAGTGATTGTGATAATTTTTTTTTAAAAAGCATTGAAAGAGGTTCTTTAGAAGAAGTTTATTATTTAACTAAGGATGTTTGTAAAACTTTTGGAAGTCAAGAATGTGATAGTAATGCTAAGAATCTTTTAAATTTTTTGAAAACATTAAAAAAGTAGTTTAAAAATTGATTTCTTTATTTTCTCTCTTGCCTTGCTTTTAATTATTTTTTCCTGTCCTTCTTTCACTTTGCCTTATTTTTTATTTTCTTTCTTTTCTTTCTTCTCGCTTTTTCTTGTCCTTTAACTTTCCCTTATTTTTTTCTGCTGACTTATTCTTTATTTTTCTTAATTTTTTTCCTTTGCTTTCTTTATTTTTTACTTTTCCTGCTGCGCTTTATTCTTTATTTTTCTTAATTTTTTTCCTTTTTATTTTCTTGCTTTGTTTTGTTTGCCTTATTTTTTCCTGCTGTTTTATTCTTTGTTTTCTTTCTTTCCTGCCCTTTAACTTTTTATTTTCTTTCTTCTCGCTTTTTCTTGTCCTTTAACTTTTCCCTTATTTTTTTTCTTTTTTTGCTGTTGTTTTTTTCTTAGTTTTTTCTTGTTTCTTTTCTTTTCTTGTTTTCTTGTCTTTTGTTTTTAATTTGAATCCTGCTTCAATCAATGCTTTTCTTGTTTCTTCTGTGCTTGCATTCTTTTTTATTTTTAAGATTACTGGCGCGAAATCAAGGTGTGCTATATTGCATTTCCTTCTTTTCACATCGCCATCAATAATCACGAACTTATCATCAAGTTTGTCTATAATAACGCAAACACGTCCGGCTTCTCTTCCTGCAATTTTAATACAAACTCTTCCAATTTCTATCATAAATGTTTTAACATAAGAAACTATTTTAAAAAGTTTTTGGAAATCAATTTATTTTTTTAAGTTATCTTTTTTTTCATTTTTTTTAATTCTTTTAAATAACAAACAATAGTTTTTTCTAAACTTTTTGTGTTGAGCACGCTCGCATCTAAGATTAAATCAAAAGGTGAGAGGTCTTTTCCGTATTCAAAACCGTATAATTTTTTGTATAATTCTGTGTTTTTTTTATCTCTTTCTTTAATCACTTCTCTCGCTTCTTCAAATGATAAGTTATCTCTGAGCATGCAACGATTAATACGTGTTTCATCATCTACTTTAAGCCATATTTTTATACCGTACTTGCTTAGCCAAGGCATTGTCCAACTTGTAATTACAATATTTCCGTTGTTAATTTTTTTAATAAGTTTTTCATCAATTCTTTTATCTATTTTGTTGTCTTTTTTTCTTAGAGCAAGGAATTTCATTCCTTCTTTAGTACTCCACCAATTTTTTTTATTAACTTCTTCTTTTGAGAACCCGTCTTCAATTGCAATTTCTTTCATTGCTTTTTTAATCATGTCTCCTCCATCAACATAAGTTAAACCCATTTTTTTTGAAATTTTTTTTGCAATTGTTGATTTACCACTGCAAGGCATTGCTGAAATAATTATTGAAAGCTTATTATTTGGGAAATAAGTGTTTAATCGCGTTTTATTAAGAATTTTTAAATCTTTTATTTTTACTTGTTTTAATATCATTATCTTTTGTTTAAAAAAAATTAAGAAATATAAGTTTTTTTAAAACTTCTCTTTAATTTTTTGAATTATTTTTTTTCTACTGCAAGAAGAACATAATTCTGGGTATGGTCTTTCAGGTCTTCTCTTAGTTTTTGCTCCTTCTTTCCTGCCGTGCAAGGGTTTCTTACACTCAGCGCACACTGGTTTTTTGTTCTTTTTTTTAGCAAAAACTTTTTTTGTTTTACTTCCAGGTGTTCTAACAAATTTTCTTCTTAAGGAAGTTACTCTTCTGCTTGGCCTCATTTTTTACCACTAACTTCTTCAATATTTAACGCTTTAAAAATTTTACTCATTTACCATAAATATTTTTCAAAAACTTTTTTAGTGATAACACTAAAAAATAAGGAGAAAAGAATGTAAGTTCCGAGCCAACCAAAACCAATTCCGAACAAGGGTATTTTAAACCCCCAACTTAATACTGTTCCTGCATTCTTGAAAAGCTTGCTCATATAAGCAAAAACTATCCAAAAAGGCATGAGCGTAATAAAAGTTGGTTTCATGCTTATTCTGCTCATTTTCAAGCTCTTGTTAACCATGTGTTTTTGTTTTTTCATGTAATCCGGGTGAGTTGGATGGATTTGTTTTAATTCTTTTTTAAGAGAATCAATTTCTTCTTTTATTTTTTTGAATTCTTTTGTGTCAACCATGAATTTGAAGACAACTTGATTTAAGAGTGATAATGTTAAAGAAAATATTGCTATAAGCAAAAGATTATTCACTGCCATTCCAAATATTAATGCCATTCTTAATCTAACTTTTTTTCTTTATTTAAATATTTTCTTAATCTTATAAAAAATTTTTAATTTTTTAAAGATAATAATTAGAAATTATTTCTTTTTCAAAAGAAAGATCATTGATAGTTTTGTGTTTTGCTGAAATAAGATTTTGTTCAAATTTTTTTATGATTTCTACATCTAAAAAATTTCCTTTAATGGTTTTATCATTTTTTGTTTTTAATCCAGGAACATTATACGCGTTTTCAGAACTAAATTCAAAATCAAAAGCTTGTGGGGATAAACACAAAGAAATATTACGTTTTCCATTTTCTACGAGTTCAATATCTTGTTTAATAAAAAAGGAATTATTATTATCTAAAGTTCTTGAAATCACTACAGGGATTTCAGCTTCATTTTTAATAAATTTCAATAAAGAGTTGTCGCCTTTCACAAGATAAGCATCAGAAAATTGTTTTAAATAAAAATAAGAATTTGTAAGTGCAAGAACAGGTTTTTTATTAATATTCTTAACTTTATTATAGGATTCCAAAGCATTATCAATTGTGTTTTGGTCTAATAAAAGCATATTAATTATTGATGAAGTAATAAAAGGAGTTTCATTAGGTACTATAATGTTTTCAGGAAAATCAATTAAAGGTTTTTTAGAATAACCTAAAAGAATAATTCTTCTTTCTCTTTCCAGGGAATCATTTAATTTAGTTAAAGATTCAAAAAAAGTGTTGTTATAAGGAGCATCCAAAAAAATTAATGTTGCTTCATCTTTTTTTTCATTAATAAAATGTGAAAGATTTTGAAAATAAGGAGAGTCATGAGTAAAACTATCATTAGCTAAAATCGTGATTAAATTTTCTTTTTCAATTTTCATTATAATATCCTCTCTATACTTAATAATATTCAATATTTTCAAAGAGTTAATTCTTCTTGTTTTCTAAAGATTTAATGTATTCTTTTGCTTGTTTTCTGCTAAACCCATACCTGACTAATTGGTTTTCCAAAAAACTGAAATTATTAACTCTTCCTTCTTTAATTGGAGGAGGTTGTCTTGCCATTTTTTTACCACCCATAAGTAATATCTATTTAGAATAAGAAAGAAAAACTACTATTTAAATGTTACTATTTTATAGTGATAATTTAAAAAGTGTTGTGTGTGGATTGTTTTAGTTTTCTTATTTTTTGCTTAATTTTTTTATGAGTGAAATATTGCTTGTTCCTATTTCTGGTTTTGCTCTTTCATAGAAGTCATATAATATCATGACTGTTAGGAGTATTCCTGTTCCTCTGCTTAATGCATCGAATAGGTCTGCTGTTACTGCGAGCAATCCTACTACGAATCCTCCCATCACGCTTAATGGTTTTATGTATCTGTTGAGTATTCTTTCTAATATTCTTTTGTCTCTTCTGAATCCTGGAATGCTTAAACCGCTTGAAATGATTTGTTCTGCAACAGTGCCTGCGTCTTGTCCTCCTATGCTTACCCATAACACGCTGAATAGTATTGAGCCGAAAAGCATGAAGATTAGGTATACTAAAAGGTTTAGTCCTTGTTCTCCAAACAATCCGTAGTTTATTATCCTGCTTAGTTGTGGTTGTTGTATGTATTTTACTAATCCTGTTGCTGGAACATCTATTCCATTGCTTTTTTCAAAAGTTCCTAGTATTGGAACTCCCATTTTGTATAGTGATAATCCCCAGAATTGCATGCTTGCCATGAATGCTGCGATAAGAATTACTGGTATGTTGCTTGTGTAAATAAATTTTAGGGGCCATGATATATTGTATCCTCTGATTCTTCCGTAACTTAGTGGAATGTTTATTTTAATACTTTGAACGAATATGGAGAGTGCGAAAACAATAATTGTTGATAGGATTCTCATTATTGGCCAAAGAGTTTCTTTTACCATGCCTTGACTTATTAAAATAATGATTGTTGGCAGGCTCCCAATAGGGTATCCTGTTGGTCCTTGTACAAAGGAAAACGCGTTTGTAAAAATTTGTTGGCTTACTCCTGCTGCTATGAATAAGCTTATCCCGGATCCAATACCCCACTTGCTTACGAGTTCATCAAGAAGCATTATGATGAATCCTCCTAACACGAGTTGGATTGCAAGTAGTGTTATATTAAATATTGTTCCTGTTGCTGATGGTAATGCTCCGGAAACAACGTATAGTGTGTTTTCTATGATTATGAAACCTATGGAGAATAATTTTTGGATTCCTTGATATCTTTTTTTTCCTTCTTTTGTGGTTGTGTCTATTTTTATGACTTCTGCTCCTGTAAGTAATTGGAGTATGATGCTTGCAGTGACTATTGGCCCAATACCTAGTGTTATTAGTGAGCCAAATTTTGCTGCTAATAAAACACTTAGTGTTTCGAATTGTGCTTTGTAACCAGGATCTAATCCGTAGAGTGGTATTAGTGATAGAATAAAATATGATATGAGTGCTAATCCTGTCCATTTAAGTTTTTCATCAAAGGATAATTTTTTTTTTGGAGAACTAACTTCAGGAAGGTTGTAGATAACTGTGTCAAAATTCAATTGCCTTGCCCCCTATTTTTTCTATTTTTTCTTTTGCTTTTTTAGTAAAGGATTGTGCTTTGATTGTTATTGCGTGTTTTAATACGCCGTTTCCTAATACTTTTGTTTTTGGGAGTTCTATGTTTTTGGTTTCTAATCTTTCTGTTAGAATATTTAATTGAGTTAAATTAATGTTAGCGAGTTTTGGCCTTATTTTTTTTGCTGTAAAACCACTGGGTTTTGTTTTTGGTGTGAGTTTCATCTTTTTTTGAGCGCTTCTTTTTCCGTGTCCTGCTCTTCCGAATCCTCCTCTATTTCCACTGCCTCTTCTTCTTAAACCCATTCTTCTTTGGTTTCCTCTTTTTTTTCGGCTTTTTTTTCTGCTTGTCATTTTAGTTTCATCTCATTCGTTTGAATAATTCGTTTATTTTTTCTTTTTTGTCTCCTAATTCTCCTTTTTTCCCTGATAATCTTGTTTCTTTTTTGAATCCTCCTTTTGGAGGTTTTAATCTTAAAACTTTTTGATTATTGAACGCGTTTATTGTGTTTTCATCAGCAATTCCGTAAGCAACATAATCTTTTATTTTCTTTAAAATTCCTTTTGTTGTTTCATTATTATCAAGTAAAACAGCATTAAATTTTTTTTTTAATCCAATAAGCTCCATTGCTTTTTTTATTCCTGTTTTTATTCCTACTTGTCCTCTTATTCTTATTACTAATATTTTGTTTGGTGTCATTCTTCTTTTCCTCCTTCTATGATTCCAGCTTGTTTAGCAAATTTTTTGTGATACTTTGTTTTTGTTAATTTTTTTAATGCTCTCATTGTTGCTATGGTTAGGTTAATCCTGCTGTTTGTTTGTCCTTTTGTTCTTGACCACACGTCTTTTATTCCAGCAAGTTCTAGTATTTTTTTTGCTTCATCATGAACTACTAATCCTACTCCTTTTGGCGCAGGTAGTAAATCAATTCTAACGCTTGAGCATCTGCCGCTTACTTTGAAGGGTATTGAATGAGTTTCTCCGCAATTACACTCCCATGAACCGCATCCTCTTTTTATTCTTATTAAGTTTAATTTTGCTTTTTTTAGGGCTTTTTCTCTTGCTGGGAATGTTTCGTGGCTTCCTGCCATTCCAACACCAACATAACCGTTCCTGTTTCCTACAACCACCATTACACTGAATTTTGGCTTGTTTCCTTCTGCTGTCTTTTTTTGTGTTTGTTTAAAGGCTCTTCTTTGGCCTCCTCCGAATTTTCCTTTTGCTTGTCCGATGAGTATTAAATCATGTTCTAGATTAGGCATTAATTTATCTATGATTTCTGGTTCTCTTATTACATATCCTTTGTTAAAAATTTCATCAATATTAGTTATTTCTGCGTTTTTTACTTTTTTACCTAGTTCTGTTTTTGGAATCCATGAATCTGTTTCTGAAATTGTTTCAACTTTGTTTTTATTTTTTCTTTCTGCCAAACTTCATCTCCTCTATTGTTTTTTTTATTTTTTCAAAATCTTGTTTAATTTTTAAATGCTCTCCTTTTATTCTTTCTTCTGAAGGCATGATTTCAGGGTCATAATTTATTTTTATTCCACCGTCTGTTATTCCTTTGATGAATGCCATGATTGAACATCCTTTGATTATGAAATGTAATCCTGTGTCAGGAACTACTTCTTTTATTTTGTTGTTTAATGCTTTTTTTGCAAGTAAGTAGCCTGTTAAGTATGATGCTGTTATGTTTTTCGTGTTTTCTCCTTTCCAACCGAGATTTAGTAATTCTTTTGAGTTTACTGTTATTAGGATTTTATCTCCTTTTTCATTGTATTCAGCGATTTGCCCGATTACGCGTTTGTTTGTTTTTCTTATGATTAATCTTGGTTTTCTGCTTTTTAATAATGCTAATCTCTTCTTATAATTAGTTTTTTGTTCTCTTCTTCTCCTGTATTTCACCACATATGTTGCTTTTTTTGCCATTTTTCCACCAATTTCATTCTTAATTACTCTTTTATTTTACCTTATTTTTTTCCTGCCACCTTATTCTTTATTTTCTTTTTTCTCCTCTTGCTTACCTTATTTTTCTCTTCTCCATCCCCTATTTTTTGTTTTCTTTTTTCTCCCTTTGTTTTGCCTTATTTTTTTGTCTTTTTTTCTTTTTTCTCTGTGTTTTTCTTTGTTTTACTTGTTTTCGCGCGTTCTTCTTGTTTTACTTGTTTTTTTTGTGTTTCTTGTTTTTTTTGTTTCTTGTTTTGGTTTTCTTTTTCTTGTGCTTTGTTTTTTAGTAGTTCTTTTAATTTTTTTTCTTTGTTTTCTTTGTATTTGGTTAAATCTTTTTTCATTGTTTTTGTTAGGTAGAGTTCAAGGTGTGAGATGCTTCTGAAAAAGTTTCCTTTTGATTTTAAGTATAATTCTCTGTATTCTTTGTTAGTGATTATTTTTGAGTTTTTTAATTCTTTTAGGAATCTTCTTTGAGGTCTTATCTTATTTATCCATCTTCTTTTCTTTGGATTTCTTGCTTTGAAGGTTCCTTTTCTTTTGCCTTGCCCGCTTCTTCTTCCTTTTCTTTTTTGTGCTAGTACTTTTTTCTTTCTTCCTGAGCTTATTCCTTTTTTTTGTTTTTTTGTTATGATTTTGTTTTTTATTAATGAACGAACATCTGCTCTTGTGATTGCTTCTTTTATTTCTTTGAGTTTTTCAACATTGAATTTAACTCTTTTTTTTCCTGCTTTCAGTAGTTTTGCTCCTAATCTTTTTTGTGTTCTTAATTTCATTTATTCCACCATTTCATTCTTAATTATTCTTTTTTGCCTTATTTTTTTCCTGCCACCTTATTCTTTATTTTCTTTTTTCTCCTCTTGCTTACCTTATTTTTCTCTTCTCCATCCCTATTCTTTGTTTTCTTTTTTCTCCCTTTGTTTTGCCTTATTTTTTATTTTTCCTGCCTTTGCTTGCCCTGCACCTTGTTTTCGGATTTTTTTTTATCTTCCTCTGTTGCTATCGCCTTTGAAAGATTTTGTTTCTTTTGTTGTTCTTGTTGTTTTTTTAATTTTGTTAATGCTTTGTTTTTCTTCTGTTATTTCTTTTTGTTCTTGCTTTATTTCTGGTTTTCCTGTTTTTGCTTTTTCTTTTTCAGCTTTTTCTTTTGCTTTTTTCATTCTTTCTTTCTTTTTGTTTTTTCTTTGTTCTGATTTCTTTTTTCTTTCTTTGATTTCTTTTTGTATTTTCTCTAATTTTTTTTCAATTTTTTTAGTGTTCGCTATTCTTATTTTGAGTTTTAAAGCATTTTCTAGGATTTCTTTTATTGTTTTTTTGCTGAGTTTTGAGTTTAAGACGAATATGTAATTGTTAAGAGTGTCTTTTTTTTCTTCTATTATTTTTTTAAATTGTTTTTTTGAGTTAATGATTATTTGTTCTAATCCTGATGGGTGTTTGAATCTTTGGTTTTTTGGTTTCATAAAGCTTGGGTCTGGCATTTTAAAAGTTTTTTTCTCTTTTCTTCTGACTTTTGAGTGCATGCCTTTTGGTTTCCTCCATGCCATGCTAAGTTTTTTTCTTTTATGAAATTCTCTTCTATGAAATTTTTTACTCATTCAAATCACACTTTTTTATCATGTTTTTTTGTTATGAATATCCCGTCTTGGAATACTCTTTTATCATATCCTATTACTCTTGTAGCATTTTCTATGTTCGCAGCGCTTTGTGCTACGTGTTCTATGTTATGTCCTTTTATGGTAATCGTATCTCCTTTAATATCTATTTTAACGTCTGGAAAGATTTTTGTTTTTCTTGGTTTTTTTTCTCCTAAAAAGTTTTTAATTATGATTTCTGTTCCTTTATTCTCTACTGTCATTGGAAAATGTTTATAACAAATTTTGAGTTGGTATTCAAAATCTTCTAAAAGTCCTTTAATCATGTTTTTTATGTGTGAAACATTTGTTTTCAATATTCTTTTCATTTTTCTTGTTTCTCCTTTTACTTCTAGTATTATTTTGTTTTCTTTTAATTGAACAGAAAGAAGAGGGTTATTGAAAATTCTTTCATTTGTCTTCCCGTCTTTAGTTAGGATTAGTTTTTTTTCTTTGTATTCTCCTGTTATGCCTTCTGGGATTATAATTTCTTCTTTCATTCATGAACACCTTTAATAAACATAAGCGAGTAAGATTCCTCCAAGTCCTTGTTTTCTTGCTTCTTCATGAGTCATTATTCCTTTTGAAGTGCTGACAATTAAGAAGCCAAAACTTTTTGCTGGTAGATATCTTTTCTCATATTTCTCAATTTCATCTTTTTTGAATGGGATTCGTGGTTTTATTACTGCGCACTTATTTATTTTTGAAATTAATTGTAATCTTATTTGTCCTCCTCTCTTGTCATCAATGTATTCAAAATCACCAACATAATTGTTTTGATTTAAGATTTTTAATATTCTTCTTATTACATTTGATACTGGTTTAAGTAAAACTTCTTTTTTCCTAACTCTTTCTGCATTATTTATTTTGCTTAAAACATCTGCTAATACATCATGTCTCATTTTTTTATACCTCATGTCCTTTTTTTCTAAATCCTAATTCGTGCGCTATTTCCCTGAAACATTGTCTGCAAACATTAAGATCGTATTTTCTTATGTGAGCACCGTATCTACCGCATCTTGAACATTTTCTTGCTCCGATTCCTTGTTTTCTTTTTTTAGGAATATTATGCTTTTTGAACCTAACAACTTTATTTTTTTTATGCTTTATTTGTTTCAATATTTTTTCATATGAGCCTGTTGTCATACTATTTCAACTCCGAAATTTTTTTTCATGTATTCTATTGCTTCTTCTTTTGTAATCTTGTGTTTTTTTCCTATTTTATTCTTTTTTCTTGCTCTTTTCTTTACTCTGTACCCGGGTCGTTCTAAGGTTATGCAAACATTAAATCCAATTATTCCAATATCTGGCATGTATTTAGCGTCAGGAATGTCTATATATTCTTTAATACTAAAATTGATATTGCCGTTATTGTCAAAATTGCTTTGTTTTAATTTATTGCCAAGTGCTTTTAATAGTTTTTTTAATGATTCTTCTGCTTTTTTACCTCTTAATGTTGTTTTAATGCCAATAGTTAATCCTGGTCTCACGCCCCACGCTGGAATTCTTTTTTTTGTTGTTGTCTTAATTGCTTTGTGTTCAAACAAGGTTTCAATAAGTTTTTGAGCTTTCTCTAATCTTGGGCCTGCTTCCCCTACGCCTATGTTTATTGTAATTTTTTCTATTTTCGTGTTTTTCATGGGATTCATTATTTTCACCTTATTTTAATTGCAGGCTTCTCCTTACCAACCACAAAAGCGTAGTTTTCAAGAGTATCGTATTCTTTATTATTTTCTCCAATAAGTGCTACTTTATTTTTTTGAGGGCCTTTATATTCTATTATTTCTTTTATTTTTGCTATTTCACCAGCGTGTTTTCCTGCTAAAATCATTACTTTCATTCCTTTTTCAAAAGGCATGTATTCTATGATTTTTTGTTCTGGGAGTTGAATGAGTAAGGAAGCTTCTGTTTTGTATTTTTTTGCTTCTTTGTCAGCGAGTTTTATGTTTCTCCCGTCATTTAAGTTTAATTGAGTGAATCCTTTCTTTAATTTTGTCTTGTTTATTATCATTACAATTTTTTTATTGTTTTCTGCTTCATTTATTTCTATAGGCCATAATCTTCCTTTTTCATTGAGCGTGATTCTATAATATTTTTTTATTTTTGGAAATTCTATTACATCCATGAAGCCCACTGGGAATTTATGACTCTTAACTTTTCTTTTATCAACAAGCACTTCTTTATCATTGATTAATCTTTTAACTTCTTTTAATGAACTTGCAAAACCAAGAACATCTCTTAAAAGTATTGCTATTGGCATTGCATGTTTTTTATTATGAGGTCCTGGAAGTAGGGATATTACAAATTTTTTTTCTTTTCTTTTGATTCCCCAAGTTTTTGGGGCTTTTAATGTTTTTAAATGACTCATTTATTTTTCACCTTCTCTGAACTTTTTGTTGTTTTCTTATTAAATCTCTTACTATCATTCGTGTTTGGATTAATTATTAAAAGATTTGAAACATGAATTGGTCTTTTAACTTTTGAACCGTCATTTTTTATTAATTCAACTCCGCTTACAAAAGCTGTTGATTTCTTTAAATCTACTTTTTCAACTTTTCCTTTTATTCCTTTGAAATCTCCTCTCATCACAATAACTTCATCTCCTTTTCTTAATTGAAGTTTTTTTCCGTAAAGTTTTCTTCCTTCTTTTGAAACCTTAGCATGAGCCATTTTTTGTTTTTTATGAAGAGGCGCGTTTCTTGCTCTTCTTCTTTGTTTTCTTGGACTAATTGTTTTCATTTTTTACACCACGATATTAGCTATTTTTCCGATTTTAGGCCATCTTTCTATTACTTCTTTTGCAACAGGGCCTTTGATAATAGAACCTTTTGGAAGCCCTTCTTTAACATCTCTTAAAACAATTGCAGCATTATCATGAAATTTTATTCTTGTTCCGTCAGGACGTCTTATTTCTCTTCTTTGCCTAATTATAACGCAATTAACTATTTTGTGTCTCATATCAGGATTTCCTGTTTTAACAGAGCAAAGCACGAGATCCCCGATTCCTGCACTAGCAATTCTTCTCTTAACTCCTTTGTAATTCTTAACACCAATTATTTCCACAATCTTAGCACCGCTATTATCAGCTACTGTTAGTCTTGCTCCTACGGGAAGCCCTCGTGTTATTTTTGATGATATTGCTTTCATTTTTCAATCACATTTTTTGTATTATCACAAATTTTTTGGTTTTGCTTAAAGGCCTGCACTCCATTATCTTAACTTTATCTCCTACTTCAATGTTAATGCATGGAGGAACATGAACTGTTATCTTGCTTCTTTTTTTCATGTATCTTTCGTATTTTGGAACTTTAACAAGCCTATTCCATGAGACAACAGCGGATTTGTCCATTTTGTTGGAAACAACTTTTGCTTCCAATATTTTTCCTCTTACAGTTAATTTACCGTGAAAGGGACAATTAATATCATTGCAAGTTTTTTCTGGAGGAACAATATTTAAGATGCCTATGTTCCTGCTTGTGCTATTTTTTTCTTTTTTTATTTCTTTTTTTGTGTTTTTCATTTACTCCACCTTTTTTTTATTTTTTCAACCTTTCTTCTGGCCTTCCGAATATGTCTTCTCCTTTCACAATTGTTTCTTTTTTGTTGCCAAATTTTATTTTAAATTTATTTCCTTTTTTTAGTATTTTTTTTTCTTTTCCTTTTGTTTCAATGATTATGAGATTTTTTGTTTCATTAATTATTCTTCCTTGTGTTTCATTCAAATCCTTGTTTTTTGAAATCACTTCTACTTTTAATCCGATTAGTTCGTGTTTTCTAATGTTTTTTTCATTTCTTGGCATATGCTTTCACTTTTCTTCTATGGATGATTCTGTGAATCCGTATTTAATGAGTTCTTTTTTTACTTCTGTTTTGTGCTCGCCTTGAAGTATGATTGAGTCTTTTTTTGCTGAACCACCGCAAGCAAATTTTTGCTTGAGTTTTTTTGCTAAATCCTTGATATCTATTTGTTTTGTGTCAATCCCGCTTATTTCTGTTACAAGTTTGCCGTATCTTTTTTTTGCTGTTCTTATCACAATTTTTTGCTGTTCTTTTGCTAATGTCTCGCATACGCAAAGTTCTTTTGGTAACCCGCATTTTGAACAAATTCCTGTTTTTTCATTACCTTCGCTCATTCTTTTAATTTACACCTCTTTTCGTTTTTTCTCTTAATTTTGTTAATATTCTTGCTATTGTTTTTTTTATTTCTTTTACTTGTCCAGGATTATCTGGATTTGCTTTATTAGCTATTTGAGCATTAATCTTAATTAAATCTCTTCTAAGCTGAGCTAATTTTTTTTCAAGCTCTTTTCTTCCCATTTCATTAAGTTCTTTTTTTCTTATTATTGCCATTTCTTATCCCTTTAATTCAATTTTTTTCTTATTCTGCCTTGTTTGGCTCTTTCTCTTTGCCTTGTTTTTCCTTGTTTTGTTCTTTTTTTGGTTGTGCGTGTTCTTTCTGACTTTCTTTTTCGTTTTTTTCCTTTTTTTTCTTAACTTCTTCTTTTTTAGTTTCTTCTACTTTCGTTTCTTCTGTTTTAGCTTCCTCTGTTTTTGCTTCTTCCACTTTTGCTTCTTCTGTTGTAGTTTCCTCTGTTTTTGCTTCTTCTACTTTCTTTTTTATTTCACTAACTTCTTCTAATGTGTAAGTAATATCATCAGGCATTTTCAAAGCAGGCGGAAGTATTTTCACTGTAACGCCAACCACTCCGATTTTTAGTTTTGCTTCTTTAAACCCTATTTCCACGAGTTCATCGCTTGGTTCTCCGCATTTCGGAAGGAATCCTTTGTAAAACCTCCAATACCTTGCTCTTTTTCCAGGCACTTTTCCTGAAATCTTTATTTCAACGCCTTGCGCTCCTGCTTTCATTACTTCTGCAATGCTTCTGTGCCCTATTGATTTGAATCTTCCTACGCCAAAGTGTGTTAATTGATTTGCTATTTTTTCAGCAACGATTTGAGCATCTAAATAAGGTTCAGTAATTTCTCTTACTTCTACTTGCGGTGAGTCAAGTTTGAATTTTTTTGTAAGAGTTTCAGTAATATTTCTTATATTTTCACCGCCCCTGCCAACAATAAGTCCTGGCTTGCTAGTGTAAATAACAACTTTAACACCCACAGGTGTTTTCACTATTTCTACTCTGCTGAATTCTGTTTTTTCTAAATTATTCTCAAACCATTCTTTAATTATTTGTTCTCTAATTCTTTGTTGAATGAATTTTTTTTCAATCATTTTTCATTCTCTCCTTCTTGTTTTTTTTCCTCTTCCTTTTTTGCTTTTTTTGCTTTGCTTTCTGCTTTTTCTTTTGTTTTTTCTTTTTTCTTTAATACTGCTCCTTTTTTTGGAACACCAATTATTTCAATATGAGTTGATTTTCCTAATCTTCTTGTTGCCATTTTTTCTTTGCTTACTGCTCTGTTCACAATAACTTTTGATATCATAATGTCTTCTTCATCAAAATACATGTTTGTTGCGTTCGCAATCAAATTCTTCAAAACCTTGATTATTTCTTTTGATGCTTTCACAGGATATCTGCCTGCACTTATTCCTCTTTTATGCCCCATGTCCTTATTGAATTTCATGAATTTAATTGGTTTCTTTAATATAGAAACTTCTTCTAATAATTGAATTGCTTTTTTAACATTCATTCCTTTTATGTTCCTACCTATCATTACGCTTTGCTTAAAGCTTATTGGCAAGTACGTGCCTTTTGCTTTTATTTCATTTTTTTCCTTCATTATTCATCACTTTTACTTTATTGGAACGAATTTGGAACTTCTTGATGCTCCTACTCCTGGCGAACTATGCTTAACAACTTTTCTTGTGTGAGCAAATTCTCCTAAATAGTGTCCGAGCATTTCAGGAATAATATTTACTTTTACAAATTCCTTACCATTATGAACTTCTATTGTTAAACCAAGCATTTTTGGAACAATAATCATATCCCTAACATGAGTTCTGATTTTCTTAATTTTTCCTTCTTTTGCTTTCTGCACTTTTTTCATCAAAATTTTTTGTTGTTCAGTAAGCCCTCTTTTTAAACTTCTTTTCTGTCTTGCATTAAGTAACTCTGCGAATTCTTTTAAATCCATTTTCTCTAATTCTTCAATTGTTTTTCCCCTTAATTTGAATTCTTTGCTCATTATCTCACCTTTTATTTCTTCTTCTTCCCAGTTCTTTTTGCTGCTATGCTTCCAACTCTTGCACCTCTAGGCGCTCTTCTTGAAGTTGTGAAACGTTTTCCTGGTCTTCCAGTACCGCCTCCTAATGGGTGGTCTATTGCGTTCATTGCTGTTGCACTAACTCTTGGCCACACTTTTGAACGAACTCTCATAGCATAATGCTTTTTTCCTGCTTTAACAAATGGTTTTTCTTTTCTGCCACCGCCAGCGACTTTTCCTATAATTGCTCGGCAGCGAGGATTAAAAACCACAGTTTTCTTGCTTGGAAGAGAAACAATGACTTTGTCTTTCTCTTTTGTTATAATCTTTGCTGAACTGCCTGAAGAACGAACTAATTTTCCTTTATCTCCAGGTTTTTTTTCAATATTAAATATGTTTGTTCCTTCAGGTATTGACGATAAAGGAAGAATATTTCCAACTTGAATTGGCGCGCTTAATCCTTCTGAAATCACTTGTCCTTCATAAACACCTTCTGGAGCAGGAAGAAGTGCTTCTGAATTATCCTCATATTTTATTTTTATTAAAGGTGCTGTTCTGCCTCTATCATGCAATATTTCTACAATTCTGCCTGTTATAAGATCTTTAGGTTCTCTTGCAACAAAACCTGCTTCTCCTGCAAATCTGTGAGACTTAGCAGTATATTTTGGTTTTCCTTTTCCTCTTCTTTGCATTTTTGTTCTTCTTGGCATTTTATTTACACCATTCCTAATTCAGTTGCAACATCTAAAGCATTTGAATCTTTTCCTAAAACAACATATGCTTTCTTTTTTTTACCTTCATTTACTATTCTTACTTTTTCAACATTTACTTTGAAAAGTTTTTCAACTGCTTTTTTTATTTGATTCTTATTTGATTTTTCATTAACTATGAATGTTATTGTATTATTTGATTCCATTAATCTAACTGCTTTTTCAGTGCTAACAGGGTTCTTAATAATTTCTTCTGCGTTCATTTCTTCTCACCTTTTTTTATTTTCTTTTCTTTTGTTTCTGCTTTCTTTTCTTGTTTTTCTTCTTTTTTTTCTAATTTCTTATTTTCTTCTAAATACAATTTTTTTTCTTTTAATTCCTTGATAGCGCTTTCAGTGAATAAGCATAAACGCCCTGGCATTGTTCCTGGTGCTAAGAGTTCAGCGCTTAATCTATTAACACTTCTTACTTGAACTCCAGGAATATTTCTTCCTGCTTTGCTTAGCTTGCATGACTTGCTCACTACAATAAGAGGCCCGATTTTTTTCTTATATTTTCTTCCTCTCATTTTTCCTTTTCCTGCTCTTATCTTTTTTTCAGAACATCTTTCTAATTCTTTTTCAAGCCCTAATTTCAAAAGCGCTTCCTTAACTTCTTTTGTTTTGCTTAAGGATTCAAAAGAATCATTTATGATTAAAGGAGTTTCACCATCATATTTGTGTCCTCTTCTTGTAACAATTTCTTTTTTAGCGCATGCTGAGAGAGCGCTTCTGATTGCAAATAATCTTTCTTTCTTGTTTATTTTCTTAACAATAATTTTTCTTGTTTCAGGTGGGTGCGCGACTCTTCCTCCTTTTGTCATAGGTGCTGTTGCTCCTTCATACCCGAATTGCATTCCTCTTCTCCACATAACTTTGCTTGGTGTTCTTGATTTTCCTCTTCCATAAGTGCCTCTGTATTTTCTTCTTCTCTTGCTTAAGAAACTGCTTTTTCTTAAACCTGCTAATAAATTAGTGCCGTAAGGAGTTAATTTCTTTGATTGCGAAGCTATAACTGCTTTTTTTATTATGTCTTGTCTTATTTCTTCCTTAAATTGTTCTGGAAGTTCAATTGTTTTTGAAGTGCCTTGTATTTTTCTTTTCATATTAAATCACTACTGCTTGCTCTTTCTTGATATTTCAATTAATGATACATTTAATAATTTCCCGCTTGTTCTCTTGCCTGTTCTTAATTTAATTAATCTCTTAACAGGCCCTGGAACGCTTCCTTTAAGAAGCAAGTAATCATTTTTGACAAAACCATATTTTAAAAATCCTCCTTCAGGATTTACTTCTTCTGGTTTATCTCCAATTTTAAGTATTACTTTATTATGTTCTGTTCTTGCAAAATAACCTAATTGCCCGTGCTGTGGGGTTCTATAAGATGTTTTAGCAGGATGCCATGAACCAAGAGAACCAACTTTTCTTCTGTTTTTTTCAGCCTTGTTTTGAAGAAGCTTAACATGAAATCTTTTTACACTGCCTTGGAATCCTTTTCCTTTTGTGATTGATGCTACATCAATTTCTTCTTTTTCTTCAAAAACATCAGAAACTCTTAATTCTTTTCCAAGATTCTCTTTTGCATATTCAATTTTTTCATTAATGCTTCCGCCAAGCCCGATTTCAATTAATTCAGGCTTCTTCTTAAAACCTATTTTATTAGGTTGTGTTAAACCATATAATGTTAAATCATGAATTTTATCTTTGTTTTCTTCAATAATTTTGTTCAAATCCTTATCTTTCTTTATTGGACTTAATAATCTTTTAAAGAAATTATCTTCATTTTTCATTAAGTATTGAGTTAAAACTTTTATTCCTACAGGCGTTTTCTCATAAAATCTTATGCCAACAATTTTAATAGGAGGGCATTCAATTACTGTTACTGGAATGCTTATTTCTTTTTTTCTTGTTGAACTTATTTTTCTATTATCATAAGCAATAACATGAGTCATTCCTGACTTATACCCTGCAAAAAGCAATGGTTTGACTTCACTAATTTCTGGAAATTTTCTTATTCTTGCTGTTGTTCTCTTGCTTCTTTTATGAGGCCAAAACTGCAAGCTACCTCTATGTGGTCTCTTTCTTCTGCTTATTTTATGTCCCATTTTTTTCGCCTTTTTTTTAACTTAAATTTTAATCATTAATTTCTTTTTAAATCTTATTATATTTTTTTATTGCTTACTTTTTATTTCTTTTTAAACCTAACTGGCATTAAAAACACGTAGAATTTTTGATTACGAAACCTTCATTTACTTCCTAAAATTAATTAGTTTATAAATATTGCTCTTTATTTTTAACAAAAATAAGCATGCATTAATTTGAAAAATAAGTTTATTGAAAAATAAGTTTAAAAGAAATTTATTTAATAAAAGAATTTTAACAATTAATTATGAAAAAAGATTCAAATAATAATTTAGAAGAAATGCTTAGTGAATTTTATCCAGAATTAGATAATAAAACAAAAGATAATATTCAATATTTTTGTGCAATTGGGGAATTCAAAATTTATGATCCTAAAAAATTCTTTAAATATTATAAAAAGGATTATAACTTATTTTTTTCAGAAACAATTGTTAGATTAAATGATTTAACTAATTTGCTTTACCCATTTTTTGAGTTTGAAAATTTTATTCAAAAAAAAAGTGAAGAAAAAAAATTGTATGTAGATGTTTTTTATAAAAAAGGCACAAAAACAATAAAGTATTTAACAAATCTTCTTCAAGCAGTTATTGTTGCAAGTAAGATTTCTTCTCCAGAAAATATTCTTGCTTTTGGCTCATATGATAGCAATGAAGTTAAAGTAATTGAAATTGAAAGATTTTCAGATAAAACAAGACAAGAAATTGAAATGTTAGCTCAATTTCATAAAAAACCATTTTTATTTCAAAACAATAAATCAAAATATGATTATGAGGGTTTTGTTTAAAAAAATTTTTTTAAGCAGAATAAATCAAATTTTTTCTTTAAGAAGGGCTTCAATAGAATACCTATTCTCTCTTGTTATTTTTTCAGGATTTGTTACATGAAGAAAGGTTATTTTTTCTTCATCAAATCCTATCCTATTTCTTTCCTCATCTATTTTTACTACTTTCTTCCATCTTCTCATATCTTCTTTTATTTCTTTTAATTCAATGTTTAAGTCTTTCAATATTTTTCTGAATTCTTTTCTAAAGTTTTTAAAATTTTCAGGAAGTTTATTATCTTCTTTTCTTATCCTATAAGCAGTAATTTCTTTTTTATTAGGAGGTTTAACTTTTACTTCTTCTAATAACCCTGCTTTTTTTGCAACGAGCAAGTGCAAATTAATTGAATTTTTTGAAGCATGCATAAATGTTTGTAGATAATTCTTTGTTTTGAATGATTTATGTCTTAAAATATCTGTTAAAAAATAAAATCTAAGCAATGAAGAATTATTACTGAATTCTTGATTATATTCAAAAGATGACATAAAATATTTGTATTCTTCTTCATTCATTACTTGAGAAGCAAGTTCACTTAATGGTGGAATAAAGAATTTCACAGCTTCAAAATTATAATTTTTTTCTTTTAAAACAGCGGATTTGCTGAGAATTGCTTCAATTCCTACTGTTCTTATCTCACCAATTCTTCTGAAACCTCCTTTCGGGTCTCTTGTTAAAACTTTTCTCCCCCTATTAATTAATGAGTACACACTCATTGGATCGCAGAAATCATTTATTAAACAAGAATTACAAGCATTTTTATCATAAATATCTAAAAAAGTTGGCTTGTTTTTTTTTAATTCTAAAAGCTCGGAATGCGTTTTTCTAACTTTCTCTTCAAGAAGTTCTTCTCTTCCAAACCTTTGTATTTTAATTCCAGAACTCTCCTTATTAAATAAAAAGTTAATTAAAAGTCCTTCATCAGACGGAAGATTATATTCTTCTTCGCAAAGAATATTATATAATAAAAGTTGTAATTTAGGTTTTTCAAAATTTGTTTCATTTACTTTTAAATCAATAGGCACTGCTTGTTTCTTGTTTTCTCCCCAAAACTCAATTTTATCAGGAACTCCTACAAGTTTTTTATTTAATCCTTTTAATCTTTCAATTCTTCCATCAAGAAGGATTGCGTCCTCAAAAACTCCTTCCACAGAGTATAAATTAAATTTCTCGTCTAATGCAGAAACATACCTAGCGTAGTTCAAAGAAGATAATTCATTAATAAACGCGTTTATCACGTTTTCTTGCAATTCAAAAGATATGAGTTTTGGTTTTGGAATTAAAAAATTGTTTTCATATGATTCTTTGAAATCTGAAAAAAAGATTTCATCATTAAATCTTTTATGAACAAGTTGTTTATCAATCCTAATTGATTGAGAAAACAAATTATGAGCAAGAGTATCAATTTCAATTACAGGAGTGTAAATATGCCTTCCTTTTCCTAACCAATGCCTCCAAAGCCAATAATTATAACATGTGCTGAAATCCACGAGTTCTGACACACTATTATAATTTCTTCTGCCTTTTTTCATTTTAATTACAACTTATAAATTCAAAACACTTTTTTTAAAGATTACTAATTAACAACTAAGGCCTCTTAATAATAAAAGTGTATAATTCAATATATGTTTTATAAATCAATATTCAATGTGAATAATTGTTTAAAAAAGATGACAGGATTTTATAGTAATAATGAGTGGTGGATTGGAGGAAAATTTAGAAGATTTAGTTAAAGAGAACGTGTTTGGTTCTAAAATTTTTAGAAAAAACAGTCAAAAAATAATAGCGATTAGCAATCCTTTTTTTAGTGATAAAGGCATAGCTGTTTCTTTAGAAAGATGGGAGGATTATTGTAAAGTAATTGATAAGTTTTTTGATAAAAAAGGAGATTTTTTTATTCTTGGAGGAGCAATAAGCCCAACAAGATTTCATTATTCTAAAAAAAATGTTAAAACCTTGGAACAAGAAATGATGCCTAAGAACCTTGAAGAAATGTTTCCTACTAAGAAAGCTTTTGAACAAAAACTTTACTATAAAATTGAAAGATTAAAAAAATATATAGAAAAAATTCCTGCAAAAGCAAATATTTATTATCTTATGACAGACACTGATAATAAAACAATTGAGGACATCACAAATTTTTATGTTGACTTATTTACTCAAAGAATAACATTAATAAAAAAGAATTTAGATAAATTCCAAGAACTTTATTTAAAATGGGATGAATTTGATAATGAATTCCAACAAATATTAGAATTGCAAGCAGCAATAGGTAAAAAACTTGGTGGCAATCGTTCTGGTTTGGCAAAAACAAAAAATGAAAAAACAAAAAAAAGATTGGAAAAAAACATAAAGAGGTTGGAAAAAGAGTTAAAGAACGGGGAGAAAACTATTGAAAAATTTGAAAACAAAAAACAGAATTATTATAATAAAATAAAACAGAAGTTTGAATTTGTGAACAAATTAAATGAAGAATTAAAAAGCAAGAATTTGTTTTTTATGGAAAAAGAGTTAACAGATATTGTCAATTCTTTTAATGAAATCAATCCATATTCAGAGTCAATTCTTTCAGAAATAAGCGTTCTTGATTCAAAAATTAGTGATTATTTAAATAATCTTGAAAGAAAAATCACTTTTAATGAATGGAATAAGAATTCAAGAATAACTAAAAGGGATTTACCAAATGATATTTTAGCTAAAATAAATGAAACAGCTAAAAGAGAATATGTTACTCTTTTAGAAAGTGCTGGACTGAATATTATAACACCTGAAATTAAAAAAGAATTAGTTGATAAATTAATTAATGTTTCTTACACTCCAATGAGAGTGTTGAAATCTAATGTAAAGAATTTCAGACAAGAACTTGCTATAGAAAAAATGAATAGAGAGATTAAAGAGCGGGTTTTTTTAGTTGGGAATGATTATTGCTTTAGAGCTCAATCCTTTGTAGTTAATAATAAAGGAGATTTTGTTTATGAAATTACTGTAGGGCCTTTTTTTAATACAAAAAAAGCAAGAGAACTTTCAAAAAAAGGAATTAAAACAGAAGCAACAAAATTAGTTAATTCATTTGAATCAGTTCAAGGAATGGTTTTCATAGATTATGATCCGAAAACAACAGCAAGATTTTGTTTCTTACAGGATCATGAATTAGAAACATTTCTTCAACATTTAGAAAAAGAAGATAAAGAAAATTTATTATGCATTGCTCATATTTCAGACCAACATAATACAAAGAGAAATTCAAGAAGAGACCTAATTTTAGGAACAAAACTATTTTTAAGAGAAGATAATAGCCTTGAGAAATTAATTGAGACAGGAGATTTAACGCAAGGTGTTGGTAATTTCAGCGGAGAACAACTTGCAGGAGTTAATATGCGTCTTGAAGACCAAGTATATGTTGCTGCAAAATCATTATTTAACATGTCACTTCCAATAATAAGAAGATCTAGATTAAAACAACCAATCACAACAATAGAAGGAAATCATGCAAAAGGAACAACAAGAATTGGTTTTAGACCTACTGTTGCTATAACAAATATTTGTAACTTAATTTATAGTATTTCAAACACAAATCAAACAATAAAAAAAACAATTGAAGTAGAAAAAAATGATTTACTAATAGAAGAAGGTTTAATACCTCCAGAAAAACCGTTTTACACTGTTTTCTCAAACGGGCCTGAAACAGGAGGATTTATTGATTTTAAATTAAAGAATAATGAAAGTTTTGGACAAGCTTATGTTAGTCATAAAACTCCAGGAAGAGCTGATAAAGCAGACCCAACTTTAAGAGCTTTTTCTCATTTCAAGGAATTAGGAAGATTAAATAAAAACGTTAGAATGGTGTATTTCGGGCACTCGCATCTTCCAGCAACAGCATTAATTGGCGGACTTCACTTGCAATGCGGCGGAAGTTATGAAGGAATGGATTACAATATTGAATTCCCTCACAAAAATGATTCTTCTTATGCTTACATGGCAGGATTCCCTCCTGCAGCAATGGGTTTTTGGAAGAACTATGTGGCTAAAGGCAATAATGGCATACAAGGGTTTGTTGTTTCAGAATTCATAAGCCACAAATTATTAGATAGAATAGTTAATGAATATAAAATAGAAGACAAAACAATTAGAGATATTTTAATTGAGAACGCACTAGAACCAAATGAACTTCCTTCTTCTATTCTTGCAAGATATAAGAAGATTATTTAATTGAGATTCATAATTCTAAAAAAAATAAGTTCGCTTAAATGCAATCTTAATTAATGATTTTCCTTAATTCTTTTTATGAATTAAAAATCATTCAACCTTTTATAACACCAATAGGCGTTAGTTTAACAACTCTTCGAGCTATTCCTGTTTTTTCACTAACCATTGCTACTTCATTAATATCCTTATACGCTATTGGAGCTTCTTCTGCAACAACCCTCCATGAATGCGCTTTAAGAGTTATATTCTTTTTATTCAATTGTTTTTGTATTTCCTCGCCTTTCACTTTGTTCTTTGCTGCATGCCTGCTCAAAACCCTTCCTGCTCCATGCGCTGTGCTGCCAAACGTTTTCTCCAAACCTTCTTTTGTTCCAACTAAAACATAACTCGAGGTTCCCATACTCCCTGGTAATAAAACAGGATGCCCATAATTCTTGTATGCTTCCGGCACTTCTTTATGCCCTGCTGGGAACGCTCTCGTCGCTCCTTTTCTATGCACGAAAACTTCTTTTGTTACTCCTTCAATCTTGTGTTTTTCTTTTTTAGCAATATTATGGCAAATATCATACACTTGCTGTAATTCACTGTTTGGAAAAACTTTTTCAAATGCTTGTCTTGCCCAATAAAGAATTAATTGCCTGTTATTCCAAGCAAAATTAGCAGCAGAATTCATTGCTAAAAAATATTTATTACATAAATCAGTGCCTGCTGGAGCATAAATAAGCTCTCTGTCAGGAAGAGAATTTATTAAATCAGGAAAAGTTCTTTCCATTTCACGCAAATAATCAGAACACACTTGATGGCCTAAACCCCTGCTCCCAGTGTGAATCATTAAAACAATTTGGTTATCCTCTAATTTAAATGCTTTAGCTGTTTTCTCATCAAAAATTTTCTCTACTTTTTGGATTTCCATAAAATGATTTCCTGCTCCTAAACTGCCTAATTGCTTAGCACCTCTTGCTTTTGCTTTATCACTCACAAACAAAGCGTTCGCGTTTAATCTTCCATTACTTTCTGTGTGTTTTAAATCATTTTTAGTAGCATAATCCCTCTCATAAGCCCAGGTCGCACCTAAATTAAGAACATTATTAATTTCATCTTTTGTTAATCTCCCAAGCCTTCCTTCACTACCTAAACCCGCTGGAATGAATTCATAAATTTTTTTTATAATCTCCTTAATTTTTGGAATAACCTCTTCATAAGTTAAATTAGTTCTTACTAAACGAACTCCGCAATTAATATCATAACCAACGCCTCCAGGACTCAAACCACCTGTTTTACTATCTAATGCAACAACACCGCCAATGCAAAAACCGTATCCTTGATGAGCGTCAGGCAAAGCAATTGAGTATTTATAAATTCCAGGCATTGATGCCATGTTCTTTAATTGTTCAAGAGTTCTATCATGACTTATGCTTTCCAAAAGCTTGGTGCTTGCAAAAATTCTTCCAGGAACCTTCATATCTTTAGTTTTAGGTATTTCCCATTCAAATTCATTCAATTTCTTTAATTTTACTTCCATTCCATTCACCAAAAATATGTTAAGTATTAAACAACCCTAAGTGTTAAACAACCCCTACTTATTTATAAAGCAAAAACAAAGGAAATATTTAAACTCAACTCTCTTAAATATCAAGCGTGAACTTTATCATTGTCTTGTTTTTTTCTTCTTTAATTTCCATTCCAAAATAAGTCATTGCTTTAACAACAGATTTTGGAGTATGTTTTTTCTCATTAAATTTTTCACCTCTTGCAGTGCAAATTAAAGAAAAATTTTTTTTGTCTATCATTACTTTGTAATCACAGAAAAGCAAGTGCTTCATTTCAAAAACATGAATTAATTCATCAATAAAATCATAAAGCAAGGATTTAATATCTTCTGCTTTTATTTTAAATTTATACTCTTTTTTAGGTTTTATTTGATTTAAATCCACCATTACATTAGTGAATGCTTTAGCACTTTCCTCAAACGCTTCCTCAACACTCTTGCCTTCAGCAACAACAGCAATGTCAGCAGTAGCTTCCTCACAAAGATATTTAAACATGTAAAAAAAAAGGAAACAAGCATTATTAACATTTATTAAAAAAAATAATAAACAATAATAAACACAAAAAAAAGAAGTAACAAAAAGTATTTAAATAAGATTTTTTACTACTATAAAGTGATTTCCATGTTACCAAGGGATGTTATTTGGGCTTTAAAAACTCTTAATGCAAGGAAAGGTGTTTTTGATAAAAAAGCTTTAACAAGACTTTATATTAGTTCTACTAATAACACTCTTAATGCTAAAACAGAACACTTGAAAGCTTTTGAAATTTTACAAGAGTATGTGAAAAAAAAAGGTTCAATAAAATATGATGAATCTGAGAGTTTAGAATCTTATTTAAATTTTGAAGTAACTCCTTCAAATGATTATTCTGTTAATTTCAAATTTTATGATGAAAAGCCATTAACAATTGATGAATCAATTGTGGATTATATTCAAACTAGTGAAAAAAAGTTTTTTCCTGGAATTGAAGAAGTGCTTGTTAAAGAAAATAACCCTATTTATTTATTAAAACTTGGAAAACAAATCAAAAAACTAATTAATTTAGGTGAGGACTTGTTTATTGAATCAAAAAAAGAATATGAAGAAAAATTAGAAGAAATCCTCACTGCTTACCATAATTATTTAGAACTAACTGAAACATTTCTTAGTTTTTATAAGCATGATTAAGTTTTTTTAATTGCTTTGTTTATTTTATTAAAATGAAAAAAGAAATTTTAGCAAAGAATTATTATGATGAAATTAGTAAAAACTATGATGAATTATATGGTAGTGAGCAGGAAGAAAAAATAAGAGTGATTACTCAAAAATTTAAAGAAATAATCCTGTGTTCTGAAAGAATTTTGGATGCTGGTGCTGGAACAGGTATTTTAAACAATTTTTTAAAAAACAAGGATTTAACAAGCTTGGATGTAAGCCCTAAAATGCTTGAAAAAAACAAGAATAACAAGAAAATAATAGGTTCCATTACTAACATGCCTTTTAAAAACAAGGAATTTGATTTAGTTTTTTGTATTACAGTGCTTCAAGATTTGAATGAAAATGAAATTGAAAAAGCAATAAAGGAAATTAAGAGAATAAGTGAAAAAGCAATTATTAGTTTTCTTAAAAGAAGTTCAAAAAAAGAAACAATCATTAAATTTCTTAAAAAACTTACGAAAATAGATAAGATAGTGGAACTCAAAAAAGATATTGTTTTATTAGTAATTTTTTAATAATCTGAATTAACCAAGAATAGAAAGGGAAAATACTGTTATCATTACTTGTTTTTTAAATTATCAAAATTATTATAAAGAGTAATCGTTGTTTTTTGTAGTATGGTAAAGGGTCTTGGGTGGTTGTTTAAATTAAATAATTGGTTTTCATCTATTTTTAAAAGAAAAAAAAGTGTTAAGTTAGGGCTTTACGGAAGCACTAATGCTGGGAAAACAACTCTCGCGAATAGAATAAGTCTTGATTGGCTTGGTGAGGAAGTAGGAAGTGTTAGTAATGTACCGCATGAAACAAGAAAAGTTCAGAAAAAAGAAAACATAACTATTGAAAGCGGGGGAAAAAAATTAAACATGACTTTAATTGACACTCCTGGAATTGCTACGCGCATTGATTTTGAAGATTTTAAGAAGTACGGAATTAAAACTAAAGAAGCAAAGAACAGGGCTAAAGAAGCAACTCAAGGAATCATTGAAGCAATAAAATGGCTTGATGACATGGATGTTGTGATTGCTGTGATGGACGCTACTCAAAATCCTTACACGCAAGTTAATCTCACGATTCTCGGCAATTTGGAAGCAAGAAAAACTCCAGTGATAATAGCAGCGAATAAAATTGATTTAAAAAATGCGAAAGTTAAAAGAATAGAAAATGCTTTCCCACAGTATAAAGTGATTGGTATTAGCGCAAAAAACGGAGATAATATTGAAGAATTGTACAAAGCAATATCCAAATTGGTTTGAGGTGTTCAAAGATAAAAAAAGAACTTTCATTAAAATTCATAACATTTGAAAAATTTAATAACATGGATTCTCAAGAAATGATTGATTTTATCATAAAAGAAACAAGAAAAGAAAACATTATTGTGATTGAAGGAAGTCTTAATTCTATTGAAGAAGCTAATTTAATTCAAGCAACAATGGAGAACATTGACAAAAAGTTTCCTGGTATTGAAATCGCTAATTTGCATTCAAATAATATTGAAAACCTGAGTTTTAAAGAAAAAGCTAAAAGGTTTATTGTGAACAAACTTTATGGTAAAAAAAGAGGGCTTACAATAATAGGGCCTGCTAAATTAGTGAAACAAATAAAAAGAGACCCTAATAATGTAATTCTTAAAATGATGTAATGAAACTTTCTTAACTAATTAGTTTTAATTTCTTTTAAGAAATCATAAGTGCATTAAAGAAATTGTTATAAAAGGAGGAATTAATTAATTAATTATGCCACATAAATGCGTTAGGTGCGGTGCGTTATACCCTGATGGAGCTAAGCAATTGCTTAGTGGTTGTGATAATTGCAGTGGGAAATTCTTTTATTTTATAAAAGAAGAAAATCTTCATAAAAAACTACCGAAATTAAGTCCAAAAGAAATTGAAGAAATAGAGAATGATATTAAAGAAGTTATTGGGATTAATGAGAAGAATGACAAACCCATTGTGTTAGATTTAGAAACAATCACTGTTTTGAAGCCTGGGAAGTACGAAATTGATCTTGTGAAAGTTTTTGATAAAAAACGCCCTGTTGTGTTCAAAATAAAGGACGGTAAATACTTAATTGACTTAAGAAATTAAATCTCCATTGCTTTAAATTCTTCTTTTAGTTCTTGCTTAATTTTTTTAAGCACTTCTAATAAGAGAATTCTTTTAGCGAACTTAATATTCTCATTATCAAACAAGATTTCTTCAAATTTTTTAGATAATTCTTCATAACCTATTTTTCTAAGCCATGAAATTACTTTTTTCATTTCTGTTTTATTAAAATCTAATTCCATTAAGTGTTCTGCTAAATCTTCTAAATCCCGGAATTCAAAACCATTTATTCTTATAACGTTTATTTCTCTTATAGCACTCAAAATCTTATACTTATCAGCACTTGCAATTAAACGACAACCCTTGAAAAGTGCTTCAATGCGATTCTTATTTCTTTTTGGAATAAGTTTTTTTGTTTTAATTAATTTCACGAAATCTCTTGTTTTTAATTTAATTGTTAAGCTTAGAGAATCACACCAAAAAACTTTTTTTATGTTTAAGTCTTCAAGTTCTTTTAAAGCTCTTATCATAATTTCAGAATTTCTTTTTTCTTTTTCATATTTGTTTATGTAATCTTTTACTGAAATGAATTCTTCTATTTTCTTTTTTTCAGTAATGAACTCTCTTAATTCTTCTAATTCCATAATCATAACCCAACCTTGCTTCTTATAATTCCAAAAATATCTTGCTTGTATTCAACATTTATTAAATCCGCTGCTAATCTCTTAAACGCAAGAGAACTTTTTGAATAAGGTTTGTAATGCGTTACAGGTATTTTAGCAGATATGCTTTTTGGAACGTTTTTGTCTTCTGGGATTAAAGAAATAATTGGCACATTACAAATTTTATAAATTTCAGAAAGGGATAAACTCCCGTTCTTATTATACTTATTCACTACGATTCCAAGAACATGAACATCATATTCTCTTGATAACTTAATCATTTTTAATGCTTCTATTACAGAAGGCAAATCAGGGTTTGTAACAATGATTGCTTCATCACAGCATTTTAAACTCCATATTGTTTCAGAGCCAATGCTTGGTGCAGTATCTAATAATATAATATCACTTATTTGACTTACTTGTTCTATTATTTGCGGTAATCTTGAATGATCAATAAAACTATCGCTTAATCTTAAACTTGCTGGAATAACCTTCATATTAGAACCGTGCACTTCTATTATGTCTTCAACATCACTCTCACCTTTTAAAGCTGAATTAATTGTTAATGGAGAAAAATGAAGTCCAAGGTGTAAAGCCAAACAACTACTACTAGTGTTTGTGTCAATAACAGTGACGTTTTGGTTGAATTCGTAAGAGAGCGTGGCACCCAAATTCACGGTTGTTGTTGTTTTTCCTACTCCCCCTTTTCCTGAAAACACTCCTATAACTCGAGCCATACCAAAAAATAAAAGCATAATCATTAATAAATCTTGCTCTCTTTTGTAAAATTTTTTTTGTAATAATTTTTAAAAAAGAAAAAAATCAAAAAAAGGGTATGGAGTGCGATTATTTTTTTATCCTGTACAATAATATTAATTATGGTTTTGCTTTAATATTTGATAAAAGAGTTTATAGAACTAATTTAGAGAATTTTTTGAGAAGTATTGGATTTAAATTTAAAAATGAGTTAAGACCGAATTATGTTAAGAATGCTTTGCTGAACTATGATTTTCTTCAAATATATGATTTTGATAGGATTAATGGATGTTTGTTTGTTGAATCAACGTTTAAAACAAAAAAAATTATTGGTAAGAATAATGTTTGTTTTAGTATTAAATTCTCTTTTTTTGATGAAACTGAACGCGTTGAAACAATATTTGATTTAGAAAAAATTTTAAAATCATGTTTAAAACCAATCACTTTAGAAGAGCTCATAAAAGAAGTTCAAGAACATTATAAAAGAAACATATTAGAAGCACATGTTTAAAAAAAATACTAATAACAAATAATAACTCCTTAATAATTGATTGCTTGTTATTATTTTTGTCTAACAAAATCTTTAAAAAACAGTAATAATATTTAATTATTAATATGCTCCCTGCCATTGCTTCGGCAACGGCAGGTTCTTATCTTTTGTTATATTTTTTTTGTTAATACCTACCCATAACATAAAATTAATATTTATATAAAATTTCAATTTGTAAATGGAAAGAGTTTGTGTATTTATTGATGGAAGCAATTTCTATTATGGATTGAAATCTCTTAATCTAAACAACAAAAAATTGGATTTTTTTAAATTAGGTGAATTGCTTGCTGGAAAGAAAAGAAAACTTATAAGAGTTTACTACTACAATGCTCCTTTGGATCAAGCAATGAATAAGGAAAAGTACAAGGCACAACAACGTTTTTTTGAAGAGTTGAAAAAAACAAAAAAAGTAAGTATTATTCTTTGCAGAATGCAAAAAAGGAAAGTAGATGGGAGGATTATTTATGCTGTTAAAGAAGATGATATTCGTATTGCTGTAGATATGTTAAGATACGCTTATAACAATGCATACGATACTGCAATCCTTGTTAGTGGGGATGGAGATTTTGTGCCAGCAGTAACTGCTGTTCAAGAACTTGGAAAATCTGTTGAACACGCTTATTTTAAGATAGGTCATTCTTATCATTTAAGACAAATATGTGATGATTCCTTCCTGTTAGATAAGAAATTCATAAAAAAATGCTTAAAAGAATAAGAAAGAACATGAACTGTAAGAGAAAAACAGCGCCAGGGACGAGATTCGAACTCGCGCCCTCAAGAAGAGGACAGGCTCTCCAGGCCTGCGCGTTAGACCACTCCGCCACCCTGGCACAAGTTTAAAAAATATAAGAATACTTTAAAAGCTTATCTTTCTTTTTTTGCAAGTTATTTTTTTGATTTTTTATTCAAAGTGAATTTTAATATAAGAAAACCTGAAAAACAAATTATTGCAATAATAAAATTAATTATTGTTAAAGCAATAAGCGGTGTTCTCAATAAAGCATTAAAAATCATTGACATTACTGATTGCATTTCCACTGGGATGCTAAGTTTTAAACTTGAAAAAAACACTTCTTGTATTTTTGGGAAAAGCAGGATAATTGTTAAAGAAAAAACGCCTGAGAATAAAAAAGATGCGAAAAGTTTTTTGAAAATAGCTTTTGGAAACTCCCTCTTCTCAACAGAAAATAAGAATGCAATGCCAAGCAAAAACAAGATAATAACTGTAACTAATTTAGAGTAAAACCTTGTTTTATTATTAATTAATTCTAAAGAGATTGTGGAATTAAACGGTGAAATGCCTTGAGTAAGAGTGTTATTCACATTATTCGTGTATAATGAATAAAAAGTTTGATTAAGACATTGTTCTGGTTTTGAATACATTTTTAGGTCTTGACAATTCAAGCAAGGAACTTCAAAACCAAAAGAATTGTTTTCCTCGCAGAAATCAGAGAGAAGAGTTAAAAAAGTGTTTATTGAATTTATTCCTTCAATTTTATTCCTATAATTAATTACGCATTCAGAACCATTATTAAATTTTAATAAACTCTCGCAAGTAAAACAAGGAAGAGATGGCAAGGAATTAGAAGTTATGCCTTTAAAAGGAACACCATATACCTCGCAATCATGATGCATATCATTAAAATTTATACCATTAGATTGATTTAATTGATAGAGTTCAAGCAAAGGAGCAGTTAAGTTTGTTTTATCTAAGAGTAAAGGAATTAAACTATCCCCTGCTTTCATAATGGTTTCAAACAAGTAATTATAAGAGTAATAGTGATTTAATATAAGCATTATTATAAGTGAGGTTATTAAAATTACAGAAGTGTTTAAGCAAAAACCTGATGCAATTCTTCTTAAAAATTTTAACATATTAATAATGTATATTGCATAAATATTAAAATGTTTAGGAAGTTTTAACAACATTCCTTGTTTTATTAATAATTCATAACAATTTTTTAAGCAAGAGAGGAGTTCTTAAAAAAAATCATACTAAGTAATAAAAATAAAATAAAAAATCGAAAGTAATTTAAATAAGATTGTATTATAAAAATGTTAAGAGCGCCTAGGAGGGGTTCAAGGCGTCTCTTTTTTATTTTTTTTTAAATTTTTTTTAAACCCAATCCAACATGTTTTACAATATTTTGTGGAATGTTTTAAGGAGAAAGAATTTTTTATTTCATAATAATTTTCTCCTTTTCTAATAATGTTTTGACACTTAAAGCACCTATGAGGTTTTCTTGCTTTGCGAATGAAAACGAGGTTTCCTCTTTTTGTTTTAAAAACTCTTGGCATTAAGGAATTAGTAAGGGATAGTTATTAATAATTGTTTGTGAATAATTTAATTGTATGATGTTAAGAGTCACGCCTGAATTAAATGAGGTTAAGGATATAGTAAGTGTTGGTGTTAGGAATAAATGGTTAGTAGTATTAGTAGGAGTTTTCGGAGTGAATTATAAGGGCAGGGCTATTAGTGAATTAAGCTGTGGTGAGCGTTTACTGATTATTAAGCCGGATGGTTGCGTGTTAATTCATAATAGCGAGGGTGTTAATCCTATTAATTGGATGAGAGAGGGTTCAAGTATTAATGCAAAGCTTGATGAAGAAGTTCTTAACATTAAAGTTCTTAACATTAATCCTAGGGAGGAGTTAGTATTAAGGATTCAAAAAGTTAGCGTGGTCTTCACTAATGGTTTTAGTAGTGTTGGTGAGTTGCGCGTTATTGGGAGTGAAGCTGATATGGCAAGAAAGATTTATGAGAATCCCAGTGTTATCTCCAAGAATTTTAAGCCTGTTAGTTTGGAAGAGCAAACCAAGTACGGTTTCATTGATGTTCTTGGGTGTGAAGGAGAGGATTATGTGGTAGTGGAGTGCAAGCGTTATAGAGCTGGTTTAAGCGGGGTTCAACAATTACGCAGGTATGTTGAGAAGTTTAAGAAAGCGCGCGGGATTAATAATGTTAAAGGAGTTCTCGCAGCTCCAAGTATTACGAAGAACGCTTTTAAAATGCTTACTGATTGGGGTTTCAGTTATAAGCGTGTTGAACCTCCGATGCACTTAATTGGTGAGAAAACAGTTCAAGAAAAATTAAGTAAGTTCTTGCATGAGAATGAAACTAAGAATTAAAAAAAGTTTTTTTATTTCTCGTAAGCATTGATTATCTCAGCATAAGAGTATTCAGGGGTTTTGTAAACAAGTGTTTTCGCCCAAACCTTTAAAATAAATGGTTTATCCTGAACATTGTAATTAATATCAAATTCAAAATCCCTCCACTCCTTGAATCCTTTTTCTTTTGAAAAAGAAATTTTTTCTGTCTTATTTGTTAATACACTCCCGTCTTCTCCTATTAATTCAATCTTAACACTTGTTATGTTATAAACATCTATGAAACCAATTTTTTCTAATTCAACGTATAAATCTTTTTCTCCTACAAAAGGCAACCACTTTGGAGCATGAGAAGTTAATCCCCAATTATCTTCATAATGAGCTTCTTGCACTTCTTCTGGAAGGTCCTTGAATAAGGGCATGTCGCAGTAAATCTTGCCTCGCACTCTTGTTTTATTATTAATTATTTTATATGTTAAGTTCTCAATATTGCAAAGCGTGTTATATTCTGTTTTGTTTTCACTCCACTTAATTGTTTCAGGCATAGTATTGTTAAAGAATTTTTCAGAAATCTGAAATGTTTTATTACTTCCATTAGCATTAATGAGAATATAGCCTTTGCAAGAAGAAACAATAGAATCATCCCTATTCTTAAATTGCAGAACATAAGGAACTCTTGTTGTAAACCAAGAAGAATGATTGCTAAGATTTGTTAAATTAATGTTAATATTTGTTTTAAGTGTTTTCTTGCCTTTAACAAAATTATCAGAAAGTGAAATGCTAATGCAATTAAAACAAGTATTTGAACTATTTTCTAAAAAAAGTTTTTCAAATCTTTGAATCTCATAATCATCAGTTATTATTATTGACTCGTTTGGAATAACTTCAAGGAATTTATCATTGCAATAAACATTATCTGCTTTTACAGGAAGTGAAAAAACGCTTTTATTCATAATATCTGTGGCATTAATTGTAAGATTAAAATCAGTGCAAACTGGATTAGTTTCTTCAATATCTCTTGCACAACCTAAACCTTCTCTGTCAAAAACAACCATTCCTGTAGTATTAGTGCACCCAAATAAAAAAGAAACTAAGAAAATGCTAATAAAAAAAATCATTTCTTTTTTAATCATGTATCTTTAAAAAAAATTCACTTTTTAAAAGCTTTTTTAAAATTCTCAGCTTTTTTAAAATTTTTAATCAACTATTTGCATTTCAATATTAACATCTTTTGGGATTTGAATTTTAATTATTAATCTTAATGCTCTTTCATCAGCTTGTAAATCAATTAATCTTTTATGCACTCTTAATTCCCAAGTTTCATAAGATTCTCTTCCACTCCCGCAAGGACTTCTTCTTACAGGAACTTTTAATTTTTTTGTCGGAAGTTTTATTGGACCTTTTAATGGAACTCCTGCTCTTTCAGCAATGCTTTTAATTTGCTCGCATAAAGCATCTAATTTCTTTGGATCCGTACTTAATAATTTAACTCTTGCTTTTGACATAACGAGATATCACAACAGTTTAATTTAAAAAGTTTATGCTACTTATATTTTTATAAGGACAATATAATATAAGTAAGTGAAAAAAACAAAAAAATTAAGTAATTAATGAACATGGGGGAATAAATGAGAGCATTAAAACTTTATGTTAATACTTCAAACCTTTTTACTAATAAGGGGATTAAAGTTTCTGAAATAGAAAAGGATTTTCTTTTTTCAAAGGATTATTTGTTTTTTGAGAATACAAAAAAAATTGATTTTGAAGAATTTAAGGGATTCATTAATCTTATTAAAAGAAATTCTTTTAGTGTTGAAAATTTTTCAGAAGGAGGTAATAAAGTTTTTGAGATTATGAGAAAAAAAAATTTAACAATGTTAAGTGTTTCAAAAAAAGGGCTTGAAGAATTTCTTGAAATCCTGATTCCTTATAGGAATGTTTTGTCTTTTGAAAACAAAGAACATTATTTAATAAAAAACAAGGAGTTATATTATATTTATTCAAGTAATAAGAGGAGGAAGTTAAGATTTGAAGAAATGTTTTTGGATGTTGGGAGTTTTAAATTTGAAAAATCGCGGGTACTGCCTTTGTTTCCAAAATTAAGCAATAAAAATTCTTTGCACGCGACTTATAAAAAGTATTTTAAGAATAAATTATTAGAAGAAATAATTCTTTGGTAAAACCTTTTCAAAAAATTTTTTTAAAATAATAAAAATAAAGGTTAAAGGCGTTTCCGCCTTTTTTTTAATTGTTTTTACGCTTTTTCTATAATGTCTATGCAAACGCCAGCTCCAATAGTTGAGCCCATGTCCCTGATTGCAAAACTTGATAATTGTGGTATATCTGATTTCTTTTCAATAACCATTGCTTTTGTTGGTTCTATTTCAACAATTGCTGCGTCTCCTGTTCTTAAAACATCAGGGTTTTCTTCTAAAACTGCTCCTGTTTTTGGATCAAGTTTTTGCAATAATTTTGTGAATTTGCATGCAACTTGACTTGTGTGGCAGTGGAATACTGGTGTGTATCCTACTGTTATAACAGTTGGATGATTAAGCACTATGATTTGTGCTTTGAATTTCTTAGCCACTGTTGGTGGGTTATCCACTGGACCTAAAACATCTCCTCTCTTAATTTGGTCTTTTCCAACGCCTCTTATATTGAATCCGATATTGTCGCCAGCTTCTGCTTTTTGATATGATTCATGATGCATTTCTATGCTTTTCACTTCTCCAACAACATTGCCAGGTTGCACAACAACTTTTTGCCCTACTTTCATTTCTCCAGTTTCAATCCTGCCAACAGGAACTGTTCCAATACCTGTTATTGAATAAACATCTTGGATTGGAAGTCTTAATGGCAAATTAACTGGTGGTTCAGGCACTTCAAACAAGTTAAGTGCTTCAACAAGTGTTGGTCCATTATACCATTGCATTTTATCGCTTTTCTTTACTATGTTATCTCCCATTAATGCGCTTACAGGCACGAAATGCATTTTTTCTACATTATACCCTATTCCTCTAAGAAGTTTTGATAATTCTTCTTTTACTTCATTGTATCTTTTCTCATCATAATTCACAGTATCCATTTTATTGATTGCTACATTAATTTGTTTAACTCCTAAGACCTTACTAAGGTATGCGTGTTCTTTTGTTTGTGGCATTATACCGTCTTTTGCATCAACAACTAAGATCGCTGCATCAGCTTGGCTTGCTCCTGTGATCATGTTTTTAACAAAATCCCTGTGTCCTGGAGCGTCAATAACAGTAAAGTAGTACTTGTCTGTTTCAAATTTTCTGTGCGCTAAGTCAATTGTAACTCCTCTTTTTCTTTCTTCTTTTGTTGCATCAACAGCATAAGCGAACTCCCAAGTTCCCTTTCCATATTCTTCTGCTTCTTTTTTGAATTTTTCAAGATCTTGTTGAGAAAGTGCTCCTGTTTCATAGAAAACTCTACCAATAAGAGTTGATTTTCCGTGGTCTACATGTCCTATGAAGACCAAGTTCATGTGTGGTTTATCTTTTGCCATAATTACATCACCTATTTTATCATGAGTTTGCTTTATTGAATAAAAATCAATTCTTTTTTAAAGATTACTAATTAATTTATTTTTATTATTAATAATCTTTTATTAGTATTGATTTTTTTATTGGTTTATGCCTTTTCGTTGTTTTATTTTCTTTATTGTTTCTTCTTGTAATTCTCTTGGGATTCTCTCGAACTCTGAGTCCTTTAAAGACCAAACGCCTCTTCCTTCAGTTTCACTTCTTAAAGCACTTGTAAACCCGAACATTTCTGCGACAGGCACTTTTGCTGTAATAACAACAAGAGATGGTTGTTGTTCCATGTCTATTAATTGTCCTCTTCTTGATTGAATGAGTTTGTTCACAGAGCCCATAAAATCTGTTGGAACATCTATTCTTATTGTTTGAATTGGTTCAAGCAAGGTGTATTCAGTGCTCATAATCGCGCTTTTAATAGCATCTCTAACAGCAGGAATTACTTGTCCCGGTCCTCTGTGTATTGCATCTTCGTGAAGTTTTACGTCCACAAGTTTTACTTTAATCCCGCTTACTGGTTCTTTAGCAACAGGACCTGCTTTCATCACGTCTTCAAATCCTTGCATAACCATTTCTATAACTTCTTTTATGTGAACTTCTCCTTTTGTCATGTCTAAAAGCAAGTTTCCGTTGTAAATATCAACTACTGACCTGCTTTCTTCTTTTGAAAGTCCTGCTTCTTGTAATTTTGTCTGTAATTCAGGAAGTTTCTTTTTAATTCTTCTTTCTTGAATATCCCCTTTCATTATTGCTTCATAAACTTCTTTTTCAAGTGGTTCAACAAAAATGTAGAACTTATTGTGTTTGTTCGGAGATTTTCCTTCCATTGTCTCGCTTTGTTTTTGAACAGTTTCTCTATAAACTACAAGGGGTTCGCTTGTGATAATCTTTATACCTCTGTCTCTTTCAATAATATGTTCTTTTATTTCAAGATGTAATTCTCCAAGCCCGCTGATTAAATGCTCGCCTGTTTCCTCATTTATTTCTACTTTTAATGTTGGGTCTTCTTTTACAAGATCTCTTAAAACCCTTATTAATTTTGGAAGGTCTTTTGGGTTTTTCGCTTCAATTGCTTTTGTTACAACTGGTTCAAAAATGTGTTTAATGTCTTCAAATGGTGTTAATTCTTTTTTTGTAGTTAATGTTTCTCCACTGCTTGCGTTCTTAAGTCCAGAAAGTCCTACAATGTTTCCTGCTGGAACTTCTTCCATTGAAAATTTATGATCTCCTTTAAAAATGTATATTTGTTGGATTCTTTGATCACTTATAGCTTTAACAAGATGAATGTCCATTCCGCTTCTTAAAGTGCCGCTGAAAATCCTGCCAACAACTAATTCTCCTGCTTGAGGGTCTACAATAACTTTTATTGCACAAAAAATAGCAGGTCCTTTTTCATCACAATTAAGCAATGCTTTTCCTTCAGGACTTTCTAAATCTCCTTGCCAAATTTTTGGAATCCTGTATTTTTGTGCTTCCACAGGATTTGGGTAATGATGCACTGCCATATCAAGCACTGCTTCATGAAGAGGTGCTTTTTCTTGTAATTTTTTTAATGCTTCTTTTCTTTCCTCTTCTTCTAAAGCATATGCATTATAAACATCTTTAAAGTTTATTCCTTTCTTTTTCATTATAGGAACACTTAAAGCCCATTTATCAATAGCACTGCCAAATGCTACAGTCCCGTTATCAACGCGCACTTGCCATTCATTCTTAAATTCTTTTGGTGCAAAGGAATAAATTAACTTGTTTATTTTGCCAATCATTTGAGTTAATCTTTCTTGCATTTGCTCAGGCGTTAATTTTAATTCATTTATTAACCTGTCAACCTTGTTTATGAATAAAACAGGTTTTACTTTTTCTTTTAATGATTGTCGTAAAACTGTTTCTGTTTGAGGCATTGCACCTTCAACAGCGCATACAACAACAAGAGAGCCGTCCACTGCTCTCATTGCTCTTGTAACATCTCCTCCAAAATCAACGTGTCCTGGAGTATCAATTAAGTTAATTAAATATTCCTTGCCATCAACTTCGTGCACCATGTTCGCTGTTGCGCTTTGAATCGTAATCCCTCTTTGCTGTTCTTCATCCATTGTGTCAAGAGCTCTTTGTTGTCCTGCAGTCTCATAAGAAAGCATTCCTGCTCCTGCTAAAAGAGAATCAGAAAGAGTTGTTTTTCCATGATCAATATGAGCGATTATTCCCATATTCCTTATTCTTTCTTTTAATCCAATCAATCGTTTAACTTTATCAATCATTGTTTCCTTTGCCATAATTTATAACCTCTACTTATTTGTTTTTTAAAACAAACTTGAAAAATAATTTATTTTTTTAAAAAGCTTTCGAGAGTTAATTCCCAGCAAGGATGAAAGAATTGGATGGGGGATGACAAAAAAAGACTTCCATCCTTGCTAAGAATGATTTTAATCACAAAAGAAGTATTTAAAGTTTATGCTACTTTTTTAACATGTTTAAAATTTTTTTCCTCTTAACTTCCCTAGTTTTTAGTTATTAAATTTTTTTTTACCTGCTTGCTTTTGCTTGTCTTTCAACTTCCATGCGTTTGTTCACAGAAAAACTTTTTGAATCATTCTGGCTTGCAAGAATGAGTTCATTAGCAAGTGCTTTTGCGAAACTTAATTTTTTTCCTGCACTTGCTTGATAACTTGATTGAGTTATCCACCTAAGAGCTAAATCAACTCTTCTTTGAGGCGCAACATCAACGCATTTAGGGTGTCTTGCACCACCATACTCAATAACTGTTGTTTCTTGCATTGGAGCGCTGTTTTCAACTGCTCTAACAATTACTTCAACAGGGTTTTTGTTTGTTTTTTCTTCAATTATTTTCATTGCTTCTCTAACAATGTTTGTTGCTAAAGAATATTTTCCAACGTTTTTTCCGCTTGAACGCTTATGTTTTTTGCCTCTGTGCCCTGTAATACCTACTTTATTTATTAATCTTTCAACAATGTGCATCTTGCTTTTCCCAAACCTCTTACTATTATGTTTTCCTGCTGTTCTTGGAACAATAATAGGTGTTAAATTAATGTATTCTCGAAGTCCTCTATCTCTCACAATAATGTTAGAATCATAAAGATTGAAGAGAAGTATTTTTTCAATTTCTTTTTTATCTTCTGTTTTATTCACTTTATCTCACCGGTTTTTGTTTTCTTCCCCTAACTAATTCTTTTAAAGAAGTTCCAACAACTTTTATAACTTTAAATTTAACTCCTGGCATGTCACCTGCACTGCCTCTTTGAGGTCCTCCAACTCTTGTAATTAATACTTCATTATGTTCGTCCACGAATTTCATTGCTCCTTCTCCTGGCAAGTGTGCTGTAACTGTTTCCCCTGTTTTAGCGAGTTGGACTTTCACACATTTTCTTAAACCACTGTGAGGCTGTTTAACTTCAACTTGCACTTTTTCTAAAACAATGCCTCTTCCTTGAGGACTTCCTCTTAAAGGATCGTTTTTCTTATAAGTTTTCATAATCATTTGATAAGCATTCTTTTTAGCAAATCTGAATTTTTTTCTTCTTTTCAGTAATTTTCTTGCTGCAAATAATCCTCTTGTTTTTTTAGCCATGAGAAAATAAAATTCTCAATTCATTTAAAAATGTTTTGATATTGTTTCCTCTTAGTTTATTTATTTCTTCTTAATTTATTAAAAAAAAAGTATTTATTAAAAAAAGAAATAATTAAGGTTATTATGATAACTTGTTATCATGTTTTTTTTAGGGGAAGAGTTCAAGGAGTGTGCTTTCGTGCTTTTTGCAAGAGTGTTGTTGATGAATTCAATAAATTAAATAAAAAAGTAACGGGTTTTGTGAGGAATTTAGAGAATGGTGAAGTTGAATTGCTTCTTCAAGGTGAGGAAGGGATTGTTAGAAAAGTGTTTGAGAGAATAAGAAAAGGCAATGATTATTGCAGTATTTCAGAAATTAATTTAAGAAAAGAAGATCCTCAAAAAAAATATGAGGATTTTATTATATTATATTAAATTTTTTTTTAATTAAATTTGATTTCATCAATATTGTAATATTTTTTTATGAATTCTTCAGCTCTTTTCATTTTCACTTTAGCAAGCATTCTTGTTTTAGTTATTGTTGCGTTCAAAATTTTGTTCCCGTCTTGATCCTCGCTTAAATAAGGATTTTTTATTTCTATTGGCTTAAATAATTTTATTAAGAATTTAATAGGATCCTTACTGAATTCAATTATTTCTATTTTTTTGTTAAATTTTTCAGTTAGTGTTTTAACATTCATTCCTTTTTTTCCAATAGCTATTCCTGCATGCCCTTCTTTAACTACAAAAGTTATTTTATTATCTAAGGGAATGCAATCAACAACATGTGCTTTCGTGAGTTTTTCAAAAAGACTTATGTAATGTATTGCTTCTGTGTCTAATCTAATTCTTGCTTTCAATAAAAATTTCACCCCTTTATTGCTATTACTGAAATATTAAAAGGTTTCTTACAAAGAATTCCAAGTTCTTTGTTGTTTCCTTTAAACATTTTTATTGGAATATTAGTTATTTTTGAAATACTCTCTAATTCTTCTTTCACATTTATTGGTGTATTCTGCGCGAAAATCACGAGTTTGCATTTCTTGTTCTTCATTAAATTTATTGATTCTTTCGTGCCTATTATTGCTTTGTTTGATTTAACTGCATTAATTATTTCTTTGTTTAAATCCATTTTTTATTCACCTTTTTTCTTCTTATCCTTGATTGTTTTTTTATTATTTTCTGCTTCATTCACAACTAATTTCACAATTCCTGTTCCTACTGGTACTGTTTGGTTTATCATAATATTCTCTATAACTCCTTTAAGTTCATCCTTTTCTTTTCTTGTTGCAGCATTATATAAGTGTTTTAAAGGAACTTCAAAACTTGCTCTTGCAAGAACGCTCTCCTGTTTTTTACTCACGCCATATCTTGTTACTCCTCTTATCATGCCTTCAAGCGTCATTGTGTCAGCGATAAGCATTATGTGTCTTAAATTAACGTTTAATCCTTGATCCTTTAAAGTTAAGATTATTTCCCTGATTATTGCGTTTCTCGCAGCTTCAATGCCTAAAACGCTTGCTACTTCAAAAATATTATTGCTTATAGTTTTTGTTGGATCCACTTCTTCCATAAGCAATATTTTCTTAAGATTAGTTCCTGCTGTTTGGATTATCCATCCTCTTGTTTTTTTTATTGGAAGAACTTGAGTTATTCCTTTTATTCCTCTTATATGAATATCTTTTAATTTTGTTTTTAATTTATATAAGTCAATAACTTCTATTTCTTTTTTAGGAGTTATTTTAACTAATCCTTTTTTTAAAACCTTAACATCTTCTTCACTGAATATGTTTTTCAAAGTTTTTTCCACATCTTCAAGAGTTAAAGCATAATTTTCTAAAGATTCCATAGAAATTTGAGCTTCAATCCTAAAATCAAGAAGATTAACAGTAATGCTTTCCATAATATCTTCAAACTTGATTTCAAGGATTTTTGCTGCAATTTTTTTAACAGCTTCCTCATCATCTCTGTAAGGTTCTTTTAAAAAGATTGTCATGGTTGGCGTGCTTGGCTCTTTTTTCGCATCAAAGATTTCTATTAAACGCGGTAATCCTTGCGTAACACTCATTTCAGCAACTCCTGCGAAGTGTTTAGTGTTTAAAGTCATTTGCGTTCCTGGTTCTCCTAAGGATTGTGCTGCTATCACTCCTATTGCTTCTCCAGGAGTAATCTTTGCTTTTTCATAACTCTCATTTAATTCTTTAAGAATTTTTTTTGCTTCAGAACTTGAATACTTCTTATTAATCTCATTAATTATGATTTTTGGAATTATTAAATCCTCACTCATTTTTTATCACCTTCATAGATTTTTCCGCCTTTTGATTTAGTTACATCAACCTTGTCATCACCGTACTCAAATTGCACTATTTGTCCTGAAGCATTTCTTACGCTTCCGTCCTTCCATACTTTTAAATCAAGCATGGCGTTCACTAATCTTCTTTGTAAGTAACCGCTTTTTGGAGTTCTCATACCAGTGTCCATCATACTATCTCTTCCTGCCATTGCATGAAAGAAGAATTCAGTTGCATTAAGCCCTCCTTTATACCCGTGTTTTACGAAACCTCTTGCCATAGGGCCTAAATCTTCTTTTTCAAAATGAGGCAAAGCTCTTTTCTTATAACCTTTATTAATTCTCGTACCTCTTAATGCTTGTTGCCCAACTGTTGCAGCAATTAATGCTAAATTAAGAGCGCTTCCTCTTGCTCCTGATTCTGCCATCACAATTGTTGGATTTTCTTTAAGATTCTTTTCAACAATATTACTTATTTCATTACGCGCTCTATTCAGGATATCCATTATTTTTACTTCAAGCGTTTCTCTTAAAGTTCTTCCAGGATATGCTTCCATGTTATTACTCTTGTATTTAGCAATAACTTCATACGCTTGATTTTCTGCTTCTTCTAATCTTTGTTTTATTTTCTTAACAAGTTCTTGAGATAAATCAGTGTCTGAAATATAAACGCTGAAACCTCTTTGAGCCAAGTAATTAATGCCTAATAAAGAAATTGCTTGTAAGAATTGTGATGTTTTTTCAGGCCCGTACTTAGTGTAGAATTCTTGTAATAAAATACCTTTTCCTGCTCCAATTATTTTTGCATCAATTGTTCCTTCAACAAGTTCTCCTTTCTTAATCACAACTTTTTCATCAGACTTATTTATTGTTTCAAAATTCAAATCCTTTGGAAGCAATATTGAAAAGATTTGTTTTCCTGTCCAAAACTCTTTGCCATCTCTTATTTTCTTAGGTTTTGGCAAGGACTCAATATTAAACCCTCCTAATGATGAAAGCAAATTAATTGCTTCTTTTTTTTCTAAATAAACTTCATTTTTTGTTAAAAGATAATTTCCTGTTATTTGATCTTGTATTGCACCAATGATTGGCAAACCATAACGTGGTGTTATCATATTGTTTATAACATTCATTAAAACCTCAACTTCTGAACGAGCCTCATCATTTTGAGGAATGTGAAGATTCATTTCATCACCGTCAAAATCCGCGTTATAAGGCCTTGTTACGCATAAATTAAGTCTGAAGGTTTTATAAGGAAGAATTTTGACTTTATGCCCCATCATACTCATTTTATGAAGGCTTGGTTGCCTATTGAATATTGCCCAATCCCCATTAATTAAATGCCTCTCAACTATGTACCCAGGAGCTAATTCTTTTAGCACAACCTCTTTTGTCTCATCTGTTATTTTCTTTCTCTTCCCTTCTTTCGTAATCACGTAATTCGCTCCAGGATATTTTTTTGGACCGTTCTCAACAAATTTTTTTAACCATTTAATATTCCATTCAGTAACAGTTTCAGGAAATGTTAAATCCATTGCCATTAAAATTGGAATACCAACTTCATTAATCTTTATTCGTGGATCAGGACTAATAACAGTTCTTGCACTGAAATCAACTCTCTTGCCTGCTAAATTCTTTCTGAACCTTCCTTCTTTGCTTTTTATTCTTTCTTCCAAAGTTTTTAAAGGCCTTCCGCTTCTATGCCTTGCAGGAGGTATTTGATTTATATTATTCGTAAAAAAAGTTGTCACGTGATATTGAAGTAAATCCCATAAATCTTCTATTATGATTTCAGGAGCTCCTGCATTAAGGTTTTCATAAAGTCTTTGATTTGTCCTGACAATATCGCCTAACTTATGTGTTAAATCATCTTCGCTTTTAGCGCCTGTTTCTAAAGTAATTGAAGGTCTAGCTGTTACTGGTGGAACAGGTAATAATGTTAATATCATCCATTCAGGCCTGCCTGCTTCAGGATTTAAACCAAGATACTCTAAATCATTATCAGGAATGCGTTCTAATCTTTCTCTAATATCAATGGGTGTTAATCTTGTTCCTTCCTCATTAAAAAAAGAGGGTTTATCAAATTTTATTTTTAATTGTTCTTCCTCACAATGAGGGCACTTCTTAACGTTTTTAGCTTTTTTTATTATTTCCTTAATAAACGCCCATTTATCAATATCTCCTTTCTGAAGTGAAATATTTTTTAATTTTTCATCATATTTTCTTAAAACCTCATCACTTAATAAGATTCTTCCGCATTTTCTGCAAGTGCTTGTTAAAAAATTATTTATCCAATTAATATACTTTATGTGAATAACAGGTCTTGCTAATTCTATTACTCCAAAATGCCCTAAACACTCTTTAACTTTAGAACCGCAAGTCCTGCATCTTAAACCAGGATCAACAACACCCATTCTTAAATCCATTAATCCTCCATCCACTGGATAACTATCAATATCATAAAGTTCAGGAGTTGTTATCTTCACTACTCCCATTTTTTGAATCATTTTAGGGGACATTAATCTAAATTCTATGCTTCCTATTTTTTCTTTTACTAAATCATTCATTTTTTATTCACCATTTACATCTTATCCTTAAGATTAAGTTTTGGATAAATGCATAAAGATTTTAGTTCATCCAATAAAAGCTTGAATGCATAACTCATCTCCACAAAACCTATTTCAGTGTTTTCTCCGCATATAAGACACATTCCTTTCTTCCTGAATTTATTGTATATAGCAACATTACCGCATTTCTTGCACACAGGGATTTTTGTTTTATCTGAATCAAATCTCTCTTTTAAAAGCAAAGAAGCTCCGTGCGCTACAAAGCAATGATTCTCCATTTCTCCAAGCCTTAATCCTCCTTCTTTACTTCTTCCTTCTGTTGGTTGTCTTGTTAATAATTGTATTGGTCCTCTTGAACGACTATGTATTTTATTTGCAACCATGTGCTTTAATTTTAAATAAAATGAATTACCTATGAAGATTCTTGCTTTATATTGTCTTCCTGTTTTTCCATCATACATAATCTCAGTGCCATCATCCTTGAATCCTAATTCAATAAGCGTGTCTCTTAATTCCCTTTCAGATTCTGAACTGAATGGTGATGCATCAACAAACTTTCCTGATAACGCTCCTACTTTTCCGCCAATAATTTCAAGTAATTGCCCAACAGTCATACGACTTGGTATTGAATGAGGACTGAAAATAACATCAGGTACTACCCCGCTTGCTGTAAAAGGCAAGTCTCTTTGAGGGACTAACATGCCGATAACACCTTTTTGTCCGTGCCTTGATGAGAATTTATCACCGATTTCAGGAATTCTTTGATCCCTTATTCTCACTCCAACGAGTTTGTTCCCAGCATCACTATCTGTTAAAAGAACTGAATCAACAATGCCTTTTTCTTTAAATCTTACAGAAACGCTTGTCTCCCTTCTCTCTTCAACACCCATCTTGAATTCTTCTAAACTTGTTAAAAACCTTGGAGGGCTTGTTTTACCAACTAACACATCACCGGAATTAACAACTGCTTCTGGATAAATAATGCCATCTTCTTCAAGATGCCTGTAAACTTTTTCAGTTCTATATCCTTTTACTTCTTTGCTTGGTATTTCAATAGAATCTAATTGTCCTCCAGGATACCTTAATTCTTCTGTGAAATAAGGTCTGAAATACGTGCTCCTAAATAATCCTCTTTCAACACTTGATTTATTAAAAATTATTGCATCCTCCATATTATACCCGTGCCAACTCATTACTGCAATAACCATGTTTTGCCCGACAGGATGAGAATCATAATCCATTACATCATAAATGTAAGTATTAACAATAGGTCTTTGAGGATAATGAAGAATATTAGCATCAGTATCCATTCTTAACAAATAATTAGAAGCGTAAACACCGATTCCCTGCTTCATTGTTTTAGCGCCAATCATTACTCTAACAGATAAATTATGCTCAGGGAAAGGCACCATGCTTGCTTTGCTTCCGAAAATTATTGCAGGACTTAATTCAAGATGCGTGTGTTTCGGGGTTAATTGAGATTCATCCAAAGCAATAAGCGTGTTCTCTTCTTCTTCTGCATCCAAGTACTCAATAACTCCTTGTTTAACTAAATCATTAAAATCAATTTCACCTTTTTTCAATTGTTCATAAAGCTCTGTTGTAAACAAGGATTTACCATTTTTAACAACAATTAAAGGTCTTCTTGCTCTTCCTTTCTCAGTATTTATGAAAACAATATTTTGATCCTCATCATAAGCAACATTAACTTCTTTAGGAAGATTGCCAATCCTTCTTTGTTCTCTTATGAATTCCACCCATTCCTTTGGATTATCACAACATCCTTCAAGCCTGCCATTTATATACACGTCTGCCATTTTTTTAATCACCATAATTCTTTCATTCCGTTCTTTTTGAAAAAATTAAATAATTCTTCTTCGCTTACCTCAGGCTCAGTACTAATCTCTGAAGTAACAGCTAAATTTTTTCTTAAACCAACATTCGGGCCTTCAGGTGTTTCACTCACGCATAACCTGCCCCAATGAGTAGGATGTAAGTCTCTTGCTTCAAAATTCTCCCTGCTTGAAGTAAGTAAAGAAACAACTCTTCTTAAATGAGATATCATTGAATAATGATTTATCCTATCTAAGTGTTGGCTTACTCCTTCTCTTCCTCCCATCCATTCTCCTGTTGCAAGCGCGCTTTTTATTCTTGAAGTAAGCAAACTCGCTCTCGTAATCCCTGCTAAAGAAGGAGTTCTTCCTCTTTTAACAAGTCTTTCAAAATTATACTTCATATCACCTACAAGCATTCTGAAACTATACCTGAACAAGGTTTCCATTAAATCCCCTGACAACTTTAATCTCTTATTTGCATAATGATCCTTATCATCAGGTCTAAGTCTTCCATAACTAACAAGAAGCAATTTTTTCACAGCCCTTCCTAAGAAAAAAGCTTTCTTCTTCCTATGCTTCACATCCTTTCCAATATGAGGTAATAAGAATTTATCAATAACTTCTTCTGCTTTTTCAACAGCTCTCTCTTCAGAATGCACTACTCCCATTTTCTTACCTATCATCATAAGTGCTTTCTTTTGAGAATCTATCTCATTTGCTTTATACAAGTTAATGTAAAGGTCTCCTTGAAGTTCTTCACCAACATTAATGGCATCAGAGATTTCTTTATCCTTCACTAAACCTAATGCTTTCATCACATAAACAAGAGGAATTCTTTTAAGACGAGTAAAAGTCAAATAAATTATGCCATCCTTTCCTTTTTCAAAAACATGAGGAATCCTATACTGCCCGTCATCACTAAATACTTTAGCAACCCATGGGTAAGGTCCTGTTGTTTTCTTATCTTCCACAAACACTTTGTTCTGCGCTAAATCCTCTATTATAACAATCACTCTTTCAGTGCCATTAACAATAAAATAACCTCCAGGATCTGTAGGGTCTTCATTATTTTTTATTAATTCTTGCTTATTAAGTCCTTTTAAATAACAATTATCAGATTTTAATAATATTGGGAGTTCACCAATTTGCACTGTGCTTTTCTCAGTTTCAACACCGTCTTTTATCATCTTCATTTCAAGCATTATTGGTGCTGCATACGTTAATTTTCTTAACCTCGCTTCCACTGGCATTATCCTTCTTCTTGTTCCATCAGCTTCTCTCACATACGGTTTTTCAACCCATATTCTTCCAAAAACAATTTTTAATTCATTAACTCTTTCAGGAATTATGTCAGGAACTATTTCTTTAACTTCATCAACAACTCTCTGCATTCCTTTAAATAAAAACTTATTAAAAGAATCTATGCTATGCCCTACAAGCCCTCTATTCTCAAAATATTTTATTAACAACATATTATTATCATTTTTAACAACATTATTGTTTTCACTCATTAACTACCACCCTATAATACTTCACAACACCAGCGAGCTTGCTTTTCCTTGTTATTTCAATAACATCTCCTTCCTTAACACCTTCAATATTCCTAATCCCTGGATCATTTTTAAAAATCTTAGGCAAATCACTTAAAGAACAATTATATTTTTTTAAAACCTCTTCTACTTCTTTATCAGTCATTAATCTATGCTTTGGAACAAAAACATGCTCAAAAATATCAAATTTTTTTTCTTTTTCTGATTTTTTTTTAGAATCTGTTTTTTTAACCATCTTAACACCCAAGGAACAAGTTTTTAACTCTTTTTTTGCATTTAAATTCTTTTCTATGTAAGAACTCATTAAAGAGTTCTTAACCCTTTTTTTTGATTCAAGCAAGCAACTTTATTATGGGCCGTGAGGGATTTGAACCCCCGACCCTCTGGTTAAAAGCCAGATGCTCTGCCAGACTGAGCTAACGGCCCAACAGTTTTTTTTGCTTGTTAAATTCTCCATTTCCTATTTAATAACTTTTCGGATAATTAACTAATTTTAAAAAATCTTCAAAGCAGGGAACCTCATTTTTAGAAAAAAGAAACTACTTATTAGTTTAAAAAATTTTGGGTTACTGCTATTAAATCCTATTTTCAAATTACCATAATCATTTTTATAATAAATTATCATAATACTTGATTTCATTTCCTGAAGAATTTAATGGAGGCACGTACCTGCATAAATAATATTGCGGGGTCTTGCTTGTTAATTGAAATGAATGCGGTGTTTTATCAGTCCTATGAATTAAAAAACAATTATTAAACCCTTTTAATAACATGAATTCAGAATTTTTTTTGTATAGCTCATTATTAGATATTGTTCTTAAATCTCTTTTAACAATTCTTTCCTGAAAATATTTAACAAAATACATTTCAGAAGGCATAAGCAATAATTCTTCAATACCTATCGCTCCTTTTTGCAAGAATGTTTGCGGAAAATAAATAGTGAAGCCCTTAGGTTTTGTCATAAAATTAAGAATTCTTATTTCAGGCAATAAAAGATTTTTTTTAATTAATGGTCTTTCAAGAGAGTATGGCACTCCATCACCATATGCTTTAACAATATTTATTTCTTGAACAGCGTTTTCCTTAATTGTTTTATTACCGTACTCATCAAAGTAGAAGGGTAAATACTCTTTTTTTTCTTTTCTTGTTTCAAACCAAGAACTTTTTTTAAAATCAGAATTAATGATTATCACGTCATTCATTAAATATTACCAAACCCTGTTTTTTTACTAATAACAATTAATTATTAAAACACAAGACGTTTTTTGTTTAAAAAAATTTTTTCTAAAAAAAAATAAGCACTTAATATATTTTTGAGTCCCGCCTCCCGGATTCGAACCGGGAATCTCACGGTAACGGCTAATAAAGAACACGTGTTCGTGTTCAGCCCTTTAAACCTAACTACAGCCGTGCGCGTTAGCCATTACGCTAAGGCGGGTTAATTAATAGATAAAAATATGTTAAGTGATATTAAAAAGTTTTTCCTAAAAAAAAATTTCTTTAAAAGTTTTTTAAGTAAAGTTTTTAAAGATGTTTGTTAATAATCTTTTATTAAGTAAAGCCCTTGTAGTCTAGTGGCCTAGGATTCCGGCCTGTCACGCCGGCGACCCGGGTTCGAATCCCGGCGAGGGCGCTCAAAAATTTTTTTTAAGAAAATTTTAAGAAAAATTAAAAAATTTTATTTGAGTATTTAATTATATGGAAAAAGGAAATAATATTTCGGTTATTAGGGTTTATGAACAATCTTTTGTTGAATTATTATATGATATTGGTTTTTTTGGTGAGAGTGAAGAATTAATTGTTAAAAAAAGAGATCCGAATGTAATAAACTTGCCTGAAGAAGTTTATGGTTTTAGGTTTTTTGATAGAACGATTGCTGAAATTCTTCGAAATGAAAATGGAAAGAGAAAAAATGAAAAGCTTTTTGGTGAAAAAAGAAATTATTCAAAAACGTATTTAATAGGAAGAGTTTACACGCTCAAAGAAGTTAAAGAACAAATGCCGGATAAAAAAGCGTTAATTTATAATATGGAAGTTAATAACGCTGATGAAGTTGTTAAAACAAGAACCGGGAGATTTATTTTATTTGATAAATTAGAAGATATTCTTTGGAAAGAAGAATAAATTAATAATTTGTAAAGAATAATAAATTAGTTAATAATCATAGTATTTTAAAAAAATATCCCACGATATTTTTTCACAAAAAAAAATAATTGACTTTTTAATCCTTCTTTTTTAGTTTTCATTTTTTTTGCGAGCAATTAAGGTAACCATATTTGATTTTCTTAAATAAGTTCCTGTTTTGTCTTTAACAAAAACTTGTGTTGATGGGAAAACAATAGTTCCAATTATGTTCATCGTGCTTTGTATCTTATATGATAAGTGGATTTCTTCTCTTGGATTCAAGTTCTCTAAATTCCATATTAATCTCTTGGTTTGCCCAACACTCTTGAGTTCTGGTTTTAAGGAACCAAAGGAGTGTATTTTTTTGACAAAGGAAGGAATTCTTTCCACAACTTTTATTTTTTTTAATTTTGTTGTTCCAACATTCCTAATAATAATGCTTACAGTAGCTTCTAATTCTTTATCTTCCTGCTTGTAATGTTTTATTGTTTTTGTTACACTCACTTTTCTTGTATTAAGGACTAAAACCCATAGAATTCCTAAGATTAAGAAAGGAAGAAGTAATAAAGGCACATAAGTTATTGAATAAGAGTAAGTTATTTGAGAGTATTGAATTTCATTGTTCTTGATTTCAGACGGAGGTAATGAATTAATACTCCACACTAATGATGTGCCTTCTTTTTTTGAGCCTCCTCCATCAACAACTAAAAGAGATTCTAAGAAGGAAAGTTCTTGTTTTAAATCATAATTTTCTAAACTTTTTGTGCCATTATTTATTAGAATTATGTTAATTGTTTTCCCAAAAATTGTTTCATTCTTTTGAGTTAAGATTACTGGTTCTGAAAAAGGTTCTATTTCTACATTTCTTATTTCAGAATTAATCGTGCTTCCATAAAGCGTTTCTTTTGTTTCAAGAGTGTATTCTCCAGGCGTGAAAAGGTATGGAAGTGTTAAAGAGAAAGTGTAATTCTTAGAACCAAGTTCTATTTCAATTTCTCTTTGAAAAGATGTTATGTTCTCATTGTCTTTGTAAAAAGTGATTAACAAGCTTATTGGCTTTTTTTTATAAGTGTTTGTTATTTCAAAAGTTAGATTAAAAGGTTTTCTTGGATTAATTTTTTGCGGAGCATTAATTACTTTAATCTTAATTAATTCATGAAGAGGTAATTCCACATAAGTTTTAAAGGATTTGCTTAAAGAACCTGTGCCGTAATCAAAATAAATAGTGCTTGAATATGTTCCGAGTTTAACATCTCTTTCATTAACTCCTACCGATAAATTAACTAATTTGTTTCCCCCGCTTTCTAAAAAGAATCTGTAAGGAATAGCAGAATAACTTCCAAAAGATGGAAACATTAAAATCGTGTAAGTTCTGTTCTGTATTTCCTCGCTCGTTAAGTTTAATAAATAACGTGCTGTTTCTCCTGGAGCAACTCTATCATCAATAGGTATGATATCTATTTTTAAACCATAAGAATATGAAAAAAGTGCGAAAAGTATTATAAAACCAATTATTGTTTTTCTCATAATGATAATTCAAATTATTATAATATTAAAACTTTTTTGTATCCTGTTTTTTTATTTTATAATTACTTAAAATTTTGTTTTTTTTTCAAAAATTTTGAAAGAAGATTGTCTATTTTCTTATGAAGTTCTAAAATCGTGCTTTCATTCATTATTTCCGCGCTTGCAAGCGAATAAGTTTCTTTAAGATTAAAAATCTTGTTTTCTTTTTTTTCTTGTTCTAAAAATTCTTCATAAGAATTTGGTTTATCCTCCCTTCCTCTTCTCACTAATCTTTCATACCTTATTTTAGAAGAAGCATTAATGAGTATGAGCAGAAAATCTTTGCCAAAAACTTGTTGAGGAATTCTTGCTTGATGAGGGTATCTTATGCCATCAATAACTACTTTTTCCCAAGCGTTTTTTTTTATTTTTTCAATAATGCTTTTAATAATATAATGAGGGTCTTTTCTTCTTAATTCTGCTTGCACTTTATATGAATTCTCTCTTGTTATCTCCAAGTTTCTTTTTTTTAATTCCTCTCTAATTATGTCTCCAATAGTGATTATTTTAAACCCGTGTTTTTCTCTTAAATAATTGCTAACCGCTCCTTTCCCACAACCAATTGGTCCGACTAATCCAATAATAATTCTTCTCATTTCTTATCTCACAATAAAAAAGAATAATAACAAGTATTAATTATTTTTTATTTAGGATGAGCATTAAATATAAGAAAGATGAAGAAATTAAGAGAAGAGTAAATCAAATAATTGATATTCTAAATTGGAAGCATATTAAAAAGGAGAACATAATTTGTTTTAAAAGCGAAGGAACTAATAGTAAAAGAGTGATTGCTAGGTGTTGGGCTTTGCCGAAAATATTTCAACAAGCATTAAATACTGAAGCTCATTATTGTATTGAAGTCTTAAGTGAAAGATTTGATAAATTAAGTGAAAGTGAAAAAGATAAAGTGTTAATTCATGAATTAATGCATATTCCTAAAACTTTCGGCGGTGGATTAAAACACCATGGTCATGTTAATGCTCAAAACGTGAACAAAGAATTCCAAAAATATAAATTAAAAAAATCTAAAAAGGATTTGTTGAATTTACTTAAAATTTAATGATTTGCTTAAATTAATAATTTAAGTTTAATAATCTAAGTTTTATAAAAAAAAGAATGTTTAAAAGAAAATACTTAAAAACAATTTCTTTTTTTTTAAATAAAAATGCCGTTTATTAAAGACACTTACTATGAAGTAATTGGCAATGGATTTCCATTAATAATGATTCCGGGTTTAGGAAGTTATTGCGAGCAAGTAAGATTTTTTGCTGAAAAACTAAGCATTGAAGGGTTTAAAATAATTGTAATTGACTTGCCAGGATATGGTAAGAGCAAAAAAGTTCTAACAAGAAAATCATGGAATAAAAGAATTAATGAAATTATTCAAGCAGAAAAAATAAATGAATTCGGGATGATTGGGTATAGTAATGGCGGTCTTGTTTGTTTAAAATATTGCGAGAAAATAAGAAATCCAAAATTCCTAATTTTAATTTCAACGCCTCTTAATAATTTCGGCAGAGTTGTTTTAACTAATTTAAACTTAGTTAAAAAATTTGTTAAAGATAATAAAACACGTTTTTATTCTTGGGATTTATTCTGCGAGTACCGAACAAAAAAGAGTTTCACGCGAGAAGTTAAGAAAAAAGTTTTTGAAAAAAAATTGTTTTACATTAAAAAAACGGGTTTCTTAAAACAAGTTTATAATATTTGGCTTGCTTTCGGGAATAAACCAAACTTTAATAAAATAAACACGAACACATTACTCATTCACGGAGACAAAGATGTTATGGTTCCTCAAATTGATTTCATGAGTTTAAGCAAGAAATTAAGAAAGGAATCAAAAAAACATAAAAGAGTTGTTATTCCTGAACAAAATCATTTCGTGCTTTACGAAAAACCTGACGAGATTATTGAAGAAATAAAAAAATTTGTTAAAGATTTATAAAATTAGTATTTTCTGATAAAAAAGATTAATAATCCTATTGACAATGGTAAAAAAGAGTTTGTTAATAATAACTTAATTTTAGAAAACAAAATGTATTTTGAACCAACGTAAGGATTATAAAAAGATGTAAAATCCATATTATTTTCTCCCAAGTAATAATTAATGGACATTCCGCATAAAGAACTGTCTTTTTCACAAATAACTCGCATCTTATCCTCTACTTTTCTTGCAAAAGAAAGATAGGTTTCTTCAAATTCTTCGCGAGAATTATAAATCATTGTGCTCACAAACTCGCACATATCCCCATAATAATTAAAATGAAGTATTACTAAAGGAAACAGTTTTTCATTCATTATGTTTTCTGTAATGTTTTTTCTTAAATTCTCATCAATCTGATGATTAATAAATAAATTATGTTCAAGCACGTTTATTGAATGATTTAAGTTATCATAATTCTCCAAACCCTTAAATTGCTCATAAGATAGTTGCAAACCATTTATTCCTCTTTGAGTGCAAATTACTTTATTAGGCATGACTTCTATGAAATCTGATAAAAAAATCATTGGATTAACTGGTTGTGTTATGATTAAAAAATAATATGTTAAGAAAACAAGAGAAAAAGAAGTTGAGATTACAAGCAATTCCTTTCTATATTTATTAAAAACTTCAAGAAAAGGCAAGAGCAAAGGGAATACTAAATTCAAGTAATAATCAGCACCGTCTTTTGATTGAGATAAAAAGAAAAAAATAAATGAGAGGAGTATGAAAAAACTTTTTTGCAATTCCTTTTTTGAAGCAATGAATAAACAAGTAATTAAAAGCATTGCAGGAAAAACATAATATGGAAAAGTGAAAAGAACATGAGTTCTAAAAGGAGTTAATAAATATTTAAAGAATAAGAATTCGCTTTCTGTGTGAGAAAGGAAAATTCTTTTAAAAGATTGTTTTAATCCGAAATAAGTTAATGGAAGAAAAAAAGTAAATAAGAGAATGAGTGTTTGAACACTTACTTTTTTAATAAATTCTTTAGTTAAAATTTTTTTTATCTTAAAATCTTTTTCTTCCCATGCGAAATGAATTATTAATAAAAAAGCAGGAATAATCATTAATTGCTTGCTTAACGCGCTTAAAGCAAAAAACACGGGTAATAAATATTTATTATTCTTGTTTATAACTCCTAATAAGAAAAAGAAAGCAGATAAAGTTAAAGCCCATTCCACGCCAGGTATTAAAAGCACTAAAAGATTTACAAGAAAAAAATGTTTTCTGAGTTTCGGAAAATAATGATAAGTTAGTATGAGCATTAATAAATGAGTGAAAAAATTAAGATAATTCATGAAAGCGCCTAAATAATTCCATGGAATAATCTTACTGAAAAAAAAGAGTAATAAAAAAGAGAGAGGAGCAGTATCAAAAGATTTTCTATAATAAAGACTCCTATCAGGAATGAACTTTACAGATCCAGGCCAAAAATACCTATAACCCCCGTAATATTGAGTGTAAAACAAGATTTTGTAAAGAGGTATGATTAAAATTAAGAAAAGCAAGTAATACTTTAAGGGGTATTGTTTAAAGAGTTTTATTAAAGACATGATGTGAAAAAAAAATGAATTATTAATTTATATATCTTATACGTTTTCTAAAATCTTAAATAATAATTCAGTTAATTTGTAAAAAATTATTAAAAGTTAAAGCCCCTGACGAGATTTGAACTCGTGACCTCTGCGTTACCAACGCAGCGCTCTACCACTGAGCTACAGGAGCAATGAGTTTTTTAACATAATTAGCTTTTATTTTAAAAATTTTCTTTTAACTATAAATAAGTATTGTTCCCTCACCAGTGCTTAATTGAGGGTTTCGCCTAATGCCAATAACATAACCATTCACTGGAGAGTATAAAAAAGTTGACTCGCTTGAATAAGGATTATGTATTTCAGCAACAGGTTCGTTCTTCCTAACTTTTTCTCCTTCCTCTTTTAAGGAAACAAGCAAACCTCCTTTCGTGCTTCTCACATACCACCTGTCTTTTAATAAAATTTGTTGAAATGTTTTTTTGAACTCTCCTTCAATCATGTTCAAATAAATCATTGTGTTAATAACTCCTTTAACACCGAGTTCAACGTATTCTTTTTCAAGCCTATTGCCTTCTCCAATTTCAACACAAATGCCTGGGATTTTTAATTGTTTGCGAGCAGTTGCTAAAAGAGTGAAAATGCCTTTGCGTTGAATAACAAATTTTAATCCGAACGCTTTAGCCATATTAATTGCATCAAGATTGCTTGGATCAACTCTCACGTGAGGCGCTAACCTGAATTTAAACCCTCCTGAATGAAAATCAATAAGGTAATCAGTTTTTCTTATCACGCTGTTAAACAAAGCATAAGCTATTTGGTAAGTTATTGAATCATTAAGTTTTCCAGGAAAACACCTGTTCAAATCAAGCCCGTCTAAAGGCGTTTTCCTCACCCTACTATTGAAAGCAAGAGGATTGCATATTGGTAAAAGAACAAGCGTTCCCTTAATATCTTCAGGATTCAGTTTTTGCGCTAATTGATAACAAACTTCGCTTCCATTAACTTCATCCCCGTGAATAGCAGCTGTTATTGTAAGAATAGGACCTTTTGAACCTCTAATAATTATTATTGGAACTAATACATCACTATTATCAGGTAATTCCCCAACTTTTAGAGCTGCAAAAATTTTTTGGCGCGGCTGAACTGATATATTATCAAGACGGATTTCTTTTTTTATCATTTCAAATTAATTAAAGAACACTTCTTTTAAATTCATTATTGATTTATAAAATCCAGAATGTCTTTGTAAAACTTTCTTGGCTTTTCAATAGGTATTACGTGCCAAGCATTCTTATAAATCTTGATTTTATAATTCTTCATTTTTTTTAAATCACTTAATACTAATGACTTATTCACTAAAGGGTCTTTTTCTCCGAGCAAAACAAGCGATGGTTTTTTGAATTTCTTAAAATCAAGTTTTAATCTGAAATAATTTAACAGAAAAAGTTGTTCAACAATGTTAATAACTTTGTTTTTTGATATCATTTCTTTTATTTCCTTAAGTTTATCTTCTTCTATGTTATGACAAAATAATCTTATAATTTCCTTAAAGTCAGGTTTCTTTTTATTATTAAAACAAGATTTCAGCAAATCAATTGAGGATTTTATCATATTTTCTTCGCTTTTCCTGAAACCTTTCGGATCAGAATTCACGAGAATTAATGATTTTATTTTTTCAGAATGTTTTATTCCATAATGAAGAGCAATTAATGAACCAAGTGAATGCCCTATTATATGTGCTTTATCTCTGCCAATTAAATTGTCTAACATCCATTCAAAAACCGTAATATTTAATCCTTTAATGCTTTGATAATCAATATTAAAAACTTGAAAGCCTTTCCTTAATAAGAATTCTTCAGTTTTTTCAAAAAATTCTTTATTAACCATCATTCCATGAATTAAAATCACTTTTTCCATAAATCCTAATTAAAAAAATTTTAACTAATTAAGTTTTGTATCCTTGCTTTTTAAATAATGAGTAAATTCTTAAAGAAACCTTTTTAACCAAAATAATATAAATCTTATTTGTAAGCAGGGGTGCCGGAGCGGTCAAACGGGCAGGGTTTAGGACCCTGTGGCTTAGTGCCTTCGCGAGTTCAAATCTCGTCCCCTGCATTAAAATGAAAATATCAGTAATAATCCCAACATTGAATGAAGAAAAATATATTGGTAAAACAATAGATTCTATTAAAACGCAGGAAATGGATTGCGAGATAATAGTAGTTGATGGTGGAAGCACTGATAATACAATAAAGATATGTGAAGAAAAAGAAGTTAAAATAATTGAACTAAAAAAACGAGGAATAGGTCTTGCAAGAAATGTTGGCGCACAAATAGCAAGAGGAGAATACCTTATATTCATTGATGCTGACACAATATTAAAAAAAGATTTTTGGAGAATAATAAAAAATGAATTACAAGAAAACGTTGTTGGAAGCTGTTATTTTGGTTGTTATGACACAAGATTTAAATTTGTTTACAAAATCGCAAGCAATTTAATGTTTTTAATGAATAAAATTAATTTTACAAGATTAACAGGTTTTTGCTTATTCTGCAGTAAAAAAGAATTTTTAAAGGTTGGTGGTTTTGATGAAAAACTTGCTTTGTGCGAGGACCATGATTTAGGAAAAAGATTGAAAGAAAACGGTAATTTAATTAAAATCATAAGAAAGGAATTAGTTAAAACGAGTTCAAGAAGAGGGTTTTTAAGAATGTTTTTATTTTATTCTTACAGTGAGTTAATGAACTTGTTTGGTAAGAAAGTAACTAAAATAAATTACCGACCAATAAGATAAAAAAAAATAATGTTTAAAACATTGAAAATTCTAAAAAAATCACATTATGAACATTACCATGTTTTCAGATACCTTCCTACCTGTTTATAATGGAGTAAGTGTAGAAGTAAGTGAGATGGCTGAAGAATTAGCAAAAAGAGGGCATAATGTTCTTATTATTACAATACATGAAAAAAAGGAAGAATTGGAAAAAAGAAAAAATTATCTTGTTTATAAATTAAAAGGAAATAAATTCAAGATATATGATGGTTATTTTTATAAACTTTTTATGCCACGAAAAAAATTAAAAAAAATATTGGAAGAGTTTAAACCAGACGTGATTCACGTGCATTCTCCTTTTGTTGTTGGTTATTGGGGAATTATAACTGCAAATAAAATGAAGGTTCCTTTGATTTCAACATATCACACTTTCTTGATTCAATTTGTTAATGAAGTGTTAAAGTCAAAATCAGAAACAAAAAAGAGGTTGCTTAAATTTCTTTTTGAAAAAAAACCTCAACAAAAAATAACATTAAAAACTCTTACAAAAATTGGAGAACCTTTTGCGAATCTTGTTTATAAAACCTCTGACATGGTTATTGCTCCGTCAGAAGTTGTAAAAAAATATTTGAATTCAAAAAAAATCCGTGATGTGAAAGTAATTTATAATTGGGTGAAAAACGAGAAATCCCAGGATTTAAGGAATGAATTAAGAAAAAAATTTGAAATCAATAAAAAAGATTTTGTTGTCTTGCATGTGGGAAGAATAAGCACTGAAAAAAAAATAGATATTGTAATTAAATCAATATCTTTACTTAAAAATAAAATCCCGAACATAAAATTAGTGATAACGAGTGAAGGCCCTTATCGTAAAGAATTAGAAAAATTAGTTGAAAAAGAGGGTTTAGAAGAAAATGTTATTTTCACAGGATTCCTCAGCAATGATGAATTAAATTCAATATACAAACTTGCTGATGTCTTTGTAAGCGCAAGTCCGTACGACACTTTTAACTTATGTGTTTTAAGAGCATTAAAAAACGGCGTTCCAGTTATTGGCTCTAATGAAGGCGGTGTTGGTGAATTAATCATTAATGGAAAGAATGGTTATAAGATCAAAGAAAACAAAAAAATGATAGTAAATTATGCAAAAAAAATTGAATTCCTTTATAAAAATGCGAGAATAAGAAGAAATCTTAGTAAGAATGCGAAGAAATTAAGCAAAAAATATTGTTTTAAAAAAAGCATGGATGAAACATTAAAATTATATGAAACAATGATTAAGAAAGGCAGGAATTACAAAAAAATGCAAGAATTAATTATTCAAACATATTACAAGTCCGTTCTTTCTTTCATAAAAATAATAAAACCCTGATTATTTTTTGCTTTTTGAAACCTTTATTAAGAAGGAATAGATTATAAGCATTTATGAGAGTCCTGATTGTTGCTTGTGGTCAAGGACAAGGGCATGTTGGAAGAACATTAGAAGTAAGTGATGAATTAAAGAAGAGAGGGCATGAAATTTTATGGGTGACTTATAATAAAGCAGTTGATTTTGTTAAAAGAAACAAGTTTCCTGTTAAAAGAATTCAGAGAATAAGTTTTGATCAATACACTAAGAAAGGAAGGTTTGCTTTTTCAAAATTATATTTGAATTTGCCGAAAACAATGCTTTATGAGCAGAGCAAGCAAATGCTTCAATTAAATAAGATAATAAAAAAATTCAAGCCTGATGTGATTTTAAGTGATTCAGAAATTTCTCCAATCATAATAAGTAAGATAAAAAGGATTCCTTGCGGAACAATAATACATCAATTAAGAATGAAAGTAAAAATTGGAAGAAAAAAATACGCGAAAATCGGGTGGTACAAGCAATTCGGGATTGCAGACAAGATTTTCCTTCCTGACTTCCCAGGAGAAAACATGATATATACTTTAAATAAACCAATACCTAAAAAGTATGAATCAAAAATAATTTACAATGGAGTGATGTGCAGGGAAAGAGAAAAGAACCTTGCTTCAAAGAAGAAAATAAAAAAAGATTGGGAGATAAAGGATAAGAGACCTCTTATTTATTGCGGGATTAGCGGGCCTGGAAGGAGTGCTGATTTGTTTTCAAAAAAAGTTATTAAATTATTAAAAAATAATGAAGAATACCTTTTTGTTCTTTCACGAGGGAATCCTAAAGGAAGTTCTATAAAAAAAGATGGTAACTTAATAATTGCTGATTGGATTAAAGATAAAATAAATGTGAAAAGCAAAAAAGAATTTGAGAGATTCAAATTAATTAAAGCAAGTGATCTTGTTTTTTGCAGGAGTGCTTACACAACAGTGATGGAATTAATTAAGTTTGGGAAGGAAAGCATAATGATACCGAATCCTGGCACGACTGAACAAGAATTCTTGAAAGAAAGATTGAATGAATTAAGATTAACGCACGGTTATAATCAAAACGAACTTCAAAAAATTGATTTTAAAACAGCGATTAATGACAAGGAAATGAAGAAGAAATTAAAGTATTACAAGAAGTTGAGTAAAAAATATGATGCTGGGAAAATAATAAGTGATGAACTTGAAGACTTAGCATGAGTAATGCTTCACGCTATTTTTTTCGCATGAGTATGCTATTAAATAAAAGAAATCCAACAACATAATCTATTAAAAAACTGAAACTATTACTGAGTTCCTTAAATCCTGATTTGAATAAAACAGATTTGGATACTAAATTTATTTCAACACTTAATGGAAACAATTTTGCTACAAACCTAATTGCTTTAGGGAATAAGTCTATTGGTGCGAAAACTCCTGAAAGAAATAAGAAAGGAAGAGTTAAGATTAAGGACAATAGTATTGCAATAGTTTCATTATTACTGATTAATCCAATTGAGATTCCTATTAATGAATTAAGTATTGTTATTAAAATAATTGATAAAAACAAAACAATTAAATTGATTTTAAAAGTTGAACCTTGAATTAAGAAAACCAGGAATAGGATAATTAATTGAACAAGCGAGAGTAATACAAAAACCGAAATTTTTGAGAAAAAATATTCTATGCTAAAAACTTTGTTTGTTTTTAATCTTACAAAATAATTTTGGTTTTTATCATGTATAACTGAAGTGCTTGTTATCATGAAAAGCGTGAATAAGTTAAGAATTACAAAGATTATTGCAAATGCCACTCCTAAGGGATTAACATCTCCGTAAACACCAAGCGTGTTAACCCATATTGGATTGCTTAAGAATCTTGTGTCCATGTTGTGAATAAGAGAAATAAGAGATGAAAACTCATTAAAAGAATTAATAAGATTCTCCACATAATTGTTAATAAAAGGCAGATTAGCTTTTTTTATCTCAACAAGAATACTGTTAATCTCTTGAGTTGAATCATAAAGATTTGAAGTTTTATCTTTTAATTCATTTTTTCCTTTAGTTAATAACTC
>JAFCEQ010000006.1 GCA_017609105.1 Candidatus Parvarchaeota archaeon
AAAAAAATAATTACTAAAAAAATAATGATTATTTTTTTTTAATGAAAAGACATTAATAATGGTAAAAACATGAAAAAAATAGGATAAAAACATGAAAAACAAGAAAACAGAACTCAAGGAATTAAAAAAACTCAAAGAATTAAAAGAAGTTGAAGAAATAATAAAAGAAATAACCTTGTTCACGAGTGAAACAAAAAACTTAGAATACGCGCTTGACGAGAAAAACAAAATGAATACTAAAACATTCGATAACATAATTTACGAAATCGCTGAAGAACTCACGAGAACAATAAACACGCAAACAAAAGAAACGAGTTTATACGTTGAAGAAGAAACAAATAAAATCCTAAATGAAATCATTCTTCACACTGTAGAACAAAGAAACCTGGAGAAATTATTAAAAGAATTACACGAGCCTGCAATAATAAAACCAATAAACACGAAAAACAAGAGAGAATACTATCAAACAATAAAAAACACGATTAATAATATTGCAAGAAGAATAAGTCAAAAATACTTAATACAAGAATGGAAAAAAAATTACACAAAAAATGAATTCTAAAAAAAAAGATTTTTTAATGAAAAACACAAGCACAAAATTTTCTTAATCAAAAAGAATTAATGAGCCAATAAATTAAAATTCTTAATCACAAATAATAATTTAAAAATTCTTAATCATAATTAATAAAAAAAATTGTTAATCACAAGTAATAATTTATATAAGTTTTAAAATTATAATAAAAAGAATAATGAACAAGAAAAAATTAATAGTGCTAACATTATTTTTTTTTATTATAACCATAAACATAAGATTATCTAAGGCAACTCCTCTGAGTTGTGAGATAAGAAACACTTGTTATTCAAACGAGACCTGCATTTTCAGCATGAAAAAAACAACTAATTCACATATTGGCATGTGCGGTTATTATGATAATCAAATGTGCTGCAATGATTTAATCAGCATGGAATTACTAGATAATAATACTCCTACAAACGGGAATAAGATTTTAAGCACTTACAGACAAAATAACTCGCACGTTAGCGCACCTGACTTAGCGAATTACAATATTGTTGCATTATGCGGGTTGCATTGTGAGATAAGAAACACTTGTTATGATAATGAAACAGAAGTTATTGACTTACACAAGCTCATAGGAGGTTCAGTAAGGAATTCTCATATCTCTCTTCCAGGAACAACACCAATCAAATTATGCTGTTATAATGATGGTTCTTGCACAACAAGCATTGACAGCATAACCACTGACCCAATATATTATAAGGAGAGTGAAGGAAAAAATTATACAACAAGTCCTTTCACATTAATAGCTAATGTTAGTGATGCAGTAGGATTAATAAGCGATTCTTGCATGTACACAACAAATAATACTGATTGGATCAGTATGACTCAAACTAATCTTAATACAACGCACGCGATTTGCACTGCAGAACTAACAGGAGTGAATGATGAAACACTAAGCATTTACGTTCAAGTAAACGGAACTGACGGTAGAACAGGAAGAAACACAGAACCCTTTAACATCACTATTGATAGTAATCCGCCGAACATTAATGAAATCCTAATTAATGACTCTCTTGTAGCGCAACAAGATAATCTGAACTTCACAATAATTGATTATCCGAGCGTTGGTTTAAAAGACGCGTGGTACTCCATTAATAATGGAATAACAAATCATACTTTCACCACTCTTGACAACATCTTACACGAGATTAATTTATCAACATTCAACAGAGGATACGTGTGGATTGATGTTTGGGCAAGAGATTATCTTGATAATACTCAACACAAAAGATTCAAGTATGATATTGGTTTAAGAGCAAGGTTTAACATAACAAACGTGAACATGAGCGAAGTGAATAACACAAGATTCTTCATATTAAACCCGAACTCAAGCTTCACTAACATTCTTAACATAAGGAATTACGGGAGGATAGGTGATTCAACAAGAACTTTTAACAATGTTTTCAGCGTAAACGAGAAAGTTGATGTTTACTTCACAATACCAACAGAACAAGGTTTATTAAAAGCAAGAATTAAAGGAGTGAACATAACAGGAGAGAACATACCAATAAGGTTCATAGGAAGCAATGAATACAATGGTTATAATCCAATTCAAAGCCCGATAAGCGATTTACTAATGATTGACCCTGATTACATGAATTACGATGGTTTTGATTTTTACATTCCTTACAATTCCTCAAGAATGATGCCAACCACTTTCCTACACTGCCAGGATTTTGATTTCGTGAACAATAATTGCACTCAATGGAGTATTGAAAGAATAGATGAAAGCACTTACTTAAGTAATGCTACTAAAATAGGAAGAAAAACAAATTTAAAATGCATTCCCTTCACTAATTACCAGGATTTCAGTCCTGATAGTTTAAAAATGTACGCGGTTTCAAGAAATGATTTCAGATTCAATGTCTTCGATGATTTTGAATACAAAATAAATGATTGGACTGGAATAAACAATATTTCTTATGAAACAAATACTTCAACATCCAAATCAGGTTATTGGAGTTTAGGAGTGCAATACACTAATACTAATCAATGGGTTGAAAAAAAAGTTAATGTTAATACGAGTGAATACCCTTACCTGGGTTTTGCTTACAAAGTAAATGATAACACTAAATTTAATTTAAGAATAATAACTATTAATAATGAAACCCTAATTTATAATGGAACAAGCATAACAGGAGATTACTCCCTGCCTAACTTCATTCCTGATGATTCCTGGCACTTCATTTTAATTAATTTAAACAAGGACTTACTGAACAAGGGTTTAAGCACAATAATAACAAAAATTGATTTCGGAGCTGAGGACTCCTTAAATAATACTTCATTCTTTATTGATGACTTACTCATCTCTAATGTACGACCAGGAGGAGCTGGAAGAGTATTATACTTCAATGATTTTGAATCAATAACAGGAATCCTGAAAGATTGGAATGAATTCATTACAAACACTTTATCCTTTAGCACTGATTCAAACACAGGATATTATTCCATGAAAGTCACATGCCAGGACAAAACTTGTTCCATAATAAAAAACTTGCATTATAATGTAGGGGATTATCCAAGAATCCTTTTTTCATACAAGATGCCTTCAAGCGTTGCAACATCTTTCCGCGTGTTAGTAGAAAAAGACGGTATTCCATACATTTTTTGTTATGACATGGGAGCTGGTTGCGGTTCAAATGATTACCCCATAATAGCTTCTTCACAAGTTCAAAGAGATAATCAATGGCATTTTGTTGAATTGGATTTAGGGAATTCAATAATTAATGCAGGACTTGAAAATCCTTTCTCAACCTATGTTCAAAGCTTTAAATTTTCTAATACAGGACTTATTGACATGACAGGACAATACTACTTAATAGATACTTTCTCAATACTACCAGGTAATAAAGGAGCGTGCATTGATTGCGATATTAATGTGAACACTACAATAACTTCTTTAAGCGACGGAACCACGAGCGCAATACTAGCAATGACTGATGGGGTTAATTCTGAAAAGTATCTTCGTTTACCGAAAGAAGCAGAGATAATAAGTGCTTTAATTGATTACGAATCCTTTAAGGATGCTACAACAATCACTTCAACAAACATAATTGAAAGCACTAATGATTTAACAAGCACTACTAATTCAATCACGGATTTATTTGTTAAGGATTATATTTATTCTCTTGATCCTGCTAACAAAAAAATTCATAAATATTATTTAAACACTACTTTCATTCAAGACATTTCTTTAAGAACAAGCACTGACATAAACCCAATTGGTTTTTTTGTTAATGATTCAGAATGGTTTTTTGTTTCAAACATGAATTACACGAGCACTACTCCAACAGGCAATGTAATAGTCATAACTCCTGAAGGAAGAATAAATAACATTATTAATGGATTCGCTCATCCTTTTGATGTTATAGAAAAAAGTGGAAAACTTTATGTTTCTGACAGTAAAACTGGAATGATAAGAGTTCTTTGGTTAAACGGAACAAGCATTACTAACATAACAGGATTAGAAATTCCAAAATACTTATTCTTAGATGATAATAATTTCTTATTTGTTACTGATAATAATGGTGTGAAAATTTATAATCAAGATTTAATTTTAATCAAAAAAATTAATAATATAGGAGAAAATTACCAAATTTCTCATGCTGAAGGCATTGCATTAGATTCAAATGATAATCTTATTATAGGAGATCCAGGCAATAATAAGATTCAAGTATTCAGGAAAGACGGAACTTATTTAACAAGCATTAATGATTTAACTAATCCATATGCTGTGGCAGTTGATTCAAACAATAATGTTTATATTTCTGATTCTGGAACAGGGAAAATAATTATTTACCCTTCCTTAACAGCGAGCACAACACTTGATTTAGGAGGAGATTCATCTTCTTTAATAACTACTGACGGTGTTAAAGACGTTTCTCTTGAATTACAATCCTTAATTAATACTTGTTCTTGCACTGATTGCGTGCAAGAAGATAATAATTGCCTTGTGCCTCTAAAGTTTTCAAGCGATGGCATAGTAAAAATAAACAAGATTAATATCTTGTTCAAAGGAGAAGGCTCAAACTTCAAAATTGATTTTATTTATGATTTTGAAGACGGTTATGCTGGGTGGAGAGGCAATGATTCATATGTTAGGTTATCTCCTGTAAGTTATGATGGCAAAGCAGGGCTTGAAGTTAAATCAAAAACAGGTTATGATAAAATACTATCATTCACATCTTTACCAACGTTTATTGACACTAATGACAAGTCCTACATTAATTTCGCTTATAAAGTGCCGTCAGACTCAAACTTTAACTTAATCCTAACAATTGACGGAAGCAATTACTTTGTTAAAGGAACTGATTCTGTTATTGATGGAGCAATAAGTATTGGTGACATACCTGATTTCGTTGCTGACAATACTTGGAGGATTGCTTCAATTAATATTGATTCCTTATTAGATGCTGTTTTAGGAGACACCACTCATTTATTGCAAAAAATTTCTTTCGGAAAACCATCAGGAGTTAATACAAATACTCTGAAAGTTTTTTTTATTGATGAAATAAGTTTAACTAATAAAGGAATAAGTGATTGCCCTTTCAAACAAGAAAACGCGGAATTCGTTTTTAGTGCAAGAACTTTGGATGGTGGAACGCAAGCAGAACTCCTCCCGGATTTAAGCGTAAGCAGTGATGGAATAAGCACTAATGAATCCGAGCCTGAAGCAGGAGTTCTAACAAAACTTAATATTGTTGTGTCAAATAATGGTGATGACGTAGCGCACAACGTGAACGTAACTTGTGAGAAAGACGAAGTGCTCGTGGATTATAATGATTCCTTAACTACTTTATCTGTTGGAAGCGCAACTGTTTCATGCGAGTTCACACCTTCTTATGGGAATCAAACAATAAGGGTTAATGTTACTACAACAGATAATGAAACTAACTTAGATGATAATAGTGCTGAGAAGATTGTGAGAGGATATGATAAAACACCGCCAACAGTGATTATTAATTTACCTGAAAACAATTCATGGTATTACTCGCCAACAACTCTTAATTATGAAGTTATTGATAATTTAGATAGTTTGCTTGATTGCAAATACGTTCTCAACACTACTTTCATTACTAATTCAGGTTCAATCATAAACAATACTGAAGACGTGGAGTCCATGATTACAAGAGGAACACCGCAAGGAGGTTATAATATTGTGTATGTTAATTGTACTGATGATGATGAGAACACAGGAAAAAGCGATGAAATATATTTTTATGTTTACTGCACTCATTCAACTGATTGTGAGGAAGGTACTGCATGCATTAAATTAGATGTTGGTTCTAAATGCTTAACTTGTAATTCAACTTATTTATGGAATGTTTGCGCAAACATAACTCTCGGGGATTATTCTTTAACAGATGTTGCGAGCATGTGTTGGAATGACACGCGAGGATTATCTTGCTTGCCAACAATAAACGTGACTAATGAAGTTAATTATCCAAAAATTTATCAGAACGGTTATGACAGAACAAATAAGTACATTGACATAAACGATACTTTTTCATTAAATAATTCTTTAATGACAAGAGTCGGGTTATTCCAACCATACCTTAGAATGGCTTGCTATGACGCGAACTGCCAATTCTCCAATAATGAATTAACAGCGATTTATTCAACTCCAACAAGCGTTAGTTTAACAGCAAGAGGTAATGCATCAACTAATAATCAATGCGGTTTATGGAGATTATATAATATGTTAGATTCAACACCTCAATTTTATGAATTAAACGGAACTGGTTTAAAAGCAGGAGCTCAGAACGCTACTAAAGCAAATGTTACTGTAGATGATTTAATAATAAGTGAAGCAGCTGATATTTGGGTTCAAGGTTCTTCAACAAGTGTTAATTTAAATGTTAAAACAGATTATTGCACTATGAATACAACAAGGGAACACACGATTGAATGTTATCTTGATTGCGATCCTCAAGACGCTGATAATAGCGGGGGGTGCAGTAAGATATTAGGAAGCAGCTCTAATCACGGGAATTATGCTATTCTTTCAGGAATAACAAACGGCACTCACATTCTAACAATAAATAATATTACTGAAGCAGATTATCACACTGTTTATTGCGTTGCTAATGATGATGATTTCAATGTTTTAGACACTGACACTCAAATGATTTATGAAAATTTTAGTACAAGTGTTTTCATTAATACAGAAGTTTTAACACCTCAACCAATTGAGGAGAAAGGAGATGTTCAAATCCAAATTAATGCAAGCGATGTTGTTGATAAAAATAATATTGAATTCATTGAATTAAGAGTTAATTCAAGCGCTGGCGACATATTTTATGATAACTTAACAACTAGTGTGAACGGTGATTGTTATTCAGTGAACGCAACAACTTATTCATGTAATATTGTTCTTTCAAAACTAAATTCAGGAGTTTACACTATTTATTCAAGAGCAGTGAATAACGCTCTCTTCTCAGGAACTGATGAGGACTTATTTAGTGTTATGGGTTTATTCTGCTCATTAAATGTGAAAAATAATACAATACAAGGTGTTGAGGACACAGCGAAAATCACTGTTAATAGGATTCCTTCAGGCGATGTAAATGATTTCTCAATTTATTTTTACATAGATGAGGGATTAATTGGAACAACCATGAGCGATGAGAACGGTTACGCTGAAATTGATTACACAACACCAATAGCAGGCATTCATAATTACACTGTGACTTGTAATAAATCAGTATTAAATGATACTGAAACTAAGTGGATAAGCACTGTTACAACAAGATTAAGCGTGACACCTGATTCACAAGTTTTTGGTTTAGGAGATACTGGAATGAATGCTTATGAATACGTGATTGAGAATCCAAGCAATGCAGAACAAGAATACACTTTGTACGTGAGTTCAAGTAAATCACCTGTTAGGTTCAGCGCTAATAGTAAAACAACTTATAATCTTCTTGTCCCGCCTTACAATAATAAAACAGGTTTTCTTGACTTGCTTCCAACAAGAATCGGGGATGACATAATACACGTTTATTACAAGAACGATAATTCAGAGCTTGATTCAATTATTAGTGAGGACAAGCACATATTAGTTGAATCACGAGTAAGAGCAGTAAGTGACTCTAACTTACTTTCAATACAAATAACACCAGGCATTAAAAACTTTCAAGTATTATTGCTTTTCTTGTTTGCTGCAGGAATTTATTTCAAAAGAATTAATGATTGAAATCAATGATTACATTACTAGCTTGATTATGATAAATAAGGGGGTGGATCCTTCATAAATCCTTTTTATCCTTAACGCCTATTTTTAGTTTCAAATAATTTTCTAAAATAAAAGGATTGCATTCTCGTAATTCTTCTGAAAGACATTTAATAGCATCAACAAGATTAAGTTCTGAACCCTCATCAACTATTATTTTCTTTCCTTCTATTGAATACTTAATAATTCTTTTGTTTAAAAAATAATTTAATGGATTCCTCATTCTTATTTCAATCTCCTTAACTCTTCCAGTATCCATATTAACTTCTCTGTAAATTGGAATCTCTTCTCCATCAATCAATTTTTTTAGCATTGAACCAGCTAAATTATTAAACCATTTCTTTAATCCTAATTCAGTGTAATAAACTATTGCTGTCTCACTTAATTTTTTAACACGTGATGGCACGAGTTCTAATTCATATGATAACAATTTTTTCACCTTCAAAAAAAAACATTTTATAATTTATTCGCCTCTGCTTCCAACCTATTCTTTGAGAAATTCTCTTCCAAAACACGAACTAACTCGCTTTCTTTCTTAATCTTTAATTCCTTGCTTTTCTCCTTATTCCTAACAATATTAATTGAATAAGCTTTTTTGTTTTTTGAAACATAAAGTTCAATTGAGTCCCCGTTATCAACATTAATTTCTCTTAATATATAATCTCCTTCTTTTTTAACAACACTCATGATTTTCTGAGCTAAATCATTATAAGACTTGCTTTCATTATCCTCAAAATCCCTATTATATTTTAGCGCTTCTTTTTTAGGTCCTCTTCCTTCTACACTAAAAACATAATGCTTTTTTTTATTTGCTAAACTCAAATAAACCCCCTTAAATTAATAACAAGATTTACTATTTTTAAATTTTTATCCAAAAAAAATTTTTAAAAAAAGCGCCAGGGACGAGATTCGAACTCGCGCCTCCAAAAGGAGAACAGCTTAGCAGGCTGCCGCGTTAGACCACTCCGCCACCCTGGCACTTTTAATTAAAGCATAAATGCTTCTCCTTTCATAGAATTCTTAATTATTTAAAAACATTTTCTTAATTATTTATTTTTTTTAAAACATTTTCTTTAACTTAAGTATTTTATTTGTAAACAAATCAGGATGATTGACATGAGAGATAAGAAAATAAGCGCGATTAACATTATTTTAAGAATACTTTTATTTTCAATACTTTTAATTTTGTGTATAACTCTTATATGAGTAGGCAGGTCAGCCATGTTATTTTAAAAGACAATTAATTATTAATAATATTACTCTTTTTTTGCTTACTTTTTTATTTATTTCCCCAAAAAGGGTTTTTCTTTTGTTTAATCTTAAGGATTTCTCTCATTACTTCTTTTTCTTCTTCTTTTAAGAAAAATTTTAATTTCGTTTTCAATATTTCATAATCCTTCTCACTTATGTTTGAATAAAGAATCTCATTTTCATTTATGGTTTTCCCGAAAACAGCATTATCAATGCTTAAAGCAACCCTGCTTCCTTTTGTTGCTTTTTTTATGGATTTGCCGTTTTCTTGAATATTAAGCGCTTTACCTACAACAACGTTTTCTTTATTTATTAATTCATAATTTGTTTTCAAATTCCCTTCAAGCACTTCAACCCCTACAATGCATGGCTTTGATTGCCTGAAAAGAAATCCAGGCAGGATTTTGATTTTAACAGGAAGCACTGTTTTTTTTAATTCGCTTTCTTTTCTTTCTAAAATCATTTTTTCTTTCCATTCCTCATATTCTTCAAGAAGCCTGTAAATCACATTACTTTTAATAATCTTGATTTTTTCTTGAGAAGCAAATTCTTCTATTGTTTTATTTATTTTAACATTAAAAGCGAATATGACTCCAAGGAATTCGTCTTTTTCTTTGTTTGTTTTCGCGTGCATCACATCTTTTTTATTCACGCTTCCAATATCCGCTTTGCTAACAGGAATATTCTTGTTTTTAAATAATTTTATTAAAGCTTCTAAGCTTCCAAGAGTATCTGCTTTTAAAGTAATTCCTTTATTCTCTGTTTCAAATTTTATTTTCGCAATATTCTTTTTTAATCTCTCTTCTATAATACTTAATTCTTTTTCATTTCTCGTGGCTTCAAAAGGCATTCCAGGAAGAACTTCTTCTAAATTTGGCGCTACAATCTTTATGCCCGCAGCTGCAACAATTTTTTTAACACGCTTGAACTTAGTTTTTTTCTCTCTAATTTCTTCTAAAGGAGCTGGTTTAAGCAATGCTTTTATCTTAGTTCTTATTAAACCATTTCTTCCTACAAGCACTAAGTAATCATTAACTTGAAGCACGCCATCATAAAGAATAACATCTAATGTTTTTCCAAGCCCAACACTGTTTTTTATTTCAAGAACACTTCCCTTTCCATTACCTTTAACATCAAGTTTAAGATTTTCCTCTAAATATTTTTGCGTTAATCCTGTTAAAACCATTAATAATTCTGATAATCCTTCTCCTGTTTCAGCGCTTACAGGAATTATAGCAACTTCCTTAGTGTAATCATTAACTAAATTAAACATATTACTACTGAAACCAAGATTGCTTAAATCACCCATTATGTTATAAATCCTATTATAGAGTTCTTCTTTTGCTTTACTTGCTTGTTTTTCTAAGGATTTCAAGAAAGAAGTTTCATTAAAGGATTTCCAAAAAGGCACTAAGTCAATTTTGTTAGCAGCAATAATGAAAGGAACTTTGAACGCTTTTAAGATTTCAATCGCTTCTTTTGTTTGAGGTTGAACGCCTGCATTAACATCAATAACAAGCACTGCAATATCAGCAATGCTGCCTCCTCTCTCCCTTAAACTTGTGAAAGCTTCATGCCCTGGAGTATCAATTGTTAGGATTCCAGGAATAGTAATCTTGTTTTTTAAGGATTCAAATAATGAACCGCAAATTTTTTTTATTCTCTCAATAGGTATTTCACTTGCGCCAATATGCTGGGTTATGTGCTCGGCTTCATGCTTTCCAACAAAGGTTTCCCTAATCTTATCTAATAAACTTGTTTTTCCACTGTCTACATGCCCAAGCATGGTTATTATTGGAAAGCGTATCATAAAACCCACCTTTCATTAAGAACAATAATAAAATTATGTGTTTAAAAAGATTAAGAAAAAAAATAATTTTTTTATCTTTTACCTATTACATGTTTTTCATCACTGCGTTCATATTCTTTTAATTCATCTTCCTTAAACCACAAGCGTAATTCTTTTTCAGCATCACTTTCATTAGCGCTTGCGTGCACTAAATTCCTGCCTTCAATTAATGAGTGAGCGAAATCACCTCTAATAGTTCCTGGAAGCGCTTCATCAGGACGAGTGCTTCCCACAATTTTTCGCACTACTTTAATAGCGTTTCTGCCTTCAAGTGCTATTGCAACAATAGGTCCTTCAGTAATCATTGTTAATAATTCATTAAAGAAAGGCTTGTTAACGTGTTCTGAGTAATGTTCTTTCGCGAAATCTTTATCAACCCACACCATTTTCATTCCAACAATTTTTAATCCTCTTTGCTCAAACCTTTTAATTATCTCCCCAATTAATCCTCTTTCAACACCATCAGGTTTTATTAATACTAAACTTTTTTGAATCATAATACTCACCTTTTATTCAATAAAAAAAAGAATTTTTATTTATAAGTATTTATTAATTATTAAGGCTCGTAAGCTTCTACTTCATAATCATTGCCAGCAATTTTTTTAACTCTTTCAACAACTTCTTTAAAATCCTCAGAATTATTAACATCAACAATTATCTCTACTTCTTCACTCGTGAATATTAATGGTTTCGCCCATTCTAATTCCTTGTTTAATTTTTTTTCAAGAGCACGCGTATTCTTATTACTTATTCTTTTTGAAAGAACAACCATTTTTTCTGCCATATTACTTACCTCAATAAATTAATAAAAAAAATGTATTTAAAAAAGTTAGGATTATTTTTCCTTTATTTTCTTTTTTTTCACAACCCATTTTGTTTTATTAGGATTTCTTTTAAGCTTAAGCATGTTCTTCTCGCACTTGCTCTTACAGAAATAAAATACTTTACCGTCCTTGCGAACCACTATTTTTCCTGTTCCTTTCACAATTTCTTCACCACAAAAACTGCATTTCATCTTCTCCTGCCTCCTTTAAGAGATGCTGCTTCAAGAACTGTTTCTTTAAGCATTAAAATATCTCCAATCCTAACAGGGCCTTTCACATTCCTTCTTAAAACCTTGTTCTTATCTTCTCCTTCAAGAATTTTTACTCTAACCTGGGTTGCTTCTCCCCTAACCCCTGTTCTACCAACTATTTCCACTACTTCTGAAGGTGTTGCTTCGCCTTCCATCTCATTTGCGAAAGCCCCTTCATCAGTTTTTAATTCTTTTTTTTGTTTTGTTTTTGCCATTATTCACACCTTTATTTTTTGGTGCTTATTTCTTTCAATAAGTTCTTGCCTTCTCCAGCATCAATAATTGCTAAAGCACTGCAAGGAACGCTTAAACCGCAAGCTTTTCCAAGATCATTCTTGCTTCCTACATTAGCGTAAGGTATTTTTTTTTCATCGCATAATAAAGGCAAATGCATTACAATTTCTTTTGGACTTACATCCTCTGCTATTGCAACAAAAACAGCTTTCCCTCTTTCAACAGCTTTTGTTGTTTCATTTATTCCTTTTCTTATTTTTCCTGTGCTATTAGCGATTTCAATTAATTCTAAAACTTTTTTTTCTTCAACCATTTTATAATCACCTCATATCATTGGCTTTTAAATTAATCAATGAATAAATAATTGCTTAATATTCATGTATTTAAGGATTACTAAAAAAGATTTTATTAATTAAAAAATTTTTTTTCCTTAAACTATTATTCCTCAAACTTGCTTAAATTTCTATTATTTCACCGTGCTTGCCCACGTTCTTGATTTTTGTTTTTCCTAATTTATCTTCTAAACCCTCAAATTCATGTATGTGCCCGCAAAAAACGAAATCTGGTTTGAATTTTTTCACAATCTTAGTTATGATTTTGTTTTCCTCCCATTCCATCATTCCAAGAGCTTTTGTTTTCCTTGTTACAGGCGAGAAGTGCGCAATAAGTATTTTGTGCTTTGAATCCTTTATTCTTTCATATGACTTGTTTAAAATATCTTCTAAGTGCTTGCTATTTATTGTTAGTGAATTATCGCTTCCAATACCAAAAAACCCTACATCCTTAAATTTTATTGAATAACCATGAAGATTATAAACTCCAGGAGTGTATAATTGAACTAAGAAATCTGTTGTAGCAACATTTTCATGATTTCCAGGAACAATAAGCACTTTTTTATTTATTTTTTTAAAAGGCCCTATCATCCCTTCTAATCCTTCACCAAAATATGTTATGTCTCCGCAAAGCACAACTAAATCAACTTTTTCTTTTTTAGCTTTCTTCACTAATTTTTCAACAGCACTTACATCGCCGTGCAAATCACTTGCAACTAAAATTTTTAATTTTTTTTTCTCTTTATTAAAGGATTTTCTTTTTTTCAAAAAAAAATTCACCTCCTTGTTCAACAACACTTAATGAACAAGTTTTCATTTTCTTTCTTACAAAAACCATATCTCTCAAATTGAACTACTTCTCCAACACTAACCTTGCTAATATTAACTTCTCCAACACCACTTATTATTTTTAAAGAATTCTTATTTAATCTTTTATTAACATATAAGAATCCTGGTTCAATCACTTTTATTTTAATATTTGAGTTTGAAGGCACCCACTGAATCTTCTGCAATCCCTTGCTATGCTCTAATGATTGATTCTTGCTTAAAACAGAATTTATTGCATCCTTAGTTATGTTTAATATTTTAATATTATAAGCGTCTTTAAGCCGCACTTCTTTTCTTTCCTCAAAATATTTTAAATCATTCTTGCTTACGAAGAGTTCGTCATTAATGTTTATTATTCTCTTCTCATTTTTTTCAGGATGTAATTTTGCTATAATCTTCTGGGGTTTTAAATTGCTTACAAATAATTTTATTGGGTTTGGAACAAAAAAATACCTGTCTGCTTTTTTATCAATTATTTTTCTATTAATGTTTAATAAAACGCTTAAATCAATCTCTCCTTCTGTTTTACTGATCCCGCTTTCAATAACAAATTCTTTTATTGCTTCTCTAAGTATTCCTCTCTTTCTTAATGCTTTAATAGTAACTAATCGTGGGTCATCCCAACCACTCACGATTTTTTTTTCAATTAATTCTCTTATCTCTCTTCCTTTTGTAGTGCTTCCATTAATATTGAATCTTGCTAATTCATAAATTCTTGGTTGTTTTAATTTTAAATAATACCTGATTAATTCTTGTAATTCTTTCCGTAATTCAAACTCCTTGCTCCTATACCTATGAGTTATTTTAGCGTCTTCAATTGATGTTGGGAAATCATAAGTAGGGTAAACCTTGTGATTCACTCCTGTTCTAGGATGTTTTTCATTAATTATTCTTGCTATTGCAGGATCTCTCATTACTGTGTTCTTGCTTCCCATATCTCCTTTAAGCCTTAATATTGCATCTCCTTCTTTAAAATCAGAGAACATTTTCTTCCATAATTCAAGATTCTTCTTAACACTATTATTCCTGCAAGAACATTCTTTTTTATTCCACCTGTTCTCACTTATTGTTTCCTTATCACAAGTGCATACATAAGCATTTTTTTCTATTATTAGTTTTTCCATTAATTCATGATAATAATTGAAATTCTCGCTTATGCAATAAATCTTATCAGGAGGAGCAAGCCATTTAACATCTTCAATAATGCTTTCATAAAATTCTTTTTTAGCTTCTCTCGGGTTTGAATCCTCAATTCTTAGAATGAATTTTCCATCATATTTTTTGGCAAGCGCGTAATTAATCATTATTGCTTTCGCATGCCCTAAATGAAGATGCTTGCTTGGGTTAGGTGGGAAAGCAGTAATTACTCCTCCCATCACAGCACCTTCTAAATCAGGTAATTCGTACTTCTGTTTTTTCTTTTTTTCAACAAGCATTTCAGGAAATAAATCTTCTAATTCCTTTCTTTGTTCTTCAAGAGATAAAGAATTAATTCTTGAACAAGCATCCTTAACTTTTTTAATAATCTTTTTTATGTTCTTTTTTTCTTCAGGGAATTCATGAATAATTTTAGGAATCACTGCTTTTTCACTGCATTTTCCTTTAAAATCAAGAGCGTTTTTCAAACAATACTTCTTTATTGCTTCATCTAATTCTTTCATGAATATTATTAATGAAAAACCTTTCTTTTAAAGTTTAGGTTATGCTTAAATTCAGTTCAACATTTTATTTTACGAGCACGATTGATTGCCCGTCTTGAAGGATATGCGATGTCTTACCTAATTCATAACCTTCTTCACTTGCTAAATTCACACCGCTCGCAAGCTTAACCATTCCTCCGTGCGTTGGTATGTAATGTTTTGGTTTAAGCAATTCAATCATCTCTCTTTGATCTTCTCTCCCAGCATGCCCGCTCACATGCACGTCAGTAATTATCCTAACTCCTTTATTCTTTAATTTCCTTTCTAACTCAGCTCTTTGCGCAATATTTATTGGAGAAGGAATTGTTTTTGAAGAAAAAATAACAGCGTCTTTGGGTAAGAGATTTAATTCAAATTCATTTCTTGATATGCGCGTGAGCACTGCATTCGGTTCTCCTTGATTTCCTGTGCAAATAATTAAATAATCTTTTCTGTTCTTGTTTATTCTTCTCATAACCCTGTTAATGTTTTTTTCTCCTCTAACAATCATAGCTTCCTTGCTGAAATTCACAACACCTATTTTTTCAGCAGAACGAATATAATTACTCATGCTTGTTCCTAAAATCACTGGCTTCCTGTTTATTTTTTTTGCAATGTCTAGAATTGTTTTTATTCTTTCAATATGGCTTGCAAAAGTAGTTGTGATTAAAAGATTCTCTTTTGTATCCACTCCTGGAAGGATATCAAGAAACATTGAACGCACTGTTGACTCGCTGAAAGTCTTGCTTTCATCCTCAATTCTTGTGGAATCAGTTATGAGCGCGAGCACGCCTTTTTTTTTCAATTTTTTTAATCTTGCGTAATCAGTTCTTTTCTCAATAATTGGGTTCTCATCAAACCGCCAATCATTCGCGTAAACAATTATGCCATCAGGCGTGTGAACAGCAATAATCACTGTTTGAATCGTGCTATGAGTTACGTGAATAAACTCAACATTAATGTTCTTGCTTACTTCATACATGTTCCCTGCTTTCATTTTAATTAAGCGAGGTAAAGCTTCTTTTCTCTCACTTGCTAATTTTTTTATTACTTCTATAGTAAAAGGAGTGGCAATAACAGGACACTTATATTTTCCTGCTAAAGCAGGTATTGCAGCGCAATGATCAAGATGCGCGTGAGTTGAAAAAATTGCTTTAACTTGTTTTCCATGATTCTTATAGAATTGCCTGTCATCAGGAACAATCTCATATTGATAAAGCGCTTCAACAGGCAAAGAAGCAGCGTTCTCTTCTCCTTCATAACTCATTATTTTTTCCATCCAAAAACCACAGTCAAGCACGATTATCTCATCATTGTATTGAACAGCAGTCATGTTTTTTCCTATTTGAGAATAACCTCCTATTGCATAAATTTTTAACATAATATTTTCACCTTTCACCTTTTTTTCATAATCTTTTTTTTAATACTTTCTAAAACAAATACTTTTTCAAAAAAAAACATTTATCATATTTTTTTGGTTTGAAATAATTTTTTTTAGAAACCAAACTTTATTTTGTTAATTTTTTTGTTAAAGTATTTTGTGATATTTGTATTAATTTTTTTTCAATATTTATTGGGAGTTTAAGAAATTCAGGATTTATAAAACCTCTTATTATTAAACTCTTAGCTTCTTTCTCGTTTAATCCTCTTGTCATTAAGTAATTAATTTCTTTTTGATTTATTTTTCCTAAGCTCGCTTCATGACTTAATTCTGCTTTATTATTTTGTGCGTCTAATTCAGGAATTGCATGAATGCTAGTGTTCTTATGCAAGATGATGCCATGGCATTCCATGTGTCCTTTGCTCTTGTTTTTTCCGTTTAACCTTCCTCTTACTATTGTTTTTGAATCCTTGCTTCCAATAACTCTTGAATTAATTTCTCCTCTTGAATTCAATCCAAGGAGTTCAATTGTTGTTCCAACATCAATATTGCTTTTTTCTTTTGCAAAAATTATGCTATTACTAATGCTTCTTGAATTCTTTCCCTTACAATAAATTATTGGGTTCATCTTAATGTCTTTAACTTTTTCTAAACAAACATAATTATTAACAAACTCACTATTTTCTTTTAATTCAATTCTTGTTATTGGTCTCACTATTGCATCTTCTTTCCATGAATGAATCATTGTAAAATTTAGTTTAGCGTTTTTTTCTAAAAAAATCTCTGTTAATCCAATGTGTTTCACATTATTAACATAATCATGTTCTGAACACCCAGTTATTATTTTTGCTTCGCTTCCTTCTTCTGCAATAATGAGGTTATGAACTTTTTGTTCATAATTATCTGAACTTATGAGCAAGCAAGAATTAATAGGAAAACTTATTTTTGCATTTTTTTTTATCCAAATAAAATACCCGCCGTTTAAGTTTTCATAAACTTTTTTTGTTAAATTACTCTCATTTTTTTTAATTAATTTCCAGAAATATTTTTTTATCCAAGAATATTTTTTTAACGCTTCTCTAATATCCATGATAATTGCTTTATTCTTAAGAGCTTCATTTATTAAATTTAAAATAACTTTTTCATTTTCTAATATGTAATTAGAGTTTTTTTCACTTATTCCAACCTTGTTTAAAGTGTTTTCTATTCTTTTATCACATTCTTGCAATTAACACACCCTTCGTAACCCTTTTTTTTAATATCTTTAAGAATTTTTTTCACATTACCATGACAAATAATTCTTCCGTTAAGCATTACAAAACCTTTTCTTGCTTTTAAGTATTTTAAAATCTCTCCTTGATGAGTGATGATTATAGCACTCGTCTTGTTTTCTTTAACGTACTCGTTTATTTTTTTTCCTAAAAATCTCATGCTTTCAACATCAACTCCTGAATCAGGTTCATCTATTAAAAGCAGTTTTGGCTTCATTAATAATAATTGAAGGATTTCAGCTCTTTTTTTTTCACCACCACTGAAATTCAAGTTCAAATCTCTTTCAAGAAAATTATTTAACTTAAATTCTTTTGCAACTTCTTGAAACTCTTTTTTTTCTGAACAAATTTTTAAGATTTCTTTTAATTTCACTCCTTTTATTTCAGGAGGGTTTTGAAAAGCAAGAGCAATTCCTTCTTTTTGAATTTCATTTGGTTTCTTATTAGTTATTTCTTTATTATTAAAAATTATTTTCCCGCTTATTTTTTTATAATTCGGAAGCCCAATAATGCTTTTTAGTAATGATGTTTTCCCGCTTCCATTAGGACCGAATAAAACAGTAATTTCATTAGGATTAATTTTTAAATTCAAATCATTTATTATTTTTTTTTCATTTACTTTAACGCTTAAATTATTAATTTTTAACAAGCTCATCACTAATTCTTAATTTAACACCTATTTTAATGTTTTCATTCATGTTTTTTGAAATAAAAATTTTTTCAGGAACTTCAATTAACCATTTTGAGTTTTCACAACACCAAGTTCTTAATTGAAAAGGCCTGCAATAATCAATTCTTAATACTTTCTTATTTTCATCAAGCCATATAGCGTAAATTGGGAAGAAAACAAACCAAGTGTGAATGCAATTCTTATGAGATTTTAATTTAAAAATAAGGATTTTTTCTTGTTTAAAACAAAACATTAAACCTTTTATTTGTTGAAAAATGTTTTTTAATAATTTTCCCTTAATTTCAACGCTTTTCTTCATTTATTAATTAGAACGGATTTTAATTTAAATTATTATCCTTAACTAATTATGTTCTTCTGAATACAATGCTCGCGTACCCAACGCAATTACTCCACTCATGATTTACATCTCCGCTCGTGTAATAATTTAATAATTCTCCTTTAACATGATTGTTTGAACACGCTTTCATGAATAATAGTATTGCTTTGTTCCCGCAAATTGTTGAATTAGTTTTCATTAAAAATTTTTTAAATCCTTGAATATTAAAATTTATTATTTCATTAATGGCTTTCTTATCAAGCTCGTACAAATTTTTTTTAACATTTTTCGTGAAAGGAGGATTACCGTAATAATGATAATTTTTTCCGTAATGAGTGAAATCACTGCTTATAATAAAACCCGCATTCTTTATTTTATTTAATGCTTTAACTTGTTTTTCAGTGAAAACCCCTGTTTGAATTGCAATAATCCTTGCATTTGGTTTTGTTATTTGCAAGAAAGGCAGGATTACTTCAATTGAATGCTCCATTGAATGAGATTCATTATTCACTGGGAAAACTTTTTTTAGTTTTTCTAAAACTGTTTTATCTGTTTTAATAATTCCTAGTGGTGTGAGAAAATCTTGAGAGCATAAACAAGTTTTACTATTAGTATGGTTTGTTCCTAAAATAACATAGGTTTTAAAATCTTTTAATGCTTTGAATGAGAACGCCATGCCTTTACCAGCATAATAATACCCAGCGTGAGGTGTTATAACAGCAAATCCTTTTGGAATTCTTTTCTTGAATCTTGTTTGATTAAGGAGTTCTTCTATGTTTTCTTTTAGAATCTTAGGATTGCTCGGGTAAAACATTCCATTAGCAATAGGAGTTCTGATACCTTCCATTACTTATAATATAAGAGATTTGTTTGTTTAAATTTTGCTAATAACAATTTTTTAACTGATAATCTAATGAAGAATTAAAATAAGATTAAGAATAATTAGTGATTATTCCTTTATTTTTGGAATTCACTTAATTCTATTTTTAATTCTTTTCCCTTGCTCTTTAAGTATTCTCTTGCAAGAAGATAGAACACTAATCCAACACTTTTTTTGCTTTTATTATTGCAAGGAATAACTAAATCAGTATTAACTAAAGTATTATTCGTATTATTTAAAGTTATGATTGGTATTCCTATTTTTAGAGCGTCATGAATTGCGTTCTTGTCATTCCATTGATCGCATACAATCAAGATTTTTGGTTCTGTGTATTCCTCTCCATAACTTGGATTAGTCATTTTACCTGGAAGATATCTTCCAATTACAACATTAACGCCAGTGGCTTTTCCGAACATTTTAACTGCTTTCACTACATTCTCTTTTTTTCCTACAACCATTATTTCGTTTGGTTCAAATTTTTCAAGCATTCTTGCAGCTATTCTTATTCTCTCATCTATTTTTTGAACATTAAGAACAGCGAGTCCGTCAGTTCTTATCTTATATATGAATTCTTTCATATACTTTGTTTTATATTTTGTTCCTATATGAATTCCTGAAACAAGGTATGTGTCTAAATCAATTAATGTTTTTTCTTTTTCTTTCATTAAGTTTCACCTATTCATTTCGCAAAAGCGCGTTTATCTTACTTATTCTTTCGCCATTCACAATGCCTATTTTAATGTAAGGCAATTTTTGCGCTAAACCAATATGAGCGATTGTATCATCATTGGTTTCTTTTGACCTATGACTAATCACTGAATTGTATTTATATTTTTTCGCTATTTTAATAGTTTCGAATGTATTTTTAAGATTTCCGATTTGGTTTGGCTTTATTATTATTGAATTACAAGCACTTATTTTAATTCCTCTTTTTAATCTCTCAGCACTTGTTACGAACAAGTCATCTCCTACAATCATTGCTTTAGTTTTTTTTGTTAATCTAGCGTGATTCATGAAATCTTCTTCATTAAAAGGGTCTTCCACGTATCTTAGTTTATATTTTTTAATAAGTGTTCTTATTAACTCATACTGTTCTTCAGAATCATAGGATTCCTTGTTTTTCTCGCTTATTTTAGAATGATAGTAATATCTTCCGTTTTTGTAAAAATTGCTTGAAGCAACATCCACGCCCATGAATATTTTTTCTTTATAATTAGCTCTTACTTTTGCTATGGCTTTTCCAAGAAGTTCAAAAGCTTTAACATTATTAATAGGAGCAACCCATCCTCCTTCAAAATCAACACCGCTTACAATTCCTTCTTTAATTAGTTCGTTCTTTAATGCAGAATGCACTTTCTTATTAATTATTATTTTTTTTTCAAAAGTGCGTGCATTATTGAAGACAAGGAATTCTTGAATATCAGGGAAAACAAGTTTTTCTTTTGGGTAATCTAAGTGAACGCTTCCTCCTATTATCTTGCTTATTGGAGTGATTTTGTGTTTGAAAAATCTTTTTTCAGGATTAAGAATCTTCCATTTTGGAACTTCATTCTCCTTGCTTAAAGCATCAATTAGAGCATAACTCGTGCTGAGAGTGATGTCAGCACCTAATGGTGAGAGAATTCTTTCAATCTCAAATATGTTTTCTAAGGAATCAATTTTTTTATTAATTAATTTTTTGCTTAAAATAAGATTAAATTCTTTTATTGTTTTATTCCTGTTTTTTATGAATTCTTTTGCTTCATGTTTTCCAGTGCTTGTTCCTTTCGGCGCACTTCCTCTTCCGAGAATTCCTTTTTCTGTTTTTATTTCAACTTCTATTGTTAAATCCGCATGAGAATTAAATATTGTGCGGGCTTTAATGTTTTTTATTTTCATTGTGCTTCTCAAAAAAATAATTACTTTATGCATATATGTGTTTTTTGTATAACCTTTGTTTTAAGCAATTTCTTTTATCAAAACTTTTTTGTTTAATGCTTTACGCCAATCTTAAGAACTCCTTTTTCAAATTCTTTTTTCGCAATTTTTATTGTATCATATAATTCTTTTGATTTAATTAATTTAGGAGCGCCCATGCGAAGTTGAAGGGCTCTTGCACCTATTATTCTTGCTTTTTCAAATTTGTTATACATTTTAATTCTCCTCTCCACACTTTTTATTTTTAAATTTATTGTTTTCTTTTTATATTTTGTTTAATAATTTTTGTAATTCTTTGTTTTTCTTTATAGCTAATTTAAGGCATTTTGAGAATTCTTCAGGAGTGAAAGCTCCTTTACCTCCTTTTTGCATTGAATGCACGTAATCACCAGCGCATCCAAAAGTTATTCTTGCGTCAGCAAGTTCTTCTTCCTTTTTTTCTGCATCCACTAAGAATAAATCATTGATTTTAAAAATCGTGCAAGCTGTTGGCGTGCAGTTTAAAGGAATGTTTTTCTTTGAATGCTCTTTAAATAATACGTTTCCTTCTTTGTCAAGTTTTGGTATTTTTGCTTTTTTTAAAGCAATCATTGCTCCAAGAACGCTTGCGTCAATAAGATTGCCGTCATTGTTTATTACATAAATATCAATGAATACCATCCAAACTTTTTCTCCTTTTTCAATGCATAATTTTTTTGTGTCAATCGCATGACTCTCCCTAATCGTTCTATCCACTACTCTTGCAAGTTCAATTGCTTCTTCTTTTGGCGGGCCAGGCTCAAATTCAGGATCTGCTATTGGCGCAAATTCTGCTGTAACCATCATAACACCTTCATCAGGGGAATCAGCATAAGGTGTTGCAGTATTCATTTTAACGCCAACTATTACTTCTGTTTTTCCTATTTTCACTCTTGCACTGCCTTCAGCATTCACGCTTACTGGTTCTTGAATTATTATTTCTCTATAAGAATCTTTATTCTTTCTTTCTGTTAATCTTCCTCCTTGTTCGTATAAATCTATAATAAATTTTTTGTCATAATCTTTCATTTTTTATTCGCCTCCAATTCATCCGCTAATTTCTTAGCTTTTTTTTCACATTTTTTTGTTATAATTCCTAAATCAACTGTTTTTTTCAAATCTTCTTCATCAATTTTTTCTCGTTTACCATTTTTTTCAATAACATCAATTTCTAAATCATTGCATCTTGCAAAAAATGGGAAAACCTCTATTTTGCTTGTTATTGAAAAATATTTTCCTTTTAATTCTCCTTGAGAATTGTAATATGAGTGTTCTATGAATTCTTTGTCCTTCTCAATTGTTGTTAAAATATAATCTTCTAATTCTTTTTTTATGTTTAAACCATCGTAAACTCCTTCAAACTTCACTACTCTCTTAATTACTATTCTCTTCTTTTTTAAGTCAAGTTCTTGAATTTTTCCTTTTATAATAATATCCTTATTATTGCTCTTTTTTTGAATTAGTTTATAAAACCTTCCTACTTTTGGGTTTCTTTTGAAAATTGTTTTTTCAAAAGTATTAATTATTTTTTTCTTATCTAATTTTTCACTTAATAAGTCTTCACAAAAATCAACGAGATTCTGGTATCCTGCTGTTTTATAGGAATGATGTTCTTCTATTGTTGGAACAATTTCTCCTCTAAGTTTATCAAGCTCTTCTTTAGAATCTTTTCCAAATTCAATAAACCAAGTAATTAGTCCTTTGTTTAATTCTTCTGGCTTAGTATTTTTTTCGTGTTTTTTTATTATCCTTTCTTCTAATTTTAAAAGAGAATTTATTTCTTCTTCTAATTCTTTCTCGCTTTTATTTTCAGCAAGTGATTTCCAAAGTATTCCCCAACCCTTTTCTTTAACTTTATCAGATAATTTGCTTAAAACATTAATTTCTTCTTTTTTCCTGAAATGTTTGCTAACTTTTGTGAAACCATCTTTTATTAAAATCAGGTTTTTTCCAAAAAGCCTTATATTGCTTGAGAGAATGTAATTATTTTTTGTTTCTCCTTTTATTTGTACAAGAACTTTTTCTCCTTCTCGCAAATAACCCCAATAATTTTTTAAAGATAGTAAACCGAGTTTTTCTTTTCCAATATCCACGTAAATCTCTTTGTTTTTTTGATCCACTTCTTTTATGAATCCTGTGAAAATATTTCCTATTTCTATTTTTTTGTAAAGACTATCTTCAAATTTTTTCTTTAAAAGAGAAACAATTTCTTCTGCATCCTCACCGTGCACTGTTATCCCGTTTGAATCTTCTTTGTCGTAAATGAGGTTATCTGCTTGTTCAATGTTTTTTGTTTTATTAAATCTTTTTAACTGCTCTTCACTCATACAACTAATCTCAAAACCGTTTTTGCTGAGATAATTTGTTATTGCCGTGGAGTAAATCCCTCTTATTTTAACAGTTCTACTATTATTACTCATTTTTTTTGCTCCTCCTTATTCATTAAGAACTTCATTCACTTTGTATTTTTTTTTAAGAGCTGCTTTTTGGATTTCATATATTTTTTTAGCTCCTTTTATTCCTTCTTTTATTGCTTTAACTAAATCTTCATCCTTTATTTTCCCATCTAATTGGAGCAATGTTAGTTTGTTTTCAACAGGAGAATAAGCGATTGGAATATCTGTTGCTCCTCCCGGGCCATCATAATCTTCTTCTTCTTTATTAATATCAATGCATATTTTATCCCCGATTTTTCCTACTGCCACTGCTGCAACTAAATCTTTCATTGGGATTCCTGCATCAGCTAATGCCATTGAAGCAGCGCAGATTGCAGCGCATCTTGTTCCAGCATCTGCTTGCGGGATTTCAATAAACACGTCCACAATTAGTTTTGGGAAGTCATTAAGCAAGCAAACAGGTTCTAAAGCAGAGGCAATTACTAATCCTAATTCTTGCGAACGCCTGCTTGGACCAGGCCTTGCTCTTTCATTCACACTAAAACTAATCATATCATACCTGCATCTTAAAGTTCCTTTTTTTGGATTTTGAAGAAATTTTGGATGCATTTCTTTTGGACCGTAAACGCCTGCAATTGCTTCTGTTTTTCCAATCTTGAAGCGAGCGCTACCATCAGCATTAGGAATGATTCCAACTTCTGCTTCAATTTTTCTTAATTCATCAAATTTTCTTCCGTCAAATCTTTTTTTATACACCATTATTCATCACCTTTTATTTTAATTCTTCACAGGTTTTATCTTACTATTTTTTTCAAGCATTTCTTTTATTGTATCAGTTAAACCCTTCACATGTCCTTTTTCATTTATTAACTCAATTGCTTTTTTTGCTCGCAAAATGTCTGAAGCTTCTCCATTTATCCAAACCCATCCATTCTGCCCTACAATTATTTCAGTATTAGTTAATTCTTTTATCATGGAAATCATACTGCCTTTCTTCCCTATCACTCTTGGCACTTTATTATAGTCAATCTTAACTATTAATCCTCCTTTTATTTTTCTTAATCCAGGACCCTTACAAGTTATTTGCAATGAACCTGTTGATGTAAAATTCAATATTCTTCCAATTAATTTATCACCAACATTGAAGTACTTGCTTAAATCTTCGTCCTTTCTTATGTAAGTGTTTGTGCCTTCACTTAATGGCAGGTTTGCTATGAATGGCGCGCCAATATCAACTTGCCATGAACTAAAACCTACTTCACTGATTTCTCCAACAATTAAATCCTCTTTTTGCGGTATGTATTTTCCTGATAAAGGTATTATTTTAATAACAGAACCTTTTACATCAACTAAACCAAGTCTGTTGGAATAAATTTTTTCATTTTTTCTGTAAGTGTTTTTTCCAGCAATGAATTCCATTCCTTCTGCTAATAAGTCTCCAGGAAGTGCTACTTCCCTGGAAGCAATAATTAATTTACTCATAATCTTTTCACCTCTAATTTAATATTTTTAATTTAATATTTTTATATCTGCAGTCCCCTGACTTAAGCGATTTATTTCATCAATAATATCATTGATTATGCCAGCAGGAATTTTAAGCTTGCATAACCATGAACCATTATTTAACCACATATTATTTATTATTGTTGCTTTTTTTGAAATAACTCCATACGCTTTTGCACTGTATTCAGGGGGAAAAATTACTTCTAATTCTTTTTCTTCAATCCTTAATGGAAGAACAGGCCTTAATTTTTCAATAAGTTCTTTGCTCTGCTCTTCTACATTCTTGAAAGGATTAATATGAAATTTTACTTCCTCCATAGCAAGCTCAATTCTTTGCGGAGGCACAGGATTATTTGTTCTTGAATCTATTGCATTCCTGCTAATAAGAGTAATAATTTTTTTCTTCTTCTCTTCAATTAATTTATTCTTATATTCTTGAGTTAATTGCACTTCACCTTCTTTTATGATTTTTTCAGCAATTCTGTTAACATCATCTGTTCCAAAGAATTCTTCAACATTAGGTGCTAAAAGCCCTTTTCTTGCGTCCTTAAAAATTTGAGGCACAGCAAGAACTTCTTCCATGCTTACTTCCTCGCCTTTCTTTAGTGCTAAAGCTTTTTCGCAATCAACAAGCACTTCAAAAATTGATTCACTGTCCTTTAATCTTGCAATAACGGCTTTGTCCACGCTCACCATACTTATCTACTTCCAATAATTTGATAATTCTTGATATGTTAGTTTTTTATATTTTTTGTCTGAGGACACTATTGCTGCTTCAATTCTTGATGAATCAAATTTAGAACCTAAAACTTTTTTTAATGAATTCATAGCTAATTTAATTCCTTGTTCTATGCTCATATTATCTTTATAATTCTTTTTCAAGTAATCATTAATCATTTCACTTCCTTCTCCGATTCCCGTAGCCTTATATTCAAAATAAATCCCGCTTGGTTCTGTAACAAATAAATGAGGTCCTCCGTCAAATCCAGCGATTAATAAACTCACGCCGAAAGGTCTTGTTCCAGCGTACTGCGTGTACGCTTGTTTAAAATTACAAATGCTTTTCACAACACTCCACACATCTATTGATTCACCATATGTTAACTTGTGTTTTTGTGCTTCTTCTTGAGCTCTTTCTATAAGCATTCTTCCATCACTTATTAATCCACTCATTGTTGCACCAATATGCTCGTCTATTTGAAAAATTTTTTCAACACTCTTTACAACAATAAGAGGATCTATTATTCTTTTATCTGCTATGAGCACAACACTGTCTTTGCAAACAACTCCAACAGCAGGCGTGCCTTGACTAACTGTTTTTCTTGCGTACTCAACTTGCAGTAATCTTCCGTCAGGACTGAAAACAGTTATTGCTCTGTCATAACCCATTAATTCTTGTGGCATTTGACTCATTTTATTTCACCCTTAATTTTTTTATTATTCCAGAAACTTTTGGAATATGAATTGTTATTTCTTGATTATTAATTTTTTTTATTAAACCAAGTGATACTTTTAATTCATCAACATATTTATTATTAACTCTTATGATACCCTCTTTTTTTTCCTTATTAAACTTTTCTCTTAAGAATTGCACTCCTGCTTTTGCCATCCCATAATCTCCTAAAAAATTATGACATTCTTTAAGAATTGCTTTTTCAACGTCTATTTCTTTAATTCTCGCGTTTTCAGGAAGAATCACGAACTTAACATACCTTTTTTTTTCTCTATGAGATGGTTTAATCATGTTTAATTATAAAAAAAAACTAAATAAAAATTTATCTTATTTGTTTTAACTAAAAAAATTTTTTTTATCTTAATTTAATCAAGTTATAAGATTCCTTTTATCTTAGATAATAAAGATTTTTTTTCTTCTTTAACTCCTTTTTTTTCACTGCTTTCTCTTCCCCTGCTTTCTTCGCTTTCTTCTCTGTTGTTTTCTTCTCTGTTTTTTTCTTTGCTTTGCTTTGCTTTTTACTACTTTGCTTTGCTTTCTTTTCTGTTGCTCCTTTTACTGCTTTCTTTTTTGCTGTTGCTTTTTTCGTTCCGCTTTTCTTTGCTGTTTTTTTCTCTGCTTTTTTCATTGCTTTCTTTTTTGCTGTTGCTTTTTTTGCTGTTTTCTTTGTTTTGCTTTGTTTTTCCGCGCTTTTCTTTGCTTTTTTTTCTCCAACTAATTTTTTTATTTCTTTTTTCTTTTTTGCTATAATTTTTTCTTCTCTTTTTTTCTTGAATTCTTCTAATTCTTTTATTTCATCGTAAAGCTCTCCTATTTTCTTGTTTAACATTGTTTCATCAATATTTTTTTCCATGCCAACAAGATGCATTCCGCAACTAAAACATTCAAAATTGTTTTCAATTGCTTCTCCGAAATTCATTTTTATTCCGCAGGATTCGCAAATAAAATCTTGATTTCTATTTTCTTCTGTTTTAATGTTTTCTAAATGCGTTATCTCGTTTTTCTTTTTTTTAATGAGTGTTTCTATTATTTTATCTAAATGCAGTTTCCATGAGTAAATCCACCATCCTTTCTTATTATCTCTTTCTTTAGTGTAACTCACAATTTTTTTTTCATAAAGCTTGTAAAGAAGGCTTCTAACAAAATTAACTTCTAATTTTAAGGAACTGCTTATCTTGAATTCATCAAGAATTGCTTTGTTTGTTAAGAGTTTAACAACTCTCATGCCATGAAAACCAGCAATTTCTTCAATTAATTGCTGAACATCTTCTCTTTCAACAAAATTTTTTTTATTCATCTTATTACTTTGATTAATTAGTATTTATTAAATTTTTTGCCTCTGCCCTTACTAAAAGAACATATAATAATTTAATACTGGTTGCTGCCTTTACTGAAAGAACATATTAAAGTTATTAGTTATTACAGCTGCGAGAGTTTTTTTGAGGGAGGTATTGGAACCGTAGGTTCTTACAGAGGTTCTTACTTAGTTAAAGAACGGTAGGATGAAGTTAAGCAGGAGTAAGAGGAAGGAGAACGTGAATATGGAGCTTATGATTTTGTTTAGTTTGTTCTCGTTTTTGAAGAAGTATGCCATGAAGTTGTAGATTATTTGCCCGCCGTCCGCGAACCATATTGGAAGCAAGTTAATCATTCCTATGGCGAAGTTCAAGTTAATTAGCCAACCAAATAAGCCTGATAACCATATTAGTATGGAGTAAAGCCATTTCGGAGCCCAACTTTCTTTTTTGTGTTCAAATGATTGTTTGTGCGTTATTCCCATGTATGGCATGCTCTTATTTGTGGGTGATTCAGTTAGTGTTAAATTATAGTTTTTTCCGTTAGTTGTTGTTAGAGTAATGTGGTCGTTTGGTTTTAATTTTTGCAAGTAGTTAATGAAGTCTTCTGTTGTGTTTAATTGCGTGTTATTTATTTTGTTTATGATGATTCCTTCTGTTAATCCTGCTTTTTCTGCAGGATAATTTGGGATCACGCTTACTATTTTGATTCCATTATATTCAATGATTGTTGTGAGTAATGGTGTGAGAGTCCATGAGATTAAGAAGATTAAAAGAAAGGATAATGCAATGTTAGAGATTGGGCCTGCGCTTGCAATTCTTAATCTTGAGAGTTTGCTTGCTTTCATCATTGATTTTGTGTCAAATTCCACGAATGCGCTGAAGATTATTGCTAATAAGCCGAAACCGCTTGATTTAACTTTTACTTTTTCCACCATTCCTGTTATTCCATGACTGAATTCGTGGACAACGCTTAAAATAAAGATTGAGATTATTCCATACCATAATGGGATGAAAACAGGGCTTCCAGGTATTTTAACGCCAGGTATTACTAAGCCTACTCCAGCGTTTGCTTCAGGAGTGGTTAGTAATGCAATTAATGATTGAATTAAGAAGTATATTACGAAAATCATTCCAATAAGTGCGAAAGGTATTGATATTGTGCTGAACATCTTCCAAAAAAAAGAGTATTTAGAAAGTTTTTTCATAAATTTAAGCGGTTTTTTTGTTTTAAAAGCAATAAATATTTTTTCCATAACAGTGATTTTTTTTCTGTTCTTATACACTAAGAGCGCGATTAAGAGGTAGAAAGTGATTGTGAAGATTGTTTGAGTGTTCATAGTGTTTAATACATTAATTAAAAGGTTTTAACTTTTTTGCTGTGAATAATATTTTTTTTGTTGAAAAAGTTTTGTCGGGAACTTTTTTAAATTAAGGTTTCCCTAATAATTGTATGATTCCAAAAACGATTAAAGAATATTATGAAGAACTTTATTCAAAAGAATTTGAATCAAAGGTTTTAAGTGTTGATGGAGAAAAAATTGTGCTTGATAAAACCCTTTTTTATCCTGGCGGGGGCGGGCAAGCATGCGATGTTGGATGGATTAATGGGTTTGAGGTTTATTTTGTGAGTGTTAATGATGGCGTGATTTATCATCATGTGAGAGAACATGATTTAAGAGAGGGGGAGGTAGTAAAGGGAGTTATAAATTGGGATAGGAGGTATGAGTTAATGAAACTTCATTCAGCAGCGCATATTGTTTATTATAAGTTTGTTGAAGTTTTTTTTAATGGTGATTACAAGAAAGCAAAGGTTATTGGCAGTAATGTTAGTGTTGGGAAAGCAAGGATTGATTTTGCGCTTGAAGAAAGTGTTGGTGAGAAACTTAAGGAGGTTGAAGAATTAGTTAATGAATTCATTAAGGAAGGGCATGAAATATTAACAAGGTCTGTTGGTGGTGGGAGAAGAGTATGGGTTTGTGAGGATTATGAGATGCCGTGCGGTGGCACGCATGTTAAGAATACGAGAGAAATTATTGGAGTGAAGTTAAAAAGAAAGAATTTGGGCGCGGGAAAGGAAAGAGTGGAGATAAAACTCGCGTGATTTTAGAGTTGATTATTATGAGTGATAAGGAATTAAAAAAAGAGGCAATAACTTTTTGGGCTGAGGATATTGCTTCTGAAATAATTAATAGACAAGAGTATAAGTATGTTAATAAGAAGATTAAGAAACCAAAAGAATTTGTTGTTAAGACGAGTGCGAGTTTAAGCGGTGTTCTTCATATTGGAAGATTAAGTGATACAATAAGGAGTGAAACAGTTTATAGGGCTTTAAAGAATTTAGGAGTGAAAGCAAGAATTATTTGGGTTGCTGAGGATATGGATCCTTTGAGGAAGATTCCGAAAGGCGTTCCAAAAACTTTTGAAAAATATCTTGGATGCCCTGTTAGTGATATACCAGATCCTTTTGGGTGTCATGAGAATTATGCTGAGCACTTTAAAGCAGAATATTTTAAGGTTATTGATGAGTTTGTTTATGAGAAATTACCTAAGTATTCTATGAGGGAGGAGTATAAGAAAGGAAGTTTTAATGAGTTTATAAAAAAAATTCTTGAACAACAAGATCTTGCGATTGAAATTCAAAACAAGTACAGGACTGAATCATTAAAAAAAGGTTATTCTAATTGGAAGCCTATATGCGAGAATTGCGGTAAAATAATTACTCCGAGGGTTACAAGAGTAGAGAACGGGCTTGTTCATTATGAGTGTAAGGATTATTCTTTTGCAAAAACAAGAGTTAAGGGGTGCGGGTATAAAGGAAGTATTAATCCTTTGAAGGGAGGAGGAAAATTAATGTGGAAAGGTGAGTGGGCAGCACAATGGGCAAGATGGAAGGTTTCAACAGAAGGTGCTGGTGTGGAGTACTCTGTTCCTTTAAGCGCGTGGTGGGTTAATGCTGAGATTGTTGAAAAAATATTTGATTATCCAATGCCTGTTCCAATATTTTACGGGCACTTATTTATTGATGGTAAGAAAATGAGTGCGAGTTTAGGAAACGTTGTTTTCCCTCATGAATTTCTTAAGTGTTCGCGACCTGAGCTTTTAAAATTCTTGTATAATAAACGTCTTCTTAAGACCAGGAGTTTTAGTTGGAAGGATTTAGCGAAATTACATGATGATTTTGATAAGCATGCGAGAGTGTATTATGGGGTTGAGGAAGGAGATACTTTGAAAGAAACAGGGCATATGAAAAAATTGTATTCTTATTCATCTCTTAAAAAAGTTCTTCCAATAATTCCAATAACTTATTCTTATGCAGCAACGCTTGCGCAAATTTACGGAAGTAATAAAGAAGAAATAATAAAGGCGTTGAAAGCAACAGGACATTATAATAAGAAGGTGGAGGACTTAATTTTTGAGAGAATTAGAATGGCAAAGAATTGGGTTGAAAATTATGAAATCCCTGATGAAATTAATTTTGTTCTTGTTAAGATTATTTTAAGTAAAGAAGAAAAAAATGTTGTTAATGATTTCATTAATGTTTTAGAGAAAAGCAAGGATTATGAAATATTTCAAAAAAGAGTTTATTCTTTAGCAAAAAATATTGGTATGAAAAAATTTTTCCAAATAATGTATAAAGCATTATTTAATAAGGAAAAAGGCCCGAAACTTGCGATTTTTGCATGGAATAATAAGAAAAAAGTTTTAGAACATTTAAAGAAGTATTAAAAAAGAATTTATTTTTTAGAGTTAGTTGTGTTCAAAAAAACTTTTTTGATTTAGTGAGCGCTCATAACAATTTTTTTTATTGCTTTAACCTTTTCTTTCCTTGTTCTTCGGTCTTAATGCTTTGCTGCCGCACTTCCTGCATTTAGCTTTTCCTAGTTTAATTTTTTGATTATCTGTTTTGAGCGTGCTCTTACACTTACGACACACAAAAACTCTATGAAATATTCTTCTTTCAGCTTCAGGGAATTTTGCCATAATACGTTATTTGTAAATTATTGTGTTTAAAAAGTTTTTTATATTATTGATTAAGTGCTTGATTCTTATCTTAAAACTCATGAAACCGCTTGCACTTCTTGTTAAATAATAATATTCGTTTTCTTCAAATCTTGTGCCATGATCATCAACACAAGTAAGATTTGCGTTAATTAAGATGTTCTCAGGGCTTGTTTCATAATAATCGAATACGCAATTCGCAATACTATCATTTTTTAAAGAAAAAACTTTTGTAATGCTTCCTGAAGTTAGAATTAGTGTTTTATTCTTGCAATCCCCGTTTATTTTAATCATGAAATTAGTGGGTTCATCGTTGTAAAAAGTTTTATTCCCAACATACTCTAAACTCAAGTTTGGTTTTTCAGCTTTTATTATTTCTGTTGTGAATGAATTATTCTCTATGAAAATTTTTAATTTATGCCTTCCTTTAGGCGGGGATTCCAAGCTCTCATTAATGAATTTTTCTTCATTTATTAGAACTCTTGGCACTTCCACTATTCTCGTATAATTAAGATAAGAAATATTTATTTTCAAATTCTCTAAAATCTTATTCCCAGCATTCCTGAAACTGAAAGACAAATTAAAAGTATTATTATAAATTACTCGCGGGATTATTCTGAAATCACTTACTTCAATTCCAGTCCGATACTTTAATTCTTGAAGACTTATTTTTGACATAGCTTCCTCAAATGATTGCTCGCCTTTAATTGGATAAATATTAATGCTTGCATTAACATCCTTGCTACCGAAAGCAATTATTTTAACAAGTGTGGGGTAATAATATTTTTTTTCAAAATTATTTCTTGTTTTAAAAACATAATATTTTGTTGTGTTTTTTAATGGCTGTAAGAATAAATAATCATTTGAACTATCATTAATGAGTTCAATTCTTTCATTATTATAATAAACTTCAATTGTTGTTAAAACAAAAGCATTCAAAGTATTTTGAGCATTAATCGTTAAAACCAAGTATTCATTCTCCCCTGCTTTTTCTTTATCAAAACTTGCTTTAATCTTAATTAAGTCTTGACTGTCATTCTCATAAGAAATTATTCTTAGTGTTTCATCAGAGTTTTCAATAATTGCTTCGCCATTAATTGTTGTGAAAACTATTTTAAAAGGATTGAATGAAGGATTTTCTGAGAAAAAAGTTGTAATATGAGTGCTATCAACAAAACCGTACTCCCCGTAAGTTGGATCAAAATCCACCCATTCACCGCCAATTAATGCTTGCACCCAAGCATGAGGCCCCATAACAGTTTTATTAGAAGCGTAACCAGCCACATACCTTGAAGGAATTCCAACAGCTCTTGTTAATGCTAAGAACATGGTGCTGAACTCATCACAAACTCCTTTCTTATTTTTCAATATTTCAGAAGAATTCAAAACACTTTCAGCATAATCATGATTCTCATCTTTTATTGTGTATTTTATGTTTTTATTCACCCATTCAGCAATCATAGCAGAAGCTTCTAAAGTAGTGTTCGCACCGCTCGTTATTTTTGAAGCAAGTTTTTTAATATCCTCATTAATTACTATTTTTTCACTTTCATTAAGGTAAATAAAATAAGAATCATTTATTTTTTCAGGAAAAAAAGGATTATTTTTTATTCCTCTCAAACTCTTTTCTGACTTAAAACTACAATTTAAATAAAAATTAATATCATCTGAAATATGAGTTAAGTTTTTTTGAGCAAACCTTCCGTTCTCATTTTCACTAAAATAATCAAAATTAGATGAAGGGAACTCACAATTTTCAGGAAGAGAATGAAAAGTGATATTCGCGCTTAATAATTTATTAGTAAGTTTTATTTTTCCTGTCCAAGAATAATTTATGCTTGAAGAAGTTGTTTTCAAAGGATAATAAATTTCTAAACCAATAACAAGATTAAAGGATGTTATTAAAATTAAGGAAAACATTAATGGTTTCATTATTTTTTTTGTTATAATCTTGTTAAAAAACTTCATTAATACATTAGATAAAAATTTAATACTAAATAATTTATTATTATATTTTAGTGGTAAGCAATGATTGATTATTATTTTGAAGAAACAACAAGAGAAATCATAGAATTTGCGAGAAAATTAAAATTAGAGATTAAAGAAGCAAGAATGATTAAAGCAAGAGATATTAAAGAATTAAAAAAGAAAGTTAAACAATTAAAAGAAAAAACTCTTTTTTTATCTTCAACTAATTATAAATTAAATCGTTATGCTGTTGAGAATAAGTTAGTGAATGGTTTAATTAATATAGAGCTTCATCCAAAACCAGATTTCACTCATTTCCGCAGAGCAGGGCTTGATGATGTTCTTGCAAAGTTCATGAAAGAAAACAATGTCATGTACGTTATTAATTTTAATCTTTTATTAAATCCTCCGCAAAATTTTGAAAAGTTTTTAATTCTTGGAAGAATGTTACAGAATTATCGTATTGCTAAAATAAATGAAACTGAAGTAAAAGTAGTGAGTGGAGCAGAAAAAATACTTGAATTAAAAAGCAAAGAAGTTCTTAAAGCATTTGAGAGAATATTAAAAAAATAAAAAGAACAGGTTAAAAAAAGCATTTCTGAACAAGTTATAGAAGAAAAAAAACTTAACCGCAAAGTTGAAAACAGAAAAAACTCTTAAATAATTTAATACAAACACGTAAAGGTGATTAAAAATAGTTAAATTTGAGACAATAGAATCAAAAGAATTTAAGTACGGCAGAAACAATTTTATTGAAATAAGCAGAAAAAAAGTTGTTGATGTCGAGAATGAAAATGAGTTTCTTCAAATAAGCAAGGGATTCTATGACCAACAAGAAAATAAGAGATACAAAGGAGGGGTTGGCTTGCCAGACAATCCTGAATTAAAAGCATTTCTTATTGAAGCACTTAGAGAACTATGAACAAATAATTAAGAACAAGTTTTTTATTTTTTTTATAAATTTTTTTTTAATAATTTTTAGAATTAATAAGAAGAAGAGTCTTGCGAACCAACCAATCAAGTTTCCCTGAGAGGCATATCACAAAAACGACTTCCGAGGAAATCATTTTTGCTAGGTTTTCGCACTCTTCTCTTATTAAAAAGAGTGATTTATATATAGTAATTCCATGTTTTTAAAGGTTATTAACCAAATTTTTTAACAAGATTTCATTCAATGCATTTACTGCCTTTCTTATCAAAAAACCTTAAAACTTTTCATTGCATAAATTAAAGCATGACAAAACTTTCTTTTTCTGGAGAACGAATTGATGATTTTGAATTTAATAGGGTTCAACAAAAAATAATTAGTAAGATGAAAAGATTAAGCGATTTATTTAAAGATGTTGAAGAAATAAAATGCCATTTCAAGAACATACATTCTTCTGAAGAACATGATGGCAAAGTAGAGATATCTGTTAAACTTAAGAGCAAGAAAATTAATGAAACATTTAAGGCAATGGGATTTCAACCGCAATACGTTATTGACGAGATACTTAATGATGTTGAGAGGTTCGCTCTTGACCGAAAAGTTCAGTTTCCGCAAAAAAAGCGTTAGTGAATAGTTTATTTATTAAAAAAAAATTAGTAGTCCCGCCAGGATTCGAACCTGGGTCACCTGCTCCAAAGGCAGGTATCCTTGACCGCTAGACGACGGGACTGTTAAAAGTATTGCTTAAAATAAAGAATATTAAATTCTTTTTAAATTTTGTGAAAATAAAAAAAATTTTTAAAATTAATTATTAAACAATTCATTAATCAATTTCTTGATTTATAATTTTTTAATCATGTAATTATCTTTTAATTCATACCCTTGTTTTCTATAATACTCTCTTACTCCCACACCACTAATCACTCTTAATTCCTTATAACCTTTTTTTCTCGCAATTTCTTCTGCTTTTCTTAATAATTTCCTCCCATAACCCTTGTTTTGAAAAGAACCTTCACTAAAATTTTTGCTTAAAGGCAGTGCAAAACCATAAGAATGCAATTCCCTGATTATTGCTGTTCTACTCAATCTTAACCTGCAGAATGATAAGAGCGCGTCATTATTCTCATCGTCAATAGAAATAAAATATTCTTCGCCATTGCTTGCAGAGTATTTTGTTATATTCAATTTTTCTTTAATCTTTCTTGTTATATTAACATGACCTATTTCTCTGCAACGAATACAATTGCATTTTAAACCCTTCTTCTTCAATTCCTTCCAAACAATTTCTCTTAAATTACCTGTTTTTATGTTTCCTTCTGTTGTGCTAAGAGGAATATCTCTTAACACTCTTTTAATCCTGCACCATTTTGGAATTCTTGGCTTTGCTTGAGTAAGAACTTTAATAACGTACTCATCATTGATTGGCACGTACTCTCCTTTAACAAATTCTTCATAAAGTTTGGTGTTTTTAACAAGCATTGTTGGATATATTTTTAACCCGTCAGGCATGAAAGAAGAATTATTAAAAAGGGTTTCAATCATTTGAACATCCTTCTTAATTCTTTCATTAATGCTTAACTTTTTTTTGAATGGCAAGCCAAGCATTATATGAAAATCAATTTTGAATCCAGCGTTTCTTAAGAGTTCAACAATTTTTATTGTTTCATTCACTCCATGACCCCTGCTCACTTTTTCAAGCACTTCATCATACACGCTTTGAACTCCAAGTTCAATTCTTGTCACGCCATACTCAAGAAATCTTTTAATCTCAGTTTCATTTATTGTATCAGGCCTGGTTTCAATTACAAGAGCAACGCACCTATGCTTTGAATTCTCATTTTCTTTAATAACTTCTTTAAGGTTTTTACGCTCTTTTTTCTTCTCTGGATAATCATTCAATGCTTGGTAAGCGTCTCTAATAAAATCATTTTGGTATTCAATATTAAGAGAATTAAAAGTCCCGCCCATTATAATAAGCTCAATTTTTTCAGGAACATGCCCTGTTAAATAATATTGCTTCAACCTATTCTGAACTTGCTTATAAGCATCAAAATCATTAAAAATTGCTCTCATAGTTGCAGGTTCATTACCAGTATATGAGGGAGGGGTTTTCTTATTAATCATGCTTTCAGGACAATAAGAACATCTGCCATGAGGACACTTATGAGGTTTGCACATAATAGCAATAACATTCACTCCTGATTTACTCCTAACAGGCTTTGTTTTAAGTAAATTAAGAACTTTTTCTGTGTGATACTTTTTAGGTATTTTTTTCAAGATTTCACAATTATTCGGAGTTCTTTTAACACCTAAACTCATTTTTTCTTTTTGAAGTTCTTTAAGAGTTCTTATTTCTCCATTAATAATTTTTTTTGCTATTAGAGATGCTTTGCTCATAATTTCTTCAATTCTTGTTTTATTTTAAAAAGATTCTCTTTTATAAAAAATTTTTTTAGAATAATTTTAGAATAATGTATAAAAACAAGTAATTCGTTCTTTAATAAAAAAATGAGCGAAAAAGAAGTTATGGAACAAATAGAGAATTTGATTAAAGGCAAGACAAAGAAAAGCAGGAATACAAAAAAGAATACTAAAAAAAGTTTTAGAACCATGAATCCTGTTCTCTCATTTAATCTTTTTTTAAAAAAAGTTTTTTCATATTTAATTGACTTCATGATTTTCTATTTTGTTTTCTATTTTGTTTTCACACTTATTTTCAGTTCATTAACAGGAATGTTTTCAACATCCTTAAATTATTCAGAACTAAATTATTACTTAGAAAATAATACTGAATTTCTTACAGCGTCTTTAACCTCTTTTTTTGGAGGAATGTGCATATTCCTGTTTTATTTAGTTCTTTTTGAATACTATAATAATCAAACTCTTGGACAAAAAACAATGCACCTCATTGTTAAGACAGGAGAAAAAAGAAAGAACCTTCATCAATTAATTATTAGGAATTTAACTAAAACTTTTTTAATGCCTTTCTTATTAATTGATTTAATTAGTGTTTTTTTCACAAACAAGAATCAAAGATTAACTGAAATAATAAGCAATACTTATGTTGAGGAGGAAAGAAAATGAAAAAAGAAATTAAATTATTTTTAACTGTTTTAATATTCTCTTCATTGCTTTCATTCTTGCTTGCAAGTTATTTTTCTTTTCAAAAAGGAAATACAGCTATAATCCCTATTGAAGGAGAGATAGGCGTTAGTTCTAATGTTTTCTCTTCAGCTATCACGAGTGATAGCATTATTTCTTCAATAAAAAAAGCAGAAACAAATCCTAACATAAAAGTAATTGTTTTCAGAATAAATTCTGGCGGTGGAAGCGCTGTTGCTTCACAAGAAATTGTTAGTGCAATAAAAGAAATGAATAAGACAAGCATTGCTTGGATAAGGGATGTTGGAGCTTCAGGAGCGTATTGGATTGCAAGTGCTACAGATTACATTATTTGCAATAATCTTTCAATTACAGGAAGTGTTGGAGTTACAATGTCATATCTTGAATTTAGCAAATTATTTGATAAATACGGTGTGACTCTTGTTGAATTAGCAACGCCAGAACACAAAGAAATTGCTTCTCCTTACAAGAACCTAACAGAATATGAAAGGATTTCTTTGCAAAAAATGATAAATCAAACATACGAGTTTTTGGTTGAAGATATTGCTGAAAACAGGAATATGAGTGTTGAAGAATTAAAAACTAAAAGCGATGGCGGCATGATTTTTTTAGGAGTTGATGCTAAAGAAAGAGGATTAATTGATTATCTTGGCGGAGAGAAAGAATTAGAAGAATTAATTAAAGAAAAAACAAATCTTACGGAAATCAGATTTGTTATTATAGGAAAGAAGTCAATAATAGAAAGCCTGGCTTCACAACTTTTATCAAAATTAAATATTTTCACAAAACAATCAGTTTTTTTAAGAACATAAAATCTTAAAAAAAATTTTAAAAAATTAAAAAAAATCAGCGTATTAATTTTTCTTCAAGCAATTTTTGGAAAGAAGACCCAAGAGAACTGCTTTTTAACCAAATACCCAGGTCATAGTTTTCATGCACGTCTTCATCATTTTTTGGCATAAATACTAATTCATTATTATCAGCTATAAGGAATCTTGAATTTAATTCAGGAACATCGTGTATTTCAGCTATTTTGCTTAATTTATCAATTACTCCTTTGTTTTTATCACTAATCTTGGTTATAATCTTTATTTTAACTCCTCTCTTATTTGCTTCATCCAATGCGTTTTTTATAGCATCATATTTTTTTACAATTCCTGTTTCATTTGTTGTTATTATAATAGAATTTTTTGCATTGTTAATTATTGAGTTTATTTGCTTGTAAATGTTTTTTCTTCCTCTTATTGCTGTTGTTAAATCAGAAGAATTTATGTACTCAACTCCTTTGTTGTAAAGGTCTTCAAGTGTTTTTATTAAATTGCTGCTTTTCATTTCTTCAATTCTTTTAATTTTTTTTTCTGTTTCAGCTTTTAAATTGTTTTTTATTCTCTCAATAACTTCTGATGGTGGTAATGCCATGTACTTAACAGGTTTGCCAAGTTTCATTAAAACAAATCCTTTTTTTTCTAAAGATTCAAGAATATCATATGCTCTGCTTCTTGGGACATTCGCAATATCACTTAATTCTCCTGCACTGCTAACGCCTCTTGAAAGTAAACTAACCCATATCCTAACTTCATAAAGATTTAAATTAAATTCTCTTCTCAATTTTGCCAAAGTATTTTCATCAAGCAACATTCTTATTCACCATCAAGTTGTTATTTAAACATTTATTATTTAAATAAACTACTACCCTTTTTAAATTTTTAATTACTATTTAGTAACAATATACTCCTTTTAAAGGTTTTGGTGAATTTATAATAAAATAAAAAAATAAGGCGTTCGAAAATCGAACGCATTATGTGTTTTTTTAGGGGGAATTAATTCTTTACTTTTCATTTTTATAAACTTTTTGCAGAAAAAGAGGAATTCTTACAAGAAAATAAGATAAAATTCAGAATTAAAGAGATTCATACAAGGTTAATTAAAAAATATCGATTATTATATTTTTTGAGAAACTCTTTTTTGATTTCTCTTGTTTTTTTATCCTCCTTTCTTTCAAATTCCCATGTCACAAAAGGTATTTCAATCCCTCCAATCCCTGCTTCCAACGCTGGCTTTATGTCACTTGAAAAAGAATTCCCAACAGAATATGTTTTTTCTGTTTCAAGTTCTAAATCAATTATTAATTCTTCAAATGTTTTTTTGTCTTTATCTTCGACAATATACATTTTTTCAAACCATTTATTTAAATTTAAAGCATTTATCTTGTTTTTTTGCACTGTTTTGTCCCCTTTTGTTAAAAGAATGAGATTGCAGTCTTTTTCTAATAAAAAATCTAAAGTTTCCTTTGCACCATGCATAAAATCGTTTTTGTATTGTTTTTTATCAAATGCTTTCATACCAATAGCGTATAATTTTTTTAATAATTTTTCATTAGGTTCTATTCCTGCTTCCTTGCAAAGAAATGTGTAAGTTATCTGCAAACTTGAAGGAAATCTTTGGCAATTAAAATAAAGTGCATCAAAAGTCATACCAAAAATTTCTCCACCCTTTACTCTTGTAGAACTAATTTTATTAATAATCTCAAGTATTTTTTCATAATGGAATTTTTGTTTTATTTCAGGTATTTTTAGCATCTTATCAACAAAATTTTTTTTTGGCAGCCAATAATCATTCGTGCTTACTCTTATGGTTTCATCAAGGTCAAAAATAAATGATTTTTTATAATACATACAAAAGTAAAATTAAACACATTTTTTAAATTATTATGTTCTTTAAACAATATAATTTGATTTATATTTTCCTCAAAATCTCTTAAAAATAGCAATAAAGTATTTAAATTAGAAGTATCTAAATTATTTTGGGCATAATAAATTAATCAAAATTGTAAGTTATCAAACACAATTTGGGCATATGTGTT
>JAFCEQ010000024.1 GCA_017609105.1 Candidatus Parvarchaeota archaeon
GGAGTATTGGCGTAAGCGCAAGAAAGAAAGTTTTTGGGCGAGATTAAAAATTGATTACGAGAAAATGAACGCCTTGCTTCATAGCGGGCAATTCAATCTTGATGATTTCTGCAAGTCCTTATTTAAAAGCGAGAAGCAAGCAAGTATAGCAAAAAAAATGATTGAATACATTAAGAATTCTGAAGAAGAAGTGTATTTCAAGGACTTAGTGGAGAAAGCAGGAATAAGCAGGAGCACGGGTTGGCAAGTTTTTTTATCATTAAGAAGAGCAGGAGTATTACAGCGTAAGAGCAAGCGAGACCCCATTACCTTAAGCACGAAATTCAGTGAAATGCTTGAAGATTTAATATTTTGGTGGAAATCCTACGTTAAAATAAGATAAACTTTAAAAAAAATTTAAAAATGTTTATTACACAAAAATGTTTTTCTTACAACTTATGGAAAAAGGATTTGATAATGAAGCGTATTTTAAAGCGCAATTAAAAGCAATAAAAAAACGCAGAGCAATGTTTAAACATAAATTCTATTTAGAACTCGGAGGCAAGGTAGTGTATGATGGGCATGCGAGCCGCGTTCTACCAGGTTATGATCCAAGAGTGAAATTAAGGATTTTTAAAGCAATCAAGAATTACAGCGTGGTTTATTGCGTTAATGCCAAGCAATTACAGTCAAAACAAAGATTACAAGACACTAAATTATGTTATGAAAAGGAAGCACTAAAAGAGATTAAAGAACTTGAAAAAAACAATATGACACCAGAAGCGATTATTATCACAAGATTCAATGATGAAAAAAAAGCAATTGAATTCAAAAATCTTTTAGAGAAAAAAAATTACAAAGTGTTTTTCTTCAAAGAAATTAAGGATTATTCTAATATTAAAAAATTATTAAGCAAGAAGGGTTATGGCGCGCAACCATACATTGCTCTTAAGAAGAAAATGATTCTTGTTACAGGAATTGCAAGCGGAAGCGGAAAAATGGGTTTTATTCTCTCGCAATTATATCATGAATTTAAGAAAAATAAACTCTCAGGTTATGCAAAATTTGAGACATTTCCAGTATGGAATTTATCATTAAACCATCCTGTTAATCTAGCTTATGAAGCAGCAACAGCTGATTTAGGAGATAAAAACGAAATTGATGCATTGCACTTAAAATATTATGGCATTAAAGCAGTTAATTATAACAGGGATATCTATAATTTCAGGATTTTGAAAGCTCTTCTCAAAAAATTCAAACAAGAAAACAATCCTATGAAAAATTATTACTCCCCAACTGATATGGGTGTGAATAAGGTTTCTGAAGGAATAATTGATGAGGGAATTATTAGAAAAGCAGCATTAAAAGAAATAAGAAGAAGATACAAAACTTATTTAAAAGAATATGAAAAAGGTTTTGAGAAAAAAAAGACAATTAAAAGAATGAAAGAAATAATGAAGAAAGCAAACATTAAATTATGAATTCAATACTAATTATTTTTTTTTGTTAAAAAAAGAAAGAAGAAGGTTGAATATGATAAGGGGTGTGAAGGAGAGCTTTGCTCTCCGTGAATATAAAAGGGTTAAATCCCCTTGACTAAGAATTATATGTTTTTTAGTATATAAAAAGAAAAAGATAATATTCTTCCTTTATTCCCCTATTTATTCATGGGTTACCAAAAATTATTTATTAAGTTATTTTTCATTATTTTTTTATGTTAAACACTAAATTAATCTGTTTAAATGGATTAAGTAGTGTTAACATGGTTTTGGCTATTCTCTTTATCTTTTTAATGTAATCTCAGTTATTGTTTTGCTGAGATAAAAAGGGTTTTTGATTAGTTAATAGCCAGAATCATAAACAAAGAGGTGATAAAAAATGTGTTATTTAGATGTGTTAGCAAAAAATGTTGAAGAAAATAAATATCGTGTGATAATTGAAGAAATGGTTGGAAATGAAATAATGGGTTTTATGTTTAAGAGGAATGAAAAGAAGTTATTAGAGTCAAATTTGTTAGAATTAATTAAAAAAAATAAAAACAGTGTGCAAGAAACACAAAATTCTGTAGCAATTATTCAAGGAAATGAAACAATCTATCTTCAAAAAAAAGACTATAACCTTCTTATGAATAGTGAGCCTGGAGGGATTTGAACCCCCGATCTACAGCTTAGAAGGCTGCCGCGTTATCCAGACTACGCTACAGGCTCATAATAATTATTTTTTTTATTATTGCTTTATTTTATTATTACTTTAAATAAATTGCCTTTTAAAAAATTTTTATAAAAGCGGTAATTTCTTTCTTGTAGTATAATCAAGCAATAAATGACTTAAATACCCGCTGCAAAAAGCAACCATGTAAGGATTGTTTAAGAAAGAAAATCCTACGAACAAGATTGCAGCGCCCCACGTTTTTGAGTGAAAAAATTTTCTATGACTCCAACTTTTTGGTTTTTCTATTTTATCAGGAAGTATTGCTCCAATCATGGAGCAAACAATTATTAAGAATCTTGTGTTAAACCCGAGATTATAGTTCTGCCAAAAAATATCTAATACTTCAACTATTGAATAACCAATTAATGCAGCAATCATTAAGTGAGCGTCCTTGTTCATTATAATCTACAATAACAATTCTTATTTATTATTTTTAATTATTAATTATTTATGACAATAATATTAAATAAAACAAAAAACACTTTGGCAGGAGAAAAAAATTTTATTCTTGACGCTAATTTGCCTGAAATAAATAATGTTGGATTCATAAAAGAAGGAGGGGTTAAACTAAGATTAAGCAAAAATAATTTTGGATTAGAGTTGGAATTAACGCCTGATGAATGCAGGATGTTAAGAGATGTTTTAACATCTTTTTTAAAAAAATATGATAATGAATTAATGATTTTATTCAGACAAGGAAGAACCTTTCAAACAAGAACAAATGAAAACACAAATGAGGATTATGATAATAAAATGCAATTCAATAATGACATTATTGTTCCAACTGTGAGACGAGAGGAAGTTATTACTCCAATAGTAAGAGATGCAAAGCCAAAAAATGATTTTGATTTTGATATTCCAGGGATGAACTTAGTGGAGAAAGAAAAGAAAAACGAAAACACTAATAATGAAGTGAAATATTATTAATATCTCCTACTCCCTTAGAATATTTAACAAAATTTTCTTTGCTTAAAAATGCATCGAGCAAATCATATCTTTTATTAAGTCTTATTATCCAAGGAGTTTTCTCTTTTTTAAACCCCATTACTAAAGGATTAATATACTCAAATTTTCCTAACCCAAAAGGCAAACCCGTTGTTCTTCCATAAACATCACTTAAATGGAAAGCAATTATTTTGTGTTTAATTTTGTTAAAAGCCATTAATGAAGGATTAAAAACTTTAGCATCAGCAGTATTTATCATGAGTTTTACATTATCCTTATTTAATCTTTCAAGAACACTCATTAACTCTTTTTCTGTATTGTATAACTCGCTTGATTTACTATTTTCTAAAGCCACTGTTATGCCTAAATTTTTTGCAGCGTCAGCAATAATATTTATTTTTTGCAAATCATCAGGAGAGTTTAATGGAAGAGAAATGTATTCACAATTTAAGGATTCTGCAACAAACAATTGATATTTGAAATCCTTGTATTTTGCTGCAATACCAATAACCCTTATTTTATTCTTGTATTTCCCAAGCAAATCAAGATTTCTTTCGTTTATATCCTCATTATCAAGTTCTATGCCTTCAAAACCTAATTCAGAGCATTTTTTTAATAATTTTTCAAAATCAGTAGTGTTTTTGCTTGATACATAAATTTTCATAATTAAAAAAACAAAAGTGATTCTTTAAATATTTAACTAAGAAAAAAAATTAAGTTAGAACGAGCTTAATCAAAAAAGGATTATTACCTGTACCTTAATTTTTCAACTTCTGTTTTTTCACGTCTTTTCTTATTAAGAAGAAAAATGATTGTAATCACAATTATTATAGCATATAAGTAAATCGCCCATACAGGGATTTTACTGAAAAAAAGAATTCCTTTTTCACTTTCATTAATTGTTACATTATACCCTTTTTCACTTCTGTATTTTTGGGTTTGCACAAGCCAATTCACGCTGATTAAAAGAAAAAACATGCTTGAAATTATTATAATTATTCCTAAAAAAGCACTTCTTGCAGACACTGTTTCCATGATTATATATAAATTAAAAACACATTTATAAATTCTAAGAAATAATAATTTATAATGAAAGATGAAAAGAAATTAAGAGTTTACAAGGATCTGCCTTTATTAGAACTTACAATGCGAAAAATGGAGAAGCCAACAAATAATTATGATGAGGTTCTAAGAAAATTTTGTATTAGCATTGGATTACTTCAACCCGGAGATTCAAGAGATATTATTGTTTCACTTTTAAAAATATTCTTAAAAGCAAGAAAGCATAAAAAATTAGTTCCAACAGACGTAATTAATAAATTGCTTAAAGAAAGAAAAGGAGGCACGCCACCAAACATTAGAAGGCAATTAAGAAGGTTAAAAGAAATAGGGTTTATAGAAAAGAAGGAAAAAGGTTATAGGTTACGCGAGTTCATGTCATTGAATGAATTATTAGAAACTCATTTTGAGCCATTCATTTTAAAACCAACTTATGAGAGAATAAAACTTTATGGAAAGAAATTAGACGAGCTTTCTGAAAAAAATTAATTAAAAAAAAATTTTAATTATTTGTCAAGAAGACTTACTAATTTTTGAAGAACTCCTGCAATTTCACTGCCTTCTTTTGTTAAAGTAATAACTTTTAATCTTCCTCTCTTATCAAAAGTAATTAATCCTCTCTTTTCTAATTCTTGAAGAATTCTTACAGTATGAGAGTAAGTGCAATCAACTTCTTTTGCAAGAACACTCGCATACCTTTTGCGTTCATTCTTTTTTAATTGAATAAGCATGTTCGTAGGTTTTTCTCTTAAGAAAAAAGACGTTAAACTCTTAATTTTTTTTCCACTTTCTGCTTTTCTTTTCATTAATACCACCCACTAAAAGAAATACAGGAGACACTATTTTTAAATGTTATGCTTAATATATTTCACAAAATATTTATTAGAATAATAATTAATTTAAGAAAAGGATTTAAGAAATTCTTATCTAAGAACCATTTTAATATCATCTAAATTAACGGTTTCCCTTCCAGCATGCTTTGCTAATCGTATAGCATCATTCGCAATATCCACGCCAACACTTTCTAAATAATCAACTAATTTGTTAACAGCTTCATTACTGAATCTTACTTTCTTGTTTTTCCCAACATATTCAGTTAGGATTCTTTTAATAACTGTTTTTGGAATTCTTATTTCATCACTACTCATAAATTAATCATAAGAAAAAACAAGTTTATAAGCTTAAGCATTAATGTCATGTTCTGAGAGATTTAGAATTATAATTTATTAAAATAATATTTTTTTATTAAGAATAATTTGAATGCTTTTTAGAATTCTTATAAAAGATGCCCCTGCCGGAATTTGAATCCGGGTTTCAACCTCCGCAGGGTTGCGTACTATCCACTATACTACAGGGGCAATAAGTAATAAAATAAGATTGTATTTTAATTTTTATGATTAAAAAAACTATTTTTTTTAAGAATTATTGCAAGTAAATGTTTTGAATCTCCATAAGCTTATCTATTGCTTCATTAATTTTTTTATCTTTAAATAAGAGAGCAGCATTCAAATAAAGGTTTTTAACTCTTTCTTGATTTTTTTCATCCAATTTAATCCCAAAATTTTTAAAGTTTTTTTCAATTTTTCTTGTTTGATAAAAATTTTTGATGAACTGAATTGTTTTCTCTTCTAAACTAAAAATATTTTCTTTTTTCTTTTCCGCATATCTCTCTCCTCTTAATAAACTATATTTTTCTAAAAGAATTTCAAAATTTTTTTCAAACAATTCAGGATTATTTACGTATCCCATTAACCCAATTGATAAAGAACTTATTTCAGAAACTAAATTATACAATGAAGAATTTTTTTTACTGCTCTCAATCAATAAACTTATTTCTTCTCCAAAATTTTCTTTTTTTACTATTTCCTCTAATTCATTATATCTCTCATTAATTCTTTTTAAGGTTCCATAAATATTATCAAAAACTTCATAAATTATTTCAACAGGATTCTCTTCCTTTTTTAAATAAAAAATTTTTTCCACATCATCCATAACAATAATAATGAAAAAACACATATTTAAATATTACTACTATTAAGTAGATAACTTTTTTATTGTTTTTTTTGTATTCTTTTTTTTACATTTCTTTTACTTCTTTAATGCCTAACAAAGTTAGACAAGAAGACATAACCAGTTTATAACTTTGCACTAACACTAATCTTGCTTTTCTCACTTTTTTTTCTGCATTTAAAACAGGATTCTTTTCATAAAAAGCATTGAACAAATTTGCTAAATTAAAAGCATACTCGCATATTATGTGAGGAGAGTATGTTTTCCCTGCTTTTTTAACTATTCTTGGGTATTCTCCAAGTTTTTTTATAAGCAAGATCTCATCTTTTGTGTTTAATAATTCAAAATTTATTCTTGAATTAATTTTTTCATTATTTTTTTCAAGTATTCTTTTTGCCCTAACTAAAGAATACATTAAGTAAGGCCCTGTTTCTCCTTCAAAACTTATTGATTTCTCTGGATTGAAAACAAAGTTTTTTTCTGCAGAGAAATGAAGCAAGTAATATTTTAATGCTCCCACACCTATTTTTTTGCTTAATTCTTTTATTTTTTCACTTTTTTTGATTGTTCTTCTTTTCTTAATTTCTTTTTCAGCAAGTTCAATCATTTTGTTTATAATATCATCAGCATCAACTACTTTTCCTTCTCTTGATTTCATTTTTCCTTCAGGTAATTCAATCATTCCATAACTTAAATGATAACAATTTTTAGCGAATTTGAATCCAAGTAATTCTAAAATTTTGAATAATACTTTGAAATGATGTATTTGCTCGTTTCCCACCACATAAATTGATTTATTAAACTTGAAGTCATCATACTTTTTCTTAGCTAAATAAATATCCTGTGTTATGTAAACGCTTGTACCATCACTTCTTAACAATACTTTTTTGCCGAGTTCTTTTAAATCAACAATTACTGCGCCTGTTTCATCTTTCTCGAATAACCCTCTTTTTAAACCATTTAAAATAATTTTTTTGCCTTTTGTATAAATCTTGCTTTCATAATAATTTTTATCATACTTTTTAAGTCCAAACTTTTTGAATGTCTCATTAAATCCTTTGTAAGCCCATGAATTCATTTTCTTCCATAAAGCCCTAACTTCTTTATCCTTCTGCTCCCATTTTTTCAGCATTTCTTGAGCTTTTTCAAGCAATTCAGGATTCTTCTCTGCTTTACGAGCGAATAACACGTAATAATCCCCTACAAAATGATCTGGTTTCTTATTAGGTTCTTTATTCTTTCCCCATTTCTTGTAAGCAAGCATTGACTTACAAATATGAATTCCCCTATCATTATACAAATTAACTCTTTTAACAGTGTAACCTAAGAACTCATAAATCCTGGAAACACTCTCACCTAACGCCATGTTTCTTAAATGACCTAAATGCAAGGGCTTATTAGTGTTCGGAGCCGGGAACTCAATAACAACTACTTTATTATTTTTCTCTCCTTTACCATAATCTTCTTTTTTCTTTATTATTTCTTTTAAAATTATTTTACTTACTTCCTCATTATTTAAGTAGAAATTAAGGTAAGGCCCGCACGCCTGAACTCTTTCAATCACTCCTGTTGGCTTGATTTCTTGTTCTAATTCCTTACTTATTTGATTAGGATTCTTTTTTAATTCCTTGCTCAGAATAAAACAAGGAAATGCAATATCACCTAATTCAGGGTCAGGAGGGATTTCTACTACTCTTTTTATCTCCTCAGGCTTTAATTCAACCTTCTTCCTTAAAACCTTGATCACTTCTTCCTCAAACATATTAATTACCTTACACACACTTCGTTTATATTATTTATTTTGTTACTTGTTTTTAAGAGTGTGAGGAGAATTTATTCGAACCATGTTATCCTCCATTGAATAAGTTCTTATTTAATAAGGATTTGAAAAACTTAACACCTTCATTTAATTCTTTTATGCTGATGCACTCATTCACTTGGTGTGCTTTCTTCTCATTACCAGGACCAATG
>JAFCEQ010000007.1 GCA_017609105.1 Candidatus Parvarchaeota archaeon
AAAAATTGCAGATTCCCTTGTTAATGGAAAAGCTATTAAAATAGAAGGAGGCACATACGTGTTTAAAAATAAAATACTTGAGGAAAAATTAGGAGGATATTGTGTGTGCCCGAAATGCGGGCATAAAACAAAGCATGAGAGAGGAATTCCTTGCTCTACAATAAAATGCCCTGCTTGCGGTGAAACCTTAATTAGAAAAACATGATTACAAGCAAAAATATTAAGATTTTTTTTCTGAATTATTTTTCATGGTCTTACTTAACAAGAATTCTTAAGAAATCTTTTGCAGGTCTTGTATTCTTAAAAACCTCTCTTGCTTCTGCAACTAAAGGTTTTATATCAGTATATCTTTGACTGAAATGAGTTAAAACAAGTTTTCCAACTCTTGCTTTTTTACCTAAATCTGCAGCTTCCTTTGCACTTAAATGATATCTCTCCACAAGCTTCTCCTTGTCTTTGGATAAGAAAGTGCTTTCACAAATTAAAATAGTGGCATTACTGCAGAAATCAACAACTCTTGAATCAATCTTAAAATCAACAGCGTAAACAACACTTCTTCCAGGAACTAATACTGTAGCTTTTTTAGCACTAATTTTTTTGCCCTCCCATACTATATCCTTTCCTTTTTGCAGTTCTCCAAGTATTTTATCCTGTTTTAAACCGAATTTCTTTAAAAAACCCACATTAATTTTTCTCTTAGGTTTTTCTTCAAGCTTGTAAATAAGGCATGGAATATTATGCTTCACGCTTAAAGCTTTCACAAAAAAATGCTCATTCTCATAAATTATTCTTTCTTTCTCACAAGTTATGTCATGAGCTTCAACAGGCATTTTCTTGTGGAAATCATAAGTATCTAATATTTTCTGCACTTTCTTCTTTGTTCCTGCAGGCCCCCACACATGCAATGTGTGTTTTCTATCAGCAGCGTTTAATGATTGAATTACTCCTCCTAAACCTAAACTATGATCTCCATGCCAATGACTTAAAAAAATATTTTCCACCTTATAAGGACTTATTCCTGCAATTCTTAGTTGTCTTTGCGTTCCTTCACCGCAATCAAAAAGATTATAATCTCCTTCATAGCGAACAAGCACTGAAGAATGATTTCTCTCACGAGTAGGATACATACTGCTTGTTCCTAAAAACACGATTTCCATCTGCATAATGAAGTATATATAATAAGAAGGTAATTATATATCTTATTATTTTTCTGAGAGAAATGCTTTTAAATAGTTTCATAGAAAAAAAATTATGGAAATACTTCCAATTATAACTCATTTAACTCCAAGATGGCTTTATTTGAAGGAATTTCCGAATGGAAAAAATGTTTTCACTTATTCAAAAAAAGTTCTTAATTCTCTTAATTTTGAAAAAACATACTTCTTGTTACATCCTTGTGAAAATAAAAAAAAGGTTAAAAAAAGCATTGAAGACTTTTTTGAAAAAAAGTTTAACTTTATTTCCTCTATGAACGGGTGTTTAAATAAAGAAACTGCAAAAGAAATGTCAGAATATGATACTATTCTTTCAATGGGTTGTTATTTTGGTTTTTGCCAAAAAAGAACTATTGACTCACTTTTTAATCATGCAAAAATAAAAAAAGTAATTATACCAACAAAAGCCAGCGTATATAATATTAAATCAAATAAAAATTATATTTTATTAGATGACATAATAAAAAAAGACATTCATCATGAGAAAAATTTAGATATTTTTAAGAAAAGCAATTATTATTTAGATGGTAAGTTCTTATTCAATTTCATCCCTAATTTTGAAAGAAATATTTTTTATGAAACAAATTTAAGATTATTAAAATCAAGATTTAAGAGTTAATGATACCATTATAAGAATAAGGATTGCAATCAAAAACACAAACACATATGTTTCTGGAAAAAACAGATATTTTCAAAAAATTTTACAAAATTTAAAAAAACAAAAAAATATTTAAATAACTACTTTTTAGTGATAAATATGGTAGAGTATTTGTTGAAAATAAAAAATGAAAAAGGAGTTTATTATCTTAAAAATATTACTTATAAGGGTTTGAAAGAATTAAGTAAAGAAATGGCAAGAAAATTCGGAACCCTTGATATTTCTAATTCTGCAAGAAAGAAATTCATTGATTATCTTACTAAAATAAAAGAAAAAATTGATAAAAAATCTGTTTTTTCTGAAAAGGAATTCTTAGGATTCAAAAGATTGTATTCTCTTGTTTCAGAAGTAAGTAAAGACAGTGGTGGGGGTGGCATGCGTTCAAGTAATTTGCAAGAATTAATTGATTCTCTTCCAGTCCCTCCAAAAAGCACAATTGAGGATTTATTAGATCTTCCAAATCCACCAGGGTTTAATTCAAAAACATGTTATCTTGAACCAAAAATCCCTAAGAAGTATTAAGAGATTTTTTTAAAAACTTTTTTCTCATTTTTTTCAATTTGAATTATTAAGTCCTCAACAGGCATTCTCTTTATTTCAGCGATTTTTATTACAGTATTCAAAATACTTGTTGGCGTGTTAATTTCAGAATTAACGCTCATGTATGGTGAATCAGTTTCCAAGAACAATTTATTTGTTGGAACAAGTTCTGCTAAAACCTGTTTTTGAGGCACTTTTTCAATATTTGATGGAATACTAAAATAACATCCTAACTCCCATGCTTTAAACACTTCTTTCTCATTCCCGCTGAAAGCATGAAGAATAGGTATTAATCTTTTTTTCTTTATCTTCTCTTCATATTCTTTAAGCATTGCTATAACTCTTCCAACAGACCATCTTGAATGAATGATAAGCGGCAATTCTAATTCAATCCCTAATTCAATCATTTTTTTAAAAGCAATTTTTTGTTCTTCCTTTTTCTTATTGATTTTATAATCAATCCCTACTTCACTTATTGCAACAATATTATTGGATTTAATTTGATTAATAACATCTTTTAATTCTTGCTTCCACTCACTTTTTTCAACAATATCAGGATAAAACCCTAATGCCGGGAAGAAAGCATCATATTTAGAGCAAATCTTAAGCACTTTTTTATTATCTTCAAAATTTAAGCCAGCGCAAATCACTTTAATGCCTTTTTTCTTCAATTCAGTGTTCAAGTTTTTAAGCTTGCCTTCAAATTTTTTATTAGTTAAATGCGCGTGAACATCAATCATGCTAATCACAAGTAATTTATTCATAGTTTTAACTTTTTTGAAAAAGAGTCTAACAATAAACTTAAAATTCTTAAAAGAATTACTGAAAAAACATGAAAGGGCTTTGCTTATTAAGCGGGGGGATTGATTCAATAGTTAGCGCTTATTTAGTTAAGAAAAAAAATTATGATGTTGATTTCCTTCATTTTAAAATTACTGAAAACAAAAAAGAAATTGAAAAAATAAAACTTCTTTGTGAGAGAATTGGTGGAAAATTATTTCTTGCTGAACACAAGGTTCTTATGAAAGAATTTCAAAAAAAGTGCGATAAAAAATTCACTTGTATTTTTTGCAAAAAAATAATGCTTAATGTGGCAAGTGCTTTTTGTGAAAAAAATAATTATGATTTTATTATTACTGGAGATAATTTAGGACAAGTAGCGAGTCAAACTTTAAAGAATATGCGTTTTATTTCAAAAGACATTAAAACACCAATAATCAGGCCTTTACTTGGTTTTGATAAACAAGAAATAATTAGTATTGCTAAAAAAATAAAAACTTATGACTTGAGCATTAAGAACGCGCTTCCATGCCCTTTCTTGCCAAAAAAAATTACTACAAGAGTGAATGAAAAAAAATATGTTGAAGAAGAAGAAAAAGTAGATTTAAAAAAAGGTGTGAGAACAATTCTTGGAAAAATAAAAAAACATTAAAAAAAATCATTCTTATTAAAAAAAATTCTTTGTTTCAAAAATCTTCAATTTTTGTTTGCCCGGCAACTATTGGCTTCGCATTATAACCTAAAGTTCTTAAATCTTTTGCAAACTCCCTGTTAAAACCGTGAATAGTATAAACAATCTCAGGGTTCACTTTTTTAACAACTTGTATTAATTCATTATAATCTGCGTGGTCGCTCATTGAAAATGTTTTATCATAATTCATTATTTTTTTATTAGGATATCCTGTGTTTGCCCAACCTGTAAAAAAAGCAGTTTTTGTTTCAGGAGTCCAATAATACTTAACCATGTGCGGAGGAAGAATCATTATAGAAGGATAAGAAAGATATCCTCTCTCTTTTGCATCTCTTATTGAAGTAAAACCTCTTAATTCAATTCCGAAATCAGAATAAACACTATTAATTTTCATAATTTGATTATCAACAAAAATAGGGTAAGGCAATTTTTCGAATAATTTGCACAAGATTTGTGCTTTTCCAAGAGAATAACCAAGAAGCATTACATTATATCCTTTTTTTAATTCATCTTCCACCCAATCAAGAGATTCTTGAGCAACCTCTTTGAATTTTGGCATAACATACTCTTTTTTTCCAAAAGTTGTTTCCATAATTAAAATATCTGCTTTCACTGGCTTGAATCCTTTCATAAATAATCTGTCTCTTGTGCTAAAATCTCCTGTATAAAGTATTTTCTTACCTTCTAATTCAAGAAGAAGTGCTTTGCTTCCAAGAACATGCCCAGCATCCAAGAGTCGAGCATTATCTAATTCCTCAACATAATTTATGCCATTATCCCCTTTCTTGCATTTTGCTTTAATCAATTCCTTTGTTTCTGTGCTTAAAAGCACAGGCACCCCTGTCTTCTTCTTAATTAAGTGATCTGAATGAGCGTGACCAATAAAAGCATGCGTGGAATTACTATGAACACTATCAAAAGAAAACACTTTATCATTAACTTCAAGAACAAGCCCTTTATTCTCTTTTAAAACAAACACCATAATAACATTAACAAAACTTAATGAATTAATTAAGTTTTGTGCTTAAATCACAAAAAAAATTTAAGAATTTGTTTATAAAAAATTTATTTTTGTTGTGAAAGAATTTTCTTTAAATTATTTATTATAGAATTCTCATCCATTTTTATTCCTGCACTCTTTAAATCAGAATTGATTTGAGGGCTTAAATTATCTAAAACATCAAAGAATTTCATTGGAAAAATTAATTTAGTTCCGCTTCCCTTACCCATTTCTTCAAGTGCTTTTAAATAAAAGAACATTAAAGCCCTATCACTCAAATTCTCTGCTGCTTCTCCAATCGCTTCAATCATTACTTTTTTTGCTTCTGCTGCAAATCTTTGAGCTTGCAATTGTTGAGCAGTAATTTCTTTTTGTTGCATTGCCTCAATTATCTCTGAATCAGGCATAACCCCTCTTAACTGAATTTTCGGAACATCAATACCCCACGCCCATGTCTGCCTTCTTATTGCATCTCTTAACAAATCATTTAATTTAGAAAGGTTTGAAAAAAGCTCTCTCATCCTCATGCTTCCAATAATATTTCTTGTTTCACCAACAAGAGCATTCCTTAATGCTTCTGAATAATTATCAATCTTAAGAACTGCTTTATCAGGATTGTTTATATTATAATAAGCAATACCATCAATGTTTAATTTTAAATCATCTCTTGTAAAAGCATTTGGGATTAATAAATTAATCATGTGCGTTCTAACATCTAATCTCTGAAATTCTTTTTCAAAAAAAGGAATTACAATTGCCCAACCAGGTCCTGCTATCCTATGAAATTTTCCCATACGAAAAATAATACCTCTTTCATAATCATTGTATTCTTTAACAAAAATTTTGAAACAAGCATAAAGGATTAGAAGAAAGAGTATTCCAAAAACAGTGTACCTCACTCCAGGCATCATTATAAATAAGATAGCAAAAAGCAAAACCCCGCCCAAAATTAAGCAATCCCATTGATTCATAATATGAAATATGATAACATAAATTAAATAGTTTATGATAATAAGTAATAACCACTAAGAAAACATTAATCTAAAAAACTCAGTTAATAAATGCATTAAAAAAGAAAGTTAGAATAAAAAGAAAAACTATATAAATATGTTTTTTTTACTATAAAGTGGTAAAAAATGGTAGAGAATTTATTGAAAAGTTATTTTTCCTCAAGTGGAAAAAGAACAGGAGAGCATGCATTGCATAGTAAGGAAATAAGTAATCTTGTTTTAAATAACGAGGAAAAAATTATTTATTGTTTGAATGAATCAATAAAAAATTCTAAGAGCATTGATGATTTATTAAGAGTTCTTGCTTTGAGTTTGGAAATTTATGATTTGGCTCAAAAAGATTTGCACGAGTTAATAAGTTCAAATGAAAACTATTCGCAAACAAAAGAATTGCTTATTAAAAAAATAAGTGGTTTTGATTATAAAAATTCAACAAAAAATATTGACACTTTTGATACAATTAAGTATTTGCAAAATTTTGTTTCAGTTCTTGAATACATTAATTTAGAAAAAACAGTTGAGTGTTGGCATTCTAAGATTTCTGAATTTTACACAAAAAACTTTGATAAAGAAAAAGTTATTGAAAAGTTTAGTAATTCTCTTGAAGAAATCATTAATTAATTCTTTAAAAAAAATAATCGATAAATATTTAAAAACATCTTTGTAATATCCTTTCTTATGGGAAGAATTAGAACAAAATTCATTAAGCGCACTGCTAAGAGATTAGTTGAAAAAGCTGGTGATAAATTAAGCACTGACTTTGAGAGTAATAAAAAAGAAATAGAGAAATTAGCTGAGATAAGAAGCAAAAGATTAAGAAATAAGATTGCAGGCGCTGTAACAAGTTTAATGAAAAAAGCAGATTAAAAAAGTTCATAAAGTTTTTTATAATTCTCAAATAATAAAAAAAAGAAGGGGGGAAGATTTTTTTATTCTTCTTGTTTTATTGCAGCATGTGCTGCTGCAATCCTTGCAATAGGAACTCTGTACGGACTGCATGACACGTAGTCAAGCCCAATTTTATGGCAGAATTCAATGCTTTTTGGTTCTCCTCCATGCTCCCCGCAAATACCTGCTTTCAAATCATTTCTTGTTTTTCTTCCAAGTTCTAAACCCATTTTAACTAATTTTCCCACACCATTAACATCTAATACTTGGAATGGATCGCGTTCTATTATGTCGTTCTCTAAGTATTCTGGAATGAATTTTCCAACATCATCTCTTGAGAATCCAAAAGTTGTTTGCGTTAAGTCATTCGTGCCAAAACTAAAAAATTCTGCTTCTCTTGCGATTTCATCAGCAGTTAATGCTGCTCTTGGAAGTTCTATCATTGTTCCAATCTTGTATTCTAATTTAACATTGTTTTTTTCAAGAACTTCTTTAACTTTGTTTTCCACTACTTCTTTAACCAATCTTAATTCTTTTTCAGAGGATACAAGAGGTATCATTATTTCAGGTTTTAAATCATAGCCTTCTTGCTTTAACTCGCATGCTGCTTCAATAATTGCTTGTGCTTGCATTTCATATATTTCTGGGAATGTTACTGCTAACCTGCACCCTCTATGCCCTAACATTGGGTTCACTTCTTTTAATTGCTCTATTTTCTCAATTAATTTTGATGGTGGAACACCCATGTTTTCAGAAACTTCTTGTATTTCCTCATTTGTTTTTGGAAGGAATTCATGTAATGGAGGGTCTAATAATCTTATTGTTACTGGAAGTTTTTTCATTACTTTAAACAATCCAATGAAATCGTTTTTCTGCATTGATAATAATTTTGCAAGCGCTTTCTTTCTTTCTTCTTTTGTTTCAGAAAGTATCATCTCTCTTACTGCTACTATCCTATTGCCTTCAAAGAACATGTGTTCTGTTCTGCAAAGCCCTATTCCTTGCGCTCCAAAATCACGAGCAACTCTTGCATCATGCGGTGTGTCAGCATTAGTAAGCACTTTTAATTTCCTGAACTCATCTGCCAAAGAAAGTATTTTTTTGAAATCTTCTGAAATTTCAGGTTCTACAAGAGGAAGAGCTCCAACAAAAACTTCTCCTGTATTCCCGTCCAATGAAATTATTTCTCCTTCTTTTACTTCTTGCGAATTAACAGAAAAGGATTTATTTTTTTCATCAAAAACAATTTCTCCTGCTCCTACAACACAACACTTGCCCATTCCTCTTGCAACAACTGCTGCGTGTGAAGTCATACCTCCTCTTACAGTTAAAACTCCTTCACTAACAGCCATGCCTTTTATGTCTTCAGGAGAGGTTTCTAACCTAACTAAAATAACTTTTTTTCCTTGTTTTGCTTTTTCTTCAGCATCCAATGCTGAAAAAACAACTTCACCAACTGCTGCTCCTGGAGAAGCAGGCAAGCCCTTAGTTAAAACTCTTGTTTTCTGTTTTGCTAAATAATCAATTTGTTTGTGAAGGAGTTGGTTTACTTGTTCTGGATTCACTCTTAAAACAGCTGTTTTTTTATCAATTAATCCTTCTTTCTCCATATCAACAGCTATCTTGACTGAGGCTTTAGCAGTTCGTTTACCAACTCTTGCTTGAAGAATAAACAATTTTTTATCCTCAATAGTGAATTCAATATCAAGCATGTCCTTATAATGTTTTTCAAGCTTATTGCCAATACTAACAAGTTCTTCATAAACATCAGGCATTATTTTTTTAAGTTCAATTATTTCAATTGGCGTTCTTATTCCAGCAACAACGTCTTCTCCCTGAGCATTTATTAAGAATTCGCCGTAAAATTCATTCTTGCCTGTTGAAGGATTTCTTGTGAAACACACGCCTGTTCCTGAATTCTCACCAGTATTGCCAAAAACCATTGCTTGCACATTCACTGCGGTTCCAAGCAACCCTTTTATGTTATGCAATCTTCTATAAATTATTGCTCTTTCATTATTCCAAGAATTAAAAACTGCTTCAATTGATAGAAATAATTGCTCTTCAGGATTCTGGGGGAATTCCTTTCCTATTTTTTCTAAAAAAAGATTCTTGTATTCATTAATAACTTCTTTTAAATCATTTACAGTTAATTCAATATCATATTCCACTCCTCTTGTCTTTTTTTTGTTATCAAGAATTTCCTCAAAATATTTGTGCTCTATTCCCATAACTACATTTCCAAACATTTGAATAAACCTTCTATAACTATCATAAGCAAATCTTTCATTACTTGTTTTTTTAGCAAGTCCAACAACGCTTTCATCATTTAAGCCAAGATTTAAAACAGTATCCATCATCCCAGGCATTGAAACAGCTGCTCCGCTTCTTACTGAAACAAGAAGAGGGTTTTCATTGCTCCCAAATTTTTTGTTCGTTATCTCTTCAAGCTTTTTCATACTTGAAAGAATTTCTTCTTTCAAACCTTGCGGGTATTCCTTATTATGTTCATTAAAATATTTGCATACTTCTGTAGTAATAGTAAAGCCTGGTGGAACAGGTATTCCTAAATTCGTCATCTCATTTAATCCTGCTCCTTTTCCTCCAAGAAGATTTTTCATTTTTAAATTTCCTTCACCAAAAAAATAAATGTTTTTTTCCATTTTTTACTCCTCCTTTATAGATAGTTGTTGAAAGAAGTAAAAATACTTTATAAATATTAATGATAAAAAAAACAATAATTTTGTAAAAATTCAAAAAAAATATTTTAAAAAAAATAGAATTAAAGCATAATAGTTTATATATTAATAATTATTAAAATGTAGTAATGAAAAAAGCACTAATTAAAAAAACATGTTTTTTTGTGATAGCACTAATTTATGTGTTTTCTATAAGCAGTGCTGCAACACTTTCAATAAATCCTTCAAAAAATGTTTTTGAATTAAATGAAGTAGTTAGTATTAATTATTATGTTAGTTTTACAAGAACAACAAGTGCTAACATAAGTATTGGAATCTCTTCAAAAAATTATAATTTAACAATATTTAATGAAAGTATGAACTCACAAGTAAAAAATGAAACAATTACTTGGAATGTTAATAAAACGCCTGCAGGAGAATACGAGCTTTACCTAAAAGTTTTTCCTCTTGAGTCTTCAGAACAAAAAAGCAGTGAAGTCGTGATTATCAAACCAACAGCATTATTAAATGCTACTTATGATTCATCGCCTGTTTTTATTTTTTCTGAAGAAGGTTCTAAAATAATTAAAATAAAAAATGAAGGGAACATTCTATTAAACGTGGTTCCTGAATTCGTAACAACACCTTTAAGTGAGATAACACCAGAACCTGCTACATTTAATCTTCCTATTTCTGGTGAAAAAACTATTAATGTTAAAATAAAAAAAGCACCAACAGATTATTCTTTTACTTTAAAATTCAAAGGCACTAATCCTGAATTCCCAAATAATGTTAGTTCTGTTTCAATTTTAATGAATGTTATAAAACCAAATGCGAACATTAGTTGGAGTGTTGGAAAATTTGTTAAAAAAGAAAACAATACAATTATCCCAATTAATTTCTCAAATTACGGAAATTTTAATCAAAATGTTTCTTTAATCATAAGAACTTTTTCAACAAAAAAAATAACAGAATTCAAAAAGATTATTCCTTTGGAAAAAAACACTAATGTGAAAAAAAACATAACAATCTCTTCAACTGATAAAATCTTTTATATTGGAGCAAAGTACCTTAATGAAAATAATTCTACTAAAGAAGAATTTAAAAAATACCCTGTTTTTTTTGGAATAATCCTGCCAGACACTATATTAAATTTAATAATTCTAATTTATTCTAATAAATCAATACGAGGAATTTTTGTTTCTGTAATTGTAGTAATCTTATTAATAACTATTTTCAAGGTAATGAAAAAAATCTTTTTTTTCAGTAAGAAAAGAAAATAAAAAGAAAATAAATATTTTTTATTAAAAAAATAATTTATGAAGAAGTAATTAATAAAATAATAAAAATCAGTTTTTTAAAAATCAGGTTTCACTCTTTTTTATTAATTTTTTTTGTTTTAACTACCCTGTGTTTTAATTTATGCCCGCAAACATTGCACTTATTTAATACATAATCATTACTGAATTTTTTTCCGCAAGCCTGACAATACTTTTCTCTTTTAAAAGATTTTTTAATCTTCATTCCAGAAACACTCTGCCAATCAATTCTTAGTTCTTCACAAATGTTTTGAATATCAAAGTCATCGCTAACAACCACTCCTTCAATTTCTATTCCAAGAGCTACAACGCTTATATCCGTCTTGCTAAGAACATTTAAATCCCCTGTTATTCTTGCTTTCTTTTTAACAATCTCAACATATTCTTTTCTTGGTTCTCTTATCTCTGGATTAATAATGTTAAACAAAGCTTTTGATTTAAAATCTTTTAATTCCTTAACAACCTCAGGTGTTGTATAAGCTTCACATTCTTCAAAATCCAAAGAACTCATATTAATAAAACATGAAGAATCAAGAACGTATTTCATATAAGAATATAAAAACAAACAAATTAATAAATACTCGGTTTTTTTAGGGAATAATAAAATGATAATAACAAGCACTGAAATAATTTATATGATAATAACTATTTTAGCTGTAGGATATATTTTCATGGATTTTTTTAAAATAAAAAGCACGGAAATACAAGAATTAAGCAGAGCAGGAAGAGAAGAATTTTTTTTAAGTGTTATAACAATATCTCCTGCAATAATCTTGCATGAATTAGGGCACAAATTCACAGCATTAATTCTTGGTTTTAATGCAACTTTTTATATGAATGCCTTGGGCTTACTTGTAGGAATTGTTCTTAAATTCATGAACTCACCAATCATATTCTTCATTCCAGCATACGTTAGCGTAGGCGGTGTTGGAACAACATTTGGACAAAAATTTGCAGATGTTTTAATACCCTTAGCAGGCCCTCTTATGAACGGGCTTTTATATTTAATATCATTAATAATTACTAAGTATGAATTAGTTAAAGGAAAATGGTATCTTTCTTTTTGGGCTAGCAAAAAAATAAATTTATTCTTAATGATTTTAAACATGATTCCATTCCCAGGAACAGATGGTTATCACTTTTTCAGAGCATTATTCAGGCTTTTTGTTATGTGATTTTTTTTAATAAAAAAAATTCAGGTGTCTTAAATACAAGAGATAACGCACGCAATCCTTGGATTAACTCTTACAACTATTTTAGGATTAAATCCTTTAATCGGACTTATTTCAGGAGTACTGCCAGACATTGACATTTTTTATAAGTATCCTTTGTTAAATCTTATTTTCAAAACACATAGGGGATTAACTCATTCTTTAATTTTCTTAATAGCGCCTTCTTTTCTTCTTTACAACTTCAAAAACAAAAAATGGGGGGTTTCATTTTTTGTTGGTTACTCATCTCATTTAATCATTGATTCCCTTACTTATTTTGGAATCCCTCTTCTCTTCCCATCAAAAACTTATTATTCATTTAATTTATGCGCAAGCAATAATCAAAACATAAACTATTTTTTCATTATTTTTTCATTATTTTTGCTTATAAATAAAAATAGGATGCAAGAATTATTTATTAAATTAGGATCAAGAAACACTAGATTCATAACCTATTCAATAATCACGCTTATATTCATAACCTTAATTTTTTATGGTAAAATCCAATACGCTGATACAAGAATAATTGATTTAATAGAAGAAAAAAGTGAAAAATATGTTTCAGTTAATGGAAGTATTTGCAGTGAACCAATTTATAAGGAATTCAAGAACACTTATCAAATTTTCTCTCTTTGTGATGAATACAAAAATAATATAACTGTATGGAGATATTTAAATAAAAGCAGTGATATTGAATTAAAATTAAATGATAAAGTTAAAATCAATGGATTGTTTACAACAAAATATGAAGAACCTGAAATCACTTATATTAAAAAAATTGAAAAAATAAGCGGATGATATGATGAGCAATATTGAAACATTATTTAAAGGAATTGTTCTTTTTCTCATAATAATTCTTATATTTTTAGGGATTTTTTCAGGAGAAGATTTATCTCAAATAATCTCTTCTACAATCTTTGTTTTAATCATCTCAATTTTTTTCTTTAAAATATTTGAGCTTAAAAAAGAAAAAACAAGAAAACAAGAAAAAGAAAAGAAGAACAAGATTTCTAAAAACTTGTTAAAAAAAGCTTCGTTTAAGAAGATTAATAGAAAAGAAATGATGAATTTCATGCTTGCCGTGATAATAATGGCGTTTCTTTTTTCTTTTAATGATTGGCCTGACTTAAAAAAAGGACTGATAAACTACTTAACATACTTAATTATTGTCTCAATAAGTTTTTTTATTTACGAAACTTGTATGAGGATTTTCAGCAAAAAATTGGACATTAAATCAGAATATGAGTTAAGACCTAATATGATTTTCTTAAGTTTTTTCATAACAATAATAACTAATGGTAATTTTCCTTTTTTTTTAGTAGGTTATCACAAACTTAAATTATTAACAAAAGAAAGACTTGGTTATAAGTTTGAATCCATTCAAAGAAAAGAGAAAGCAATAATCGCGTTTAAAAGCATTGGCATGTCTTTATTGCTTGCCATAATTTTAAGTTTTTTTAAAACAAATCCTTTAATTCAAAAAGCAATGATATTTAACATTCTTTTTAGCATTTATAACCTAATCCCGTGGCCGCCAACAGACGGCAGTTTAATGCTTTATAGAATGGGCGGTGCATGGGTTTTCTTATTTTTTGGAAGCATTGGATTATTATTAACTATTAGAGGAAAAAACCTCTTTTTTTCTTTATTCTTAACGCTTTTATTCGTATTAATAAATTATATTATTCTTAAAAAAACAGAAAAATGGATTGGATAAAAAAAGTGTTAAAAATAAGCTTTAATGAATGAAAAATAATACATAAACTCTTATATAGATAAATTTATTAATACCATCATAAAGATTATATTCATGCACGGAGGTTATGATATTGACTGGTAGAATACTTTCAAAGCAATTATTAAACAAAACGGTTCTCAGCAAATCAGGAAAGAAATTCGGAGAAGTAGGAGACTTAGTATTTGAAACAAGAACTGGAGAAATAATTTATTTGCTTTTAAGCAGAGCAACAGAATTCGCTAAATCTTTTGATTTAGAAAAAGACAAGGAAGGACATTATAAAATACCATTTAATGCAGTAATCGCAGTAGGAGATTACATTGTTGTTGCTGAGGAAGACATAGTATAATTATTTTTTTGTTAAGATTTTTTTATCTTAATGCTTTTTTTTATTTAAAAAATAGTTTTTTAACTAATTCAAATATACTAAAAAAAATAAGAGAATGTAAAAAAAAGTAAGAGAATAATTAATCAAATAATCCTCCAACACCGCTTACAACGCTCTCATCAAGTTCTTTTATTTTCTCAAGAATCTTTTTTGCTTCTTCTCCTTCAATAAGTTCAGCGTTTTCTTTCAAAATTTTAAGTTTATCAATATCCTCTTTTGTTCCTGTAAGAATAAAAAAAGTTCCTTTTTTATTAATCCCCATAGTCTCTGCTGATTCAACCCTGAACCCTTTTCTTTTTAAATCCTCATCATTCATTAAAACATTTCTTTTCTCTGTGTAAAAAACCCATTTTTTGATTTCATTTGACATAAGGAATAACTAAATTATGAATATTTTTAAAAGTTTTTATTTTTAATGTTTTACAAGCTTAATTAAAAACTCATAAATAAGATAAAATGTGTTCATAATTTTCTAATGGAGATTTCTTTAGAATTCTTATTCTCTCATCTATTAGTTTCTTATGATTATTTAATCTCACGTAATGCTTATTATTTTCAAAAATAATTCTTTTGCTTGGATTTATTAAAAAAGATTTCCCATCATTCTGAACAACAAATTCAAGCATGCTCACATCATTATCTGAATCCCCAACGCACACAACATTCTTAATCTTAACATTTTCTTTCCTGCAATAATCTTTTAAGGCTTGTTCTTTGTTAAAACCGAATCTTGAAGGAATGATATTAAAACCATTATCATTAATTAACACCTTATTAGTTCTCACATAATCATCTAATCCAAGAACATTTAAGGCGAGAAGTGCTTGTTTTTCAATACCTCCTGTAATAAGCAATGTTTTATAATCCTTCTCTTTTGCTTTTAATATGAATTCTTTAGAACCTTTGTAAGGACGGAAAGCATTCCAGACAATTTCAAATAATTCTACTTCCTCAGTAATTCTTTCATTTCCTAAAAAATTATGATAAAAAGAAAGTTTTTGACACCACTCATCATAAGTTATTTTATCTTGAACAAAATCCTCATATAATTCATAATCAAGTTTAAGCCCTATTCTCTTATTAATCTCTCTCCACACATTAAAATTCTTAATTAAAGTGTTTTCTAAATCACATACAAGAAGTTTTTTCATAAAAAATAATTTTATTTTATTCTTTATAACTTCTTTTATACTCCTTTCCATATTTTTAATTTTTTTTAACTCTAAGAACTTGTTGTTTTAATAAGAGAAGAAGCAATTATGAGGAATAAGTAAGTTAATGAAAAAAATGAAGTTATTATTGGAGGTGTTTTATAAAATCCCTTATAATTTATTACTAAAGAATAAAAATTGTAAAGCGAATTATTAAAAATTGCTAAAACAAAAAAAATTTTTTCTGAAAAAGAAAGAAAATTTCTTTTATTAACTAAGATTAGAAGAGAAAGAAGCATTACAATTAATGAAGCAACAAGATAAAATAAGTTAAAAATTTTTTCTTTAAATTTAAATAAAGGGGATGTTAGAATAGGGGATAAAAGATAATACCCAAAAACAGTTAAAACACTCACACATACAAAAAATACGATTTTATTATGTTTAAAATATTCTTCAAGAAGCAGGTTAATTACCATGAAGAAAAACACGTAAGAAATAAAATAAAAGATATCTGCAGGCGTATTAAAAACAAAAACTCTTCCTTGCTTAAATGAAACAACAGTATTAATTATTTCAGCAATTAATAAAAAAATTGACGCTACAAAAATATATTTTGAAAAAACTCTTTTATTTCCTGAAGGAAGTGAAATAACTCTTAAAAAAAACACGATAAAAAGGAACAAAGCAAGAAATAATGGGAGAAAAGTGTGTACGTAATTATTATCTCCATTTCTTAATAAAAAAATGGTTGAAACAAAAAACAAGATTAAAGATAAAATAGTTATTATCTTTATTATTCTCTCCGCATTATTTAATTCCCCCATTAAACAATATAAATAAAATAAACAAATATAAACCTTCTTTTTTAACAGGATTTTGTTAATGTTTCTCTTTTTTTTTAAAGAAAAGCCAATTCTTTTGTTCATCACTTGATTTCCCGCCTGCGAATTGAACTAAAACGTACTCACCGTTTAATTTCTTGCCGTTTATTCTAATAACAAGTTTATAATTCTTCTCATTAATTAATTCATAAGTTCCTTTATCCCAAATCCTTACTTTGCCAGCGCCGTACTCTCCTTCAGGAATTACTCCTTCAAAATCAGCGTAATCCAATGAATGATTTTCTGTTCTCACTGCAAGCCTTTTAATTCCTGGTTTTAAAGGAGGCTCTTTTGGTATGGCCCAACTCCATAAAACCCCGTTCTTCTCAAGTCTTAAATCATAATGATGGTGTTTAGCAAAATGCTCTTGAATAACGTAAACAAGCTTTTTCTTCATCAAGATTCACATCATAAAAAAATTTTTTTGAACAAAGAATAAGTAAGCAAAGAACTTTTTTAAATCTTTTAATTCAAGAATTTAAAAGCACTTAAACATATTTTATTAATCACGCATTCCTTGCATTTAGGATTCTTAGCAGTGCATATCTTCCTTCCATGAGCAATAAGCAAACCATTTATCCTCCCCCAATACTTTTTATTAAAAAGATTCATTAAGTCCTTCTCAATTTTTTCAGGATTCTTGTTCCTTGTGAATCCAATGCGATAACTCAATCTTTTAACATGCGTGTCCACAGCAATACCCTTAATGATATTGTGAGCATAATTTAGTACAATATTCGCTGTTTTCCTCCCAACACCAGGCAGTTTAACTAATTCTTCAATTGTTTTTGGAATCTTAGAATCATATTTTTTCACAAGAAACTTTGAAGTTTTAATAAGATAATTTGCTTTTGAATTATAATACCCTGTTGGTTTAATAATGCTTATTAATTCTTTTTTATCTGCATTTGCTAATGCTTTAATAGAAGGATATTTTTTGAACAAGATTTTTGTTACTTTATTCACTCTTTCATCAGTGCATTGAGCTGATAAAATAACAGCAATAAGTAATTGCCAAGCACTCTCGTATTTCAAACTCATTGTTTGCTCACCGTACTCTTCTTCTAATAATTTTAATACTTTAACAGCTTGTTCCTTAGTTAAGGTTTTTAGAGCTTCTTTCATTCCATCATGCCATTTATTCACTTAATAGATATTATTAAATAAGTTTAGTATTTTAATCATTTTTATGATTAGTAACTTTGAAAAAAACATTCTTGAACAAATGCTGATAAACAAGATTAAAAAAGAAAGAGCAAAGAAAATAATAAAAAAGTACTCGCCAACAAAAATTCTTGCTATTGGCAGGCATTCAATAATATTAAAAAAAGATAATAAATGCTTTAAAGTGGAGAAAGATATTCCTGCAGGAAAAAATGCTTGTTTGAATGAATACAAAAATTTAATGATATTACATGATTATTCTTGGATTGTAAAAAACATAGAGTATGATAAAGGATTAAGGGTTTTTAAATATGATTATGTTGAAGGAGTGTTCCTCCCTGAATTCATAGAAAAGAACTTAGAGAATAAGGAGAGAATAAAAAGAATTCTTAAGAAATGTCTTAAAATTTGTTACACGCTTGACATAAAAGGGTATAATAAACTTGAAATGCATAAACCTGTGAAACACATAATAATTAGTAAGTATGATAAAATAATTTTTCTTGATTTTGAAAGAATGTATCCTGCTCAGAACACAAAAAATGTAACGCAATTCACAACTTACTTGTTTTTTAATAATAAAACAACAAAAAAAATGTTTAAAATTAAAAAAAATAAATTATTAGAAATAATAAAAGAATATAAAATAAATAAGAATAAGAAAAATTTTGAAAAAATTTTAAAGCTTCTTGAATAATAACTATAATCAATTATTTTGAACTTCACGCCAAGGATTAAAAAAAATAATGCAAAAAATACTTTAAAGAATTAAAAAAACGCATTTTTTTGATTAACGCTTATTTTTTGCTCTTCGCCTGTTTGCTTTACTTAATTTACTTAAGTATTTAATTCTTTTTCTCTTACACCTAACTTTTGAAGTTGTTTTTCTTTTTCTTTTTCCTTTTGGCATAAAACATCACTCAATTATTAAAACATAAATACTATTCTTCATTAAACTTATCTTTAAAAATGTTTTCAATAAAAATAGGTGTTTCTACAGGAATGTCAAGAGAATCAATTAAATCATCATCAGTATCTTCATGCAATTGCGCGAGCAAAGAATACACCAAGGATTCTAATTTATCAATTTTATTCTCTAACTCTTTGATTCTCTTCTTCAAATCAGTCATAATAAAAAAAAATGGTTATTGTTTTTTATAAACTTAACTCAATAATGCTTAACAAAAATTTATATTAACAGAATTCCTAATAAAAAAATTATGTCTTCAAAATGCGAAATATGCAAGAAAAGAAGAAGAACAGTAGCGTGCAGGAGTTGCGGAAGACAATTTTGCAAGGATTGCGGGGACCAAGAAATAATGCTTTGCAAGGATTGCAGAGCATACGAGAAATCTTTTGATTACGAAGTAGATCTATCCTGAATTATTCGCAGTACTTTAAACCTTCTTTAACAATAACTTCAGAAATTCTTAATATACAACAAAAGCAAGGATAAAAAAACTTAATAATTTTTTTTAGAGTTTATCACTTTTTAGTTCATCATCACTTTTTTTTTCAGGTTGTTTCATGATATCAACACCAAGTTTCTTCAATTCTTCTATATGGACTTTAAGTAATTGATTTACTATGTTAAGCATTCCTGTAAGCCCTTCCCTTTCTTTAAGAAGTATTGAAATCGCTCCCTTATGATATCCTATTTGTTCATCTTTATTCATACATTTTTTTAATAAACGAATAACTTAAATATTTTTGGTAGAAACACTTTTATTTCCTCCAAGAACCTTTTTTAAAAAAATTCCAAAAAAAACAAGGATAACATAAAGTATTTAAAATAAGTTTTATCATTTAAAAACATGTTTAAAGCGTCGGTCGTCTAGTGGTTAGGATAAAAGCCTTCCAAGCTTTTGACCCGGGTTCAAATCCCGGCCGACGCACTTTTTTCTCAAAACTTAAATAATCATCATGTTTTTAACATAATTATGTTAAGCGTTAAAATTCATCCAAAAAAAGTTAGTATTCAAAACCCTATTATAATCACAGGATTTCAAGGCACAGGACTTGTGGGAAGCATTGCAATCCATTATTTAATCAAAAAATTAAATGCAAAACAAATAGGATATGTTGACACTAATGAACTTCCTCCAATAGCATTATTAGTTGATGGTGAAATACAACACCCAATACGTATTTTTCAATGCAAAAAAAAAGGAATAATATTAGTTGGAAGCGAATTACCAATACCGCAAAAATTAGTGTACTCAATAGCAAGTGCTATTGTTGGATGGTCAAAAATAAACAAAGTAAAAAAAATAATTTGCATTGACGGTATTGGAGTTCCTGAAACAACTAAACTCAGAGACAAACCAAAAGTATTTGCTATCATAAATAATGAAAAACTTGAAAAAGAAGTGAAAAAAAACACTGAATTATTAAAAAATGGCGTGCTCCTTGGAGTGAGTGCAGCAATACTTCTTGAAAGTAAAGAAAAAAAAGTAAAAAACGTGTGTTATCTTAGTGAAGCTCATTCAACAGTGCCTGATGGTTACGCAGCAGCAGCTGTAATTGATAAACTAAATGAAATTCTAAAATTAGAAGTGAACACGCAACCATTAATAAAAGAAGCGAGAAAATTTGAGGAAACACTAAAAAATGTTATTAAAAAATCAAGAGAAATACCAAAAAGCATTAGTGATGACGGAAAAATAATGTACGGATAAAAAAAATAATGCAATCAAAAAAATCATTTAATAATTAAATTTTTTTAAACAAAATTATATTTTTCAACAAAATCTTTAATTTCCTCTTCTGTAAACACTAAACCAAATTCTTCTTTCAATCCCTCTCTTAATTCCTCAACACTCATCTTCTTCCCATTAATTATTTTTCCAATCAAATTAGCCATATCCTCATCATAATTCCATGGAAAAATCATCCACTGCCATTCCCTTTTTTCTGCAAAAAAATCTGTTTCAAAATTCGTTCCTTTAACACTGATTAAACTCGCTGTTTTAATATCAAGAGGTTCTTTCATATTTTTCAAAAACTCAATACTCCTAATAAAGGACTCGCCAGTATCTGCTATATCATCAACAAGCAAGATTTTTTTATTCTTCAAATCAACTTTGTAAGTATCAGTTATAAAAGACCTTGTATTCCTTCTCATTGGAACCCCCCATTGAGTTGGTTTAATACTTACAAAATTCTTTACGCCTAAATGATATGCAAGCATTCTTCCTAAAACTGTTCCGCTTCTTGCAATGCTCACAATAAAATCAGGATCATACCCTGACTCCTTAATTTTTTTAACTAATTTTCTTGTAAGGTTTCTTATCTCCTCCCAAGATAAAATCGTGCATTTAAATTTCATAAGTTTTTAAACCAAAAATGACTTTAAAAGAATTACTATATATTATTTTTATTAAAAAAAAAATTAAGAAAAGAAAAGTTTAAATACTATTTTCTTCACTAAAAGAGTGTTAGCGGTCATAGTTTCAGGGGAAACACCTGATCTCATCTCGAACTCAGAAGTTAAGCCCTGAAGCGTTATGCCCTGTACTGTTTTCGAACGGGAACGGCATAAACTGCTAACAACTTTCTCTTTAAAAAAAAAGCAATCTTTTAAACTAAAAAAGTTTTATGTCTTAGCAAATGGTTTCAAAAAAAATAAAAGAAATCGCTCTTGAAAGAATAGACATTCTTTTTGATTTAGCTAAAAAAGAATTCAAAAAACATCCTGAAAGAAGCAATAGGTATGTTAAAATTGCAAAAAAAATTTTAATGAAAATCCAAGAAAAAATGCCAAGAAAACACATTTATTCTTACTGCAAGAAATGCAATTCATACCTCGTGATTGGAGAAAACGCTACTAAAAGAAAGAAAAAAAAGTTTATTAATTTAACTTGCAAGAATTGTGGTTACACAAGAAAGATTTATATTGAAGCAAAAACTTTAAAAGGAAATCCAATGTTGAAAAAAAAGTGAAAAAAAATGAAAACAGTATATGATGTTAATCCAAATAAACTCATTCATTCAGCGGCAAAAAAACTTAAAGAAATAGAAGATATTAAGATGCCTGAATGGGCTTTATTTGTGAAAACAGGCACTAATAGAGAAAGAACACCATACCAAAAGAATTGGTGGTATATTAGGTGCGCTGCAATTCTAAGAACTGTTTATGTTCATGGGCCTATTGGTGTTGAAAGATTAAGAACAAAATACGGTGGCAGGAAGAATAAAGGAGTGAAAAGCGAAAAATTTTATAAAGGAAGTGGAAACATAATAAGAAAATGTCTTCAACAATTAGAAAAAGCAGGATTTGTGAAAAAAGTAACGCACACAAGAAGACATGGAAGAAGGATAACACCAAAAGGAAGAAGTTTTTTAGATAAAATTGCAAAAGAAATAAAAGTGGAAGAAAATGGCAACAAATAAAGATAAAGCGAAAAAAGTTAAATTAACAAAAGCGAAAAAAGAAGCAAGACCAGGACCTTTTTGGGCATTGCTAAGAAAATACGGAAAAAGAAGAAGCCATAGGTGGAGATTAAACCCAAGAATGAGAAGACATTGGAGAAGAAATAAAATTAAGGTGTAAATAAATGGCAAAAACAGAATTAAAAACATTAGAAAGAATATATGTAATTCCTTTAAGAAAAGAATTTCTTAAAACACCTAAGTGGAAGCGTTCTAAGAAAAGCGTGAATATTATACAAAAATTTGTTATGCGCCACATGAAAGTTGAAAAAGTGTTAATAGGCAAAGAACTTAATGAAAAAATTTGGGAAAGAGGAAGTGAAAACCCTCCAAGCAAAATAAAAGTTAGATGCATTAAAACAGAAAATAAATGCACAGTAAACTTGTTTGATTTACCAATCAAAAAAAATGAAAATAAGAAAGAAAAACAAAAAAAAGAAGAAACATCAAAAATGAAAGATGAAAATAAGAAAGAAGAGAAAAACAAGGAAAAACAAGACAAGAAAAAAACAAGTGAAAAAAAAAACAAAGTGAATAAATAAGAGAACACAAACGCGCTCAAAAAAAGAGAGCAAAAAAAGAAAAAATAAAAAAGAACAAAATAAAAATATAATAATAAACAAATAAAAAAACAAGACAAGCGCGAAAAAACAAGATAAGAAAAAGAACAAAGCAAGGAAAAAAGTGAGAAAAAAACATAACAATAAGCAAATAAAAAAATAAGGAAAAAATAAGGCAAGCGCAAAAAAAACTTCTTATAAATTATAAACAACTCACACAACAAAACACAAACACAAAAAAAAACAAACTTATTCTTTAATATTCAATAAATCCAAAAGAATCTCATACTTATCCTTCTTACGCTCAAGCTTCTCCCTAACATCATTATACGCTTTCTCAGAAATCTCGCCATTAGCAAAACGAGCATCAAGAGCATCCATTTCTTTCTCAACACTCCTAATATTCCTCAATAAAGGCACAGCAGAAGTCTCCCCCCTCCTCTTCTTAATCATCTTATCCACTCTCAAAGCTTTCCTGCGCACATACTTCCCAGCCAAAACATTATAAACCTCGCTCACGTCCTCCTCAAGTTTCTTCAAAGCTTCTTTAACCTTCTTACTGCAATCCGCAGACAAAATAATCCTAATATCAGACTCCTCATCCTCCACATTATAAATCCCAATATTCTTAACCCACAAACTAAGCGTTATCTTCTCCTTAATAGAATAAACAATCAAACTCAAAGGCATGAAAACCCCGGTTAAAATCAAAAGAGCTGCCTTATTCAATTGCAAAGAAAAAATATTCGTAACAAAATACAACAAAAGAGAAAAAAAACCAATAAAAGCAAAAAACTTCCACATAAACTTATACTTCTCACCAGCCACGAACTCCTTCCTCCCCTTCACAATATTCTTAACAGGCTTCAACCTACCCCCTCTTAAAACATCCTCCATCTCAGCGTCTTCAAACTTAATTAATTCATTAAGAACAGGATTAAAACCAACCTCCTGCATAATCTCAGCAGTAAAACTTCTTAATTCCTCAGGATCACCAGCCCTCACATTCAAATCATAAAAAATATACTGATTCCTCATCCTGTCAGTCCGGAACTCCCTCTCAATTCTCTCCGCATTACTAACCTTCCTAAACATTGATAAATTATTAACAATAAACGCTTTTATGTTTTTCTAAGTAAGAACCTCTGTGAGAACCTACGGTTCCGATACCTCCAGCAACCAATTAAAACTTTCTTACAAGAAAGGGGCAGACAACAACCGAGTAGAATACTAACTTTAATATGTTCTTTGGGGCAACTTACACCTTTCTTACAAGAAAGGGGCAGACAACAACCAATATGTTCTTTGGGGCAACTTACACCTTTCTTACAAGAAAGGGGCAGACAACAACCCATGGTTCAGCAAAGCTTTGCGAACACAAAAAACATTATTAATCAAAAACAAGTTAAATTAATAATGATAACAGACGCTCTAATATTATTGCTCTCATTAATCCTTATATTCTATCTATCAGATTTACTAACACGTTCTCTCTCAATGTTTGCAAAAAAACTTAGAATAAACTCTTTTTTCCTAGGCACCATGCTTTTAGCTCTTGGAACAAGTTTTCCAGAACTAATAAGCGCAACAACAGCAGGAATCCTAAAAGTCAACCAACTCTCAGTAGGAAACCTCGTAGGAAGCAATATAGTAAACACATTACTAATACTAGGGATTATGGCATTAATCAGGCCCATAAGAAATTTAAGAAAAGGAGAATTAAAAGAAACAATACCAATCATCACTTCAAGTATTCTTGTCATACTTTTTTTAATGAATGGTTATGTATCAAGGATAGAAGGCATTATACTAATAATAAGTTATTTCCTATATCATTACTTCATGCATAAATCAAAATTCTTCGAAGAAAACCTAATAACAAGAGCAAAAATCGCTAAAGAATTAATCATAACCCCGTTCACTATTTTCGGAATAATAATAACAGGATACCTTGTTGTCTCAAGTTCTGTTTTTCTTGCTGAAAGTTATAAAATTAATTTAACCCTGTTCGGTTTAATCGTTATAGCAATTGGAACAAGCATGCCTGAATTAGCAACAAGCATTGCCTCAGCAAAAAACAATAATTCAAAACTTGGTGTAGGAAATATTATTGGAAGCAACATTACTAACGTGCTTTTAATCCTTGGAATAACATCAGTAATTAATCCCATAAAATTCACTGTAAACACTTTTATCATTGTATCCTGGATTTTCTTTTTCATAAGCTCAATATTATTAAGCGTAATGATAATTAATGACAAAAAAATAAGCAAAAACGAAGGCATTTTCTTATTAATGTGTTTCATAATATACCTGGCTCTAATAATAATAACAAAATAAATTTTTCACACAAAAAGTAGGAATACAAAAACAAATAATCACTTAATTAATTCAAACAATTAAAAAAATAATAATAATTTTTTTTAATACAAAAATTTGAATTCATTCAAGAAATGAACAATAAAATACACGCTTCTACAAAAAAATTCTGCGAAATCATAAGAAAAAAGACAGATGAAAAAGCAGAAGAAATTAAAAAAAGATTAAAAAAGGAAAAAGAAAAAGTATTAGCAGAATTTCAAGGAGAAATTAAAGGAAAAAAATATAATTGCCCAATAAAATGCACTTGGTGTTGCAGAAACTTGTTCAAGACAACACCTTATGAAACAAGTAATAATTCTTTGAAAAAAATTTTTACAGAAGCAATAAAAGAATTCTCACTAAAAAAAGAATATAAAAATTATTTAAAAGATATTGAAGAATCCTTAAAAAAAGAAGATAAAGAAGAAAAAAAACAAAGAAGAAAAAGAAGTGAATACTTATCAATAGTGCTTCCAATAATTTACTATGATATTAAAGAAGAAAACAGAAAACTAAAAAAATATAATTTTAACACAAAAAATGAATTAAAAGAAAAAATTAAAGAACTCCTGAAAACAAAAAATTATGAAAAAGAAAAAATTGTTTTCACTAACTGCATTTTCGTAAATGATTACGGTTGCTCAATACATAATATAACACGACCAAAAGAATGCGAAGAATACGTTTGCAAAAAAGCAATAACACTCACACAAAAAAATGTAACCATCCAACAATAGTTGCACTCCATAATATATAAAAGAATATAAATAAGAAAATAATAATTTCTTTATTCAAAAAAAATTGTGGTTAAGTAAATAGTTTAAACACAACATATTGTGTAAAAGGGTGGTTTTTTGAGATGTCCTTATTGCGGCGGGGAAACACGGGTTATTGATAAAAGAGAAGTTAGTTCTGAAATTAATTCTAATAGAAGAAGAAGAGAATGCCTTACTTGCGAAAGAAGATTCACAACTTATGAAAAAGCAGAACTTGGAAACATGCTTGTTATTAAAAAAGATGGGAATAGAGAGCAGTTTGACAGAAACAAGATTAAAAGAGGAATAATTGAAGCTTGCAAAAAACGTCCTGTCACTATTGAACAAATAAATAAGATTGCGGATAATGTAGAAAAAGAACTTTTAAAAATGGATAAAGAAGAAATCAAAAGCTCTGTAATTGGCGATTTAGTTATTGAAGAATTAAAAAAAGTTGATAAAGTTGCTTATGTAAG
>JAFCEQ010000025.1 GCA_017609105.1 Candidatus Parvarchaeota archaeon
GCGTTGGAGATTGTTAATGATAAAAGCGCGAAATTAGAGGGTTCTGAAATAGAACCTATTGCTTTTGGTTTGAAAGCTCTTAAGCTTTATGTTGTAATTCCTGATGAAGAAGGAATCTTGGATTCTTTAGAAGATGCTTTCAAATCCTTGAAACACGTTCAGAGTGTGGAAGTTGTTGATGTTAGAAGAACTCTTGAAGAAAAAGATGTTATGTTTTGAGCGTGTTCTTTTTTTCCTTAAAATTTTTATTAAACTTTTTGCTTTTTATTTAATGAAATGTCATCAGGTGTTATTCAATTTATTTTTTTATTATTGTTTTTACTTATCTATTCTTTTAGAAAATCTATTCTTTTAGAAAACAATTGTTTATTTCAGGATCAATGAGGCATGTTAAATATCTCTTTAAGAAGTATTTTAGTTTTAATCTTAAATTTAAAAATTTTAAACTCTTTTTTTCTGTTTTTTTCTTTTTAACATTTTTTGATATACTCTTATGTTCTTACGGTACTTGTTATAAATACTCTTCCTTTTTTGATATGTTTTTTTTAGTTTTAGTCACTCCTGTTTTTGAAGAAATCTTTTTTCGCGGAATACTTATAAGTGCTTTATTAAATTTTAAGGATTTTTTTCCTATGATGAGAACAAGAATTAAAACATGTTATGTGATCTTGTTTCAAGCAATTTTTTTTGCAGTGCTTCATCGTCGTTGTCAATTAATTCTTTTTTTTGAATTATTTATCACAGCATTCTTGTATGGTTATGTTTATGTTAAAGAAGACTATAATTTATTTCCTACCATATTATTGCACATCATTAATAACTTTTTTGTTGTTTTTCTTTACCCTTTTTTATAGTTTTTTTCAAATCTTTTTTTAGCATTTTTTTATTCTTAAACTATTTTAACTTGTTATGTTTAATAGTTTAATAGTATGAAAGAAATTTTAAGAACAGCAAAAAATATTAAGGGTTTGAGGATTCAAGGAGCTACGAACGTGGCTATTGCTGCAACGCAATCATTGCTTGATTACTCCTTAAGATTAAAAGTAAGGAATCCGAAGGAGTATGTTAAGAAATTTAATCAGGCTGCGGAACTCTTAAAGAATTGTAGGGCAACAGAGCCGATGATGAAGAATTCAATAAACTACCTTTCAAGAGTTATGAGTAAGAACATTAATGAGGGTGTTGATGAGTTAAAAGAAATTCTTAAGAGCAAGGCATGGGCTTTTCTTCAGGATTTAAAGAAAGTAAAACTTGAAGCAGGAGTTATTGCAAGCAATTATATTGAACCAAATTCTGTGATTCTCACTCATTGTCATAGTGGAACTGTTATTGAAGCACTCGTGAAAGCAAAAGATAATTTAAGAATGGTTTATTGCACTGAAACAAGACCCTTGTATCAGGGAAGATTGACTGCTAAGGATTTAACTCGGAATAAGATTCCAACAACAATGATTGTGGATTCTGCTGTTGCTTCAATAATGAATAAGATTGATTTAGTGATTGTTGGAGCAGATGCGATTACAGCACAAGGACACTTATTTAATAAGATTGGCACGCACGGTATTGCTATTATTGCAGAAGAATTTAGTGTTCCATTAATTAGTGCTACTTCTTTATTAAAGTATAGTTCTGAAACTATTAGTGGTAGGCACGAGCAAATTGATAAACGAAAGTCAAGCGAGGTTTGGGCGAGACCACCTAAAGGATTGAACATAATTAATAATGCTTTTGATATTACGCCAAGGGATTTGATTGAAGCATTTGCAACAGAAGCGGGTGTTATCACTCCTAATTCAGTTCATTATCATGTTAGAAAGAAGTATCCTTGGATTTAGTTTTTTTTTTGAAGTAAGAAAAAAATTTAAAATAATTTTGAAACAATTTTTTTTTTAATTGTTAATTTTGAGTAATAAGGTTTTTTAATTAATAATTTAATTATTTTTTTTATGGGGATGCTTGAAGAGATTCTTGAAGAATTGGTTGAAGCGCTTCATAATACTTCTTGTAATCATATTAAACAAGTTAAGAAAGGTAATTATTCGTTAGAGGTTTTACCGCAAGTTTACTTGAATGCTTTTAATTACGCGTTTGATGCGTATCCTGTTGGAAGAGTTAATTTTAAAGTCCCTGATATTATTTATTTTAATTCAAGAGTTATTCCTCTTGATTTAAAAAGAACTCTTAAAACTGTTAAAAGAAGAAATTTTAACAGGAATTATTCAAGTAATAAAAGAGCTTGCTTGCAAGTATCTTCAGGGAATTTGGAAAGAATTTTTGAAAGCCCTAAAAAATACTTGGATAAATGTTTTGAACCTTTATTAATAAGAAAAAATTTTAACAAAAAATTGTTTTATACTTGCAAATATAAGCAAATGTTTTCTCAAGAAATGAAACTTTATGATGGTTTAATTATTACTTCTTTTGAAATTAATTCTGAGAAAGAATATGAGAGAAAGTATTCTGAAGATTTTGTTAAGAAAAGAAGGAAATTAATTGAAATGAATTCAATCCCTCTTCCTCATAAGTATTTGTTCTTAGAGACGGGCAGCACTTATAAGGGTTACATGAATGTTCTTAACACGCTTATCGCTCCACTTAATGAGTATTCAAAACTCAAAAGCGTTTTTGAAATGGAGATTAAAAAAAGTAATTACGAGGCATGTTAGAATCAATAAATTAATAATTTGTGGTAAAAGCTTATGATACTCCGCCACCATCGGATCTCTTTAGTTCAAGATATGCTCCTGCAAACACTCCGACAACGATTAATATAACACCCCCTATTGTTAAAGTTGTTAGGAATTGATTTATAAAGTCATATACGAGACCTTTGACAAAAAAAATTATATCCTGCGGGTCTGTTCTTAGTGTTGTTGAAGTCTGTAATGCGTTAAGAGCAATTGCTTTTAAACCGCAGATCATACCAGCCATTTTCAATGTTAGGATTCTGCCTTTTGTTTCTTCAATTTCTCTCATTTTTATTACTGTTTATTATCGCATTTGAAGTTTTTAAAATTTAAGTGTCCTGGCAGTGATGTTTGAACTTTTTTCTTATTAAATAAAAAGGAGTGAAAGGATTCTGAGGTTCGTGTAAGACATTGTTAATGAAAAACATTATTAATGTTGGGTGAGTAATTATTTTTTATGAGTTATAAGGAGTATGTTAGCAGGGATTATAAGCCAGCAAGAACAGACATTATTTGTGAGTTCAACTTCAAGCCAGCGAAAGGAGTAAGTGTTTTAGATGCGGCAGGAGGGATTGCAGCAGAGAGCAGTGTCGGCACTTGGGATAAAGTCATGACTGAGACAAAAAAAGTAAGTAATATGAGAGCAATTGCTTATTATGTTAGAAAAAATATTGTGAGAATCGCTTACCCTCTTGAATTATTCGAGCCAGGAAATATTTCCCAATTACTTTCAAGTGTTGCTGGCAATGTTTTTGGCATGGATATTTTAAATTCTCTTCTTTTGAAAGATATTATTTTTCCTAAAAATTATGTTAAATCATTTAAAGGACCGAGACATGGAATAAATGGGTTAAGAAAGAAATTCAAAATTTATGATAGGCCTCTTATTGGAACAATCATTAAACCAAAAATTGGTTTAAGTTCTTCACAACATGCTAAAATTGCTTTTAAAGCATGGGTTGGCGGGTGCGATATAGTGAAGGATGATGAGAATCTTACGAATCAAGATTTCAATCCTTTTAAATTAAGAGTTAATAAAACTCTTGCTCTAATGCGTAAAGCAGAGCAATTAACAGGTGAAAAAAAAGCTTATCTTGCTAATGTAACCGCTCCTTATGATGAAATGCTTAAAAGAGTGAAGTATGTGGAGAAAGCAGGCGGAACTCATATCATGATTGATGTATTAACTGTTGGTTGGAGTGCTTTGCAGGAAATTAGGAAGCACACGAAACTCCCGATTCACGCTCATAGGGCGATGCATGCAGCAATGACGAGGTCAGAAGATTTTGGCATGAGCATGAAGGTTATTGCGAAATTATGCAGGTTAATTGGAGTGGATCAATTGCATACTGGCGGTATTCTTGGAAAAATGAGTGAATCAAAAAACGAGGTTCTTGAAACAGTGGAAGCAATAACGAGTAAGAAGAATGATTTAGGAATGTTAAAGCAAGTAATGCCTGTGGCAAGCGGTGGTTTATACCCTGGTGTTGTTGAAAAATTGGTTAAAATTCTTGGTAAAGATGTTATTATTCAAGCTGGCGGGGGGATACATGGTCATCCAAGAGGAACTGAAGCAGGAGCGAAAGCAATGAGACAAGCGCTTCACGCCGCGATTGAGAGAATACCTTTAAAACGTTATGCTGAAACGCATGAAGAGCTTAAAGAAGCAATTAAGAAATGGGGAGTAAAGAAATAAGTGAAGTATTTTTTTAAAATAAAAAAAGGTTAATTTTGATCATAAGAAGGTTTAACAAGAGTATTTTTGGAAAAAAATTAAAGAATAAATGAAAAAAAATAATTGAATAAAATTATTTTATTGTAATCTTTTTTGTTTTCTCTTTTTTTGCTTTTGGAAGCACTACTTTTAAAATGCCGTTCTTGAATTCAGCACTTGTTTTTTCTGGAATCACTTCTTCAGGAAGTCTCATGCTTCTATAAAACCCTGTTTCTTTTCTTTCCTCTTTCACGTAACCTCTTTTTTTTGTTTTAATTTCTGTTTTTTTGCTTGCTTTTACTGTTATCCTGTTTGGTGTTACATTTAATTCTATGTCTTTTTTCTCAACGCCTGGGAGTTCAAAACTTATTCTTAAATCATTATCAGTTTCTTTTATATCCGCATAAGGTTTTCTGAAATTAATTCCTTCAATTTCACTTAATTCTCTTCTTGTTGAAATTCCAGTGTCTTCCCAAAAATCCTTAAAAACCCTGTTCATCTCTTTTTGCAATCTAATTATTTCCTTACTAATATCTGGAAACATTTTTTACCACCCCCCCTTCCTTAATCATTAAAAAAATTTTTTTTAATTATTTTTCCCTAATACTAATTATAATTCACTTAAATAATTAATCTTTCTGTACTAATTATTTTAAGAAAAAAAAATAATTTAAATTTTTATTGCTTTCCCCTAATCACTTCTTCTTCAGAAACAATTTTTTTTAAAACTATTTAAGGAAGTTTTAGCATTTAAAAATTTTTTTTTAATAAACAATATATCCCTTATGAAATTTTATTTTGCCTGTTCTTAAGTACTCATCAACGTAAGTTTTCAAACCTTTTTCAGGGTGAGACCATTCCTCACGAGTTAAAAGACTTTTTATTTTTTTAACGTCCTTAACTTGTTCTAAAAAGTGTTTCATGGCCTTAGTCG
>JAFCEQ010000026.1 GCA_017609105.1 Candidatus Parvarchaeota archaeon
CTACAGGGTTCACGAATCTAGCAAGAGAAGTAGATGATCTTGTTTCAACATTAATTCATGAACTCACGCATTCATTTGGAGCTGTTGATTACTATCAAGGAATAGGTGCTTGCGAATACCCTGACGGATATTACGAACCAAATAAGGATCCCTTATACCCTCAAGATTACGCTTGTTTAATGTGTAGATCCTTACCTATTAGTGAAAATAGAGTGCGTAAAGCAAAATTATCAAAAACAAAAATTTGTGAGAGCACAGCTAAAAAAATTGGTTGGATAAATGATTATGGTGAAGCGTGTTCTACATCTCCTTGCGAGTACGATGATTACATATGCAATAATAATGGATTATGTGAAACAGAAATTGGTGAAGATTGTAATAAATGTCCTGATTGTCAATGCTTTATTGAAGGAACCGCGTGTACTGGTAGTGGTTGTCTGAAAAGTTGTGAATCAGATGATGATTGCTCAATCATAAACCCAGAGTGTATTCCTACCTCACTGCCAAGTTGTGATGTAGATAATAAAATATGCAATATTAATGCAAATTGTTGTGGAAACCTCGTGTGTGAAGAAGGAGAGAACACTTTAAATTGTCCAAAGGATTGTTTTTCTTAAAAAAAGATTTAACAAACTTTTTAAAGAAAATAAAATAATAATTCTCTTAAGAGCAGGTAGCGTAGTTTGGATAACGCGGCAGCCTCCTAATCAATTAATGAATCTCAACGGGTAAGAAGAGCTTATGCGTCGAAAAGCAATGAATTAACAGACCTACGATGAAATTGTGTCAAGGAGACAGCTGCAGATCGGGGGTTCAAATCCCCCCCTGCTCGCTTGGGCCTGTCGTCTAGTGGATAGGACTGTTGGCTTCGAACCAACCAACCAGGGTTCAAATCCCTGCAGGCCCTTAATCCCTTTCAAAATCAATTTTTTTACGTTCACAGAATTTTATTTAAGTAAAAAAAGAGTTTCAATTATCATAATGTGGTTTGAATTAAACTCTTTTGTTAAAAAAAGCGGTTTCTTCAGAAAAGAAGAAAAAATCTTAAGAAAAACTTTAAGCATTTCAATAAGCTTTTTTTTCTTTAGTTTAGCGTGGGCAATACTAAGCCCTGTTTTCAGCATAAGAGTGAATGAAATCACGGGTTCTGTTCTTATTTCAGGATGGTTTTTCACTACTTGGGGGATTATAAGATTAATAAGTGATGTACCTGTCGGTGTTTTTAATAATAAAATTAAACCATTAAAATTTTTAAGAATCTCTTCTTTTTTTTATCCGCTCATTGTTATTTCTTATGTATTAGTTAAAAACATAACTTTTTTGTTCATTCTTAGAATAATTCATAGTTTTCTCGGAAGCTTGCTTTGGGTAAGCACTTGGACTCTTATCAGGAGTTTGCCATCAAAAAAACATGTTGAAGAAAACGTGGGTTTTTTCATAACTCTTAGGAATCTTCCTTCTGTTTTCGGGCCTGCTATTGCTGTATTATTGCTTACAATAGCAGAAGTGGAAACACTCTTTTTTATTTCAGCAGGCTTGCTTGAAATAATGTTTTTAATTCTTCTTAAATCAAAGATTAAAACACAAAAAATCAAGGAACAATCAAAACCAAAGATTATGAAAGAAGTTAAAACTTTTTTTAAAACAAAGAAATCATACACTATTTCTCTTATTTTTATAATAATTTTTCTTGTAAGCTCTGGCTTCGGTTCTTTTCTTCCAATCATTCTTCAAGAAGAAAACTTCAGCATTAAAGATATTAGTATTTTATATAGTTTAAGCACAATACCTGCTTTATTCCTAACAATGCCAGCAAGCAAATTCGGTGATGAAAAAGGAAAGAAACCTCTTGTTTTAATAAGCGCTTTCATAACAGTGATTGGATTTCTTATTTTTTCTCAAGACAGCAATTTCTGGATTGTATTATCCTCATTAACTCTTATTAATGTAGGAACTCTTATTACAAGTTCAACAATAAATTCTTTAGTAGCTGACTTAACAATTGATGGTAAAAGCGGAAGTTTTTCAGGAATAATTGAGTTTTTCAAAGATTTCGGACAAATAATAGGACCTATTTTCGCAGGATACTTATTAAAAGCAAGTAATTATCATACCCTGAGTTATGCTTACATGGCTTTCATTTTCTTAGTTCAAATCTTGATTTACAAAAAATTATAAGACCCTATGTATTATTAAAAAAAAAATAATCTTTATTAAAGAAAGGACTGAAACACTTATTCATGATAACTTGCTTTTTTCCAAATGATTTAATAATGTCTTGTAGTAAAAAGTAGGTTAACAAAAAAATATGTGGACTCGGCGGGAATTAAACCCGCGGCCTCTGCGATGCGAACGCAGCGCTCTAATCACTGAGCTACGAGCCCATAAATTATTAAAAAGTAAATCTATGTTTATTATTTTTTACTTAAATAAATTCTGTTATTTTTTTTTGATGATAGTCCAATAAAATTCTTTCAATTCCTTGTTTTCTCATAATTTTCTCAATTATTGTTTTGTTCCCTTTTTCAAAAATCAGTTTTAATAAAGCATTTTTTCTAGTTTTAAAGAACAGCAGCATTTCGTGATTGTATTCTGTTAGCTCCATTCTGTCATTGAAATAAGAAAAAAAGGGTTCTCGCAGAACAACTTTTTCAAAAAAAGTAGTATAATCTAAAGCTTCATTCAAAGACATTATTTTTCCCTCTGCTTTAAAAGGAAATTTATCAAGCAAACACAACAATTTTTTATTCATGAATAAGTTTTCTAATTGAAAATCAGAATTAAATGTTGGAACTAGCATTTCTACTTCTTCTAAATATTCGAAATATTCATCATACATAATAAAAAAATATAATTATAAGTTTTTTTTTAAAAGTATCTATAAGTTGTTTTTTTAAAAGTATCTTGTTATAATTTCTCAACCAAATTATTTCAAGAAAACTTATTTATTTTTTCTTTATTTTTTATAAAAGAAACATTTTAAAAAAATTCTAAATTACTATTTAGTATGTCATGGTGTTTTTGGTTAGGAGCGTTTTACATGTTCTTAGTAACGAATTGGTTTTTTAAAAAAGAATGGATGACAATACTCTTAAGACTTATTCCAGAAATATTAGTTATGAGAGTAATATCAAAAACCATAATCCTAATACTTGCAATAATCGTATTATGCTTAAGCACTATAATTGAATTAAATCAAAAAAGCCAATTCTTGTTTGGAATGCTTTTTATGTTTTTAGTTGATGCAATATTAAATAGTAATTTTTTCACAAAAGATATAAGAAATCATGTTGCAACTTTTATTAAAAAAAAGTTCATGAAAGTGCAATACTTATTAATCATGATAATAAGTGTTATTTTCGTGTTCGTGTTAAAGTGATGTTTTTTATGAAAAAAATAATTGGTGTGCCAACAAGTCAAGGAACTCTTGGTAAGTACAGTGATGTGGAGAATGGTGTGAGAGCAATATTAAATGATTTCATTGATTATGAAGAGATTGTAATTGAAAACACTAATCAAGAGGAATTATTAAAAAAAATAGAAAAAAAAGCAAATAAGGATTTCATTGCAGTGGGCGGAGATCATAGTATTAGTTATTCTTTGTTCAAAGCATTTAAAAAACTTCATCCTAAAGAACCAATACTAATAGTTTTTGATGCTCATCCTGATTGCGAAGTTCATACTGATATACCAAGTCATGAGGATTGGGTGAGAATGCTTGTTGAAGAAGAAGAGGTTAAACCAGAAAACGTGTATTTAGTTGGTATCACGAAAATAACTAAAAGAGAAAGAGAGTTTATTAAAAAATCAGGAATTAATGTTAATAAAGAACCTCCAATAGAAGGGAATATTTATTTAAGCATTGATTTAGATGTTCTGGATTTAAATTGCTTCTATTATCCTGAAGGCAAGATGCTTGAGGAAGAATTATTCAATTATTTAAACAGGATTAAGCCTAAATGCCTTGATATCGTGGAATTATGTCCTAATCTTGGAAATAAGGAGGACGTGAATAAAGTGATTAGTATTGCGAGAAGAATAATTAAAAGCATAATACAAAACTAAAACCTGTTTAATACTCCTGTCATGCAATGAATTCCTCCATAACCCTTAGTTAGGTTTCTGACGTTTATTCCTGTATCTCCTGGCACAATATCAAGTCCTTCTTTTATTAATCCTTTTGATTACAACTTATTAAAAGAAATGCATAAGAAAGTAATAAATGCGAAAAGAGCTTATTACATACTACCCCCTGGACTAATTATTAAAAATGGAAGGAGATTAGTTCCTATTAAGGAGAAGATTATATGAGTGTTGATAAAAAATTATTGAAATTAGTGGAAATTCCTTCAGAAACGGGTAATGAAAAAAGAATCTCTAATTACTTATTTCAAAAATTAAAAAATATAGGGCTTGAAGTGATTAAGCAAGAAATTAATTCAGAACAAGCGAATATTATTGGGTTCTTAAGAAATAATAAGGAGAACTTATTAATTCTTCACGCGCACATGGATACTGTTGGAGTTACTCCTGAATTATGGGAGTTCAATCCTTATGGTGAATTAAGGAATAATAATGTTTATGGATTAG
>JAFCEQ010000027.1 GCA_017609105.1 Candidatus Parvarchaeota archaeon
ATTAAATGTGAATTATTTAAGAATTCATAGTCAATTTCATTAGCGTGAATTGATTTTTCTATGTTCTTAACTAAATTCTTGAAATCATCATTCATAATAATTTAAAATCAAAACAAATATATAAAAGTTTGCGTAAAGTAATTACTTCCATACATATAATTTGCTTAAAATTTTTTTTGCCCAGGTGTAATCAAATTCATCGCCTTCTTCCAAACACTTCTTTAAATGGCATGCGAAACACATACCATAATACTTACTATAAACATTAGGATTCACAAATGCTTGAACACCGCATACCTTACATTTCCTTATCAGCATACAAAAAATTAAGTCAAAACTAATATATAAAAGTTTTGCGTAAATAATTAATTAAATGAGGATTGTAGTTGATACTCGGGAGAAAAAACCTTATCGCTTCTCAGGAGCAATTAAGAAACCCTTGAAAGTGGGTGATTACTCAATTGAAGGATACGAGGATAAAGTAGCAATAGAAAGAAAATCCTTACAGGACTGGGTTCAATGCTGTATTGGTAAGAACAGAGAACGACTTGAAAGAGAGATTGAAAGAAGTAAATCACTTAATTTCTTCGCTATTATTATTGAGAGTGATGTGGAGAGTATTTGGAAAGCACGATTATGGAGTAAAATACCTCGCTCGGCGATTATTAACACTGCTATCGCTTGGCAGGTTAAACACGATATTCCCATTATTTTTGTTTCAAGACGCAGTGATGGTAAGAGAGCAGTTGAAACCTTGCTCAAATCATACTTAAAATATAAGGAAAACCTGCCGAAGTAATATTTTACTTCTAATTTACTTTTAATTACTACTAATTTTAACAAGGGTTTCAAAACATATTTAAATATTAAATGATTTATTTAAAAATTATGGAAACCATTTCATTATTGCTTCTTATGATAATATTTATAATTACACTAAGAGATTTAATTATTTTTTGTGTGGATGATAATTATTATTTCTTAAAAAAATTGTTTGATAAGAAAAGAATATGTGAAAATATTAAAGCAATTATTTTTATACTCTTCTTACTTGCTTGTTGGGTTTTTTATTGGAAACTTGTTTTAGTTTTTTCAAAATATATTTAAATGCTGAATGTTTATAATTTAGTTATGGGGAAAGATGACAGTTTAACAGTTATTAGGAAACTCTTTAAACTCATTAACACTGCTGTTTTTGAGAAGGATGGTTATACCTCAGACAACGAATTCTATGATAGTAAGTTAAGGCGTTTAGGCCCTTTCGGTTGGGCTATTAAAAGCAAACATCTTGAAATACTCATTTTTGAATACGATGATGAAGACAGAATAACAATAAGATTAAATAAGGAAACTGACTTCTATAAAAAATTAATGGAGGTCATTAAATGAAGTTAACAATCGGCATTAAGTACATTAATTGGCTCACAAATAATGGTGTTAGTGCTGATTGGGAGGTTGGAAAAAAAATAGATGAACTAATAAAAAAACACCAATACAATAACGCTTACAATTATTTTAAAACAAAAGCACAAATTCATAATATTGAAATTCCTGATGACATTAAATTATTCTTTCAAACAATGAAAAAAATTAAGAACACAGAAGAGTTCATCACAGAAGCTGAGGAAGTAAATGATGACATACTTGAATTTATGAAATTATATGCAGAAGGAGTTGAAGGAGATAAAATATTCCTCACATACGAGGAAGGACTTTCTAATGCTCAAATAAGAAACATAATAACTTATGTTTTTAATGAAACAGGAAAACTATTATACTTAATCACTCCTCATGATTCATTAAATGGCAGAATAGTATCTTACTCAGACAATTTTGAGAAAATAGAAGTATGCCGTTCGCTTGTTAAATCAAAAAACGATGTTGATATTTACTCAACTTGGGTGTTCGGAGAACCATTAAGAAATTATAAAGGACATAAAGTAGTTAATACTCTTGTAATGCCCTTCCACGAATACGTTTTTAACGCTAATGGAATAAGATATATTCTTTACTCACGCAAAAAATTAAAGCTTGGGCGATGTGTTGTAAGAGGACAAATAGTTCCAATAATAGACCAAAGAAGGATAGGAGAGGAAGCGAGAACATCAAAAGTTCTTGAAGTAATGTTCTTATACGATGTTAATTATAACTTGCATAAGATTACACGAGAAAAAGCAGAGCAAATAAGAAAAGGTTGGACTTCTGACAAGATTGGAGAAGCATTATTCGGTAAGAGAAGACACCCACAATGGTTTGAAAAATTAATCTTCTCAATAATCGCTAACAGAAGAGGTTTCGCACTGCCAAGCCATTTACTTGTGATTGGAAAACCAAGCACAGGCAAGACAACAGGAATCCTGAAATCACTTCAATACGCTTTCAACGAGTATCAAGGAGTTATTTCAGGTAATGGAAGCACTTTAAAAGCTCTCATACCAGCTTACAAAGAAGTTCCTCCAACAGCAGGCTTCCTTAGTGAAGCAGAAAGAGTTGCTCTTGTTGATGAATTCTTCCAATTCGTTGCGAAAGCACAGCAATACGAGAAAGTAATTAAAGGAGGGGATTACTTCGCAGAACTAAAAGACATTCTTGAAGGTAATGAAAAAATAGGCAGGTCGGGTAATTCAAGCAGTGCTATTAAATACAAAATGCTTGCTTCAATGATTGCAGTAACGAACCCACAAGAAGCATATCAATTATCAACGGTTTATGATTTCGCCCAAAAATTTGACCCAGCTTTTTGTAGTAGAATGATTTTGTATCAAATGAATGAGGAGCACGAGAACTTCATTCGTAATAATCAACCTAAAATCACTTTTGAGGAAGGAGAGGATAAAGCATACCCTGAATTTAATCCTGACTTCGTTAATTTAATGGATTGGTTTAATGAAGACGTGTTCATTAAAGTAGATGCTAAAAAAGTCAGTGAAATGATTGAGAGATTAAAGAAATTCACGCCAGTTGATTTAATCCCAATAATGATTAGGTATAATAACACGATTGCTAATGTTCTCGCAGGGGTTAGTAAGTACAGGTGGCTTGCTAATGAGAAAAATAGTTTTGAACTTGATGATGAGGATTATAAGCAAACAGAAGAGATTTTCAGCATTTTAATTGCATCGTGGTGCAGGACTGATGAGGAATTATTGAAAGTTCCTGAAAAACACAGAATAGGATTGATTGATTTAAAAGCAAGGAAAGTTTTAAATTATTTAAATGATAATTATAAAGTAAAAGATTATGAAAGTGTTAAAGAATACATTGACATAAGTAAATTAGATTTTAACTTATCACTTTCATATTTATACAAGTTAAGATTGGTTAAAAAAGTAAAAATTGATGGGGAGATGTATTATGTTCCTTACTGGTATTCACAAGGAGAGGAAATTAAAATAGATATTATTGACGAGGTGGTATTATGAAAGTAATAAAAGACGAGCATAAGATTAAAGAAGGAGAATTATTCGGGCAAAAAGGATTTATAATCACTGAAAGCAAAGAACTTCGCTTCAAAGTGGAGGAAATAAAATACAAGCAACCATTAAAAATCTCAAACACTCGCAGAGTTGAGAAAAAAGGCGATGAATACATTATTCACGAGGAAGCAGAATACTTTAACGACCCAATTGTTTTTTTAGAAGTCGTTAAGAATTTAAGCATGAACGAGGAAGCAATTAAGAAAGGGCTTGAAGACGCTAAAAAATCCTCTGCGAAAGAATTAGAGAAAATAAGGTTGTTATTGAAGGAATACTCCAAATATGAGAAGCGATGTAAAGAATTGCTCAGTGAGGAGGTTTGATTAAAATGGTAGTATTTGATTTTACAGGCGAGGAAAACAAAAAAGTTTATCCAAAATATGAAGGCATACCGGAGGATTGGTATGAAGCAGAGATAGTTAAAATCTCTGATGTGTTCAAACAGCAAAAATATAAAGCAGACCCAGGAGTGATGGAGGAAAAAATAGCATTCACTTTCAAGATAAACGGGCTTGATTGGAAGTCCTTTTGCGTGAATGTTAATGAAGTAACAGACCAACCTGAGTGCGTTGAAATACTTTGGACGCCGAGAACTCTTGTTAAAAAGAATAAAGCGCCTTACAGCAATTCAAAAATGTATGACTTCCTCGTAGAAGCTGACTTGCTTGAAGAAGCGAAAAAAGTTAGAGAGGAAATCATTAAAATACAAGACGAGAACCAACAGAATGCTATTTACGCTGATTTCTTGCGAAAGAACTTAGTTGGTAAGAAGTTCAGGATTTTCATTGATAAAACAGTTAATGGCAAACCTAAGATAACAAAAGTTAAGAAATTAGTGAGTGAAGAAAAAGTTTAAAAGTTTTTGGGAGTGGGGTGGGCAGACCTGCCTTTTTTTCTTTCCCCTCTTTTTTTGGGCCCAAACCCCATCCCCTTAAGGCAAGGTGAAATGTGGATGAAATTTGATGAGGTAATGATAAAAATACAACCAGGGGATATAATAACAAGCAAGAAAGGAATGTTATCAAAATCTCCAATATCAAAAGAATGGTTCATATATAAAAAAGCAGAATATCTTGGAAATGGAGCATTCAAAATAATCGGAGAAAAATATGGTGTGATGGCGCGGGTTGGAATGGAAAGGAAAGCAAATATGCGTATGTGAAAGAGGATGGAACATATGAAATAATAAGATGGGGTAGAGCACTAACTAATAATGAAGCAGAATATCAATCTTTAAGACTTGCAGTATTAAAGGCAAGTGAAGGTGATGTAATTTACATGGATTCGCAGTTAGTTGTGAATCAGGTTAATGAATTATGGAAAATAAAGAATCCGAAGTTTTTCAAATACTTTTTTGAAATTAAAAAAGTTATTGAGGAAAAGAATCTTGAAGTGTTATGGATTCCAAGAGAAAAAAATAAGGCTGGGCATATATTAGAAGGTGATGAAAAATGAGCAAATTGATATGTCTTGAGTGCAATAATAAGATTAAGAAGTGTGATTATTGTGGTAATGAGTTTAGCGAGGGTGATAACATTTTTTGCGTTGATGAGGAGAAGCATTTTTGCTCTTATCCGTGCTATGAGGATTGGCTTATAGAATGGTTTGAGGAGGAGCATTCAGTATTTCAAAGTTATGTTGAAGAGGAGGAAAAGTAGGACTAATGTTTAATCCGTTAAAGGCAGGGTGGTATTAATTAGTACGCCAGGTCGCTCCTGGAGGTGAGGGTTCAAATCCCTCCCCTGCAATAATCCCTAAACAGCCCGGAGCAGAGGACTAACTCAGCGATAAAACCTGTGATGGTCTCCTTAAAAGTCCTCGTTTGGAAAGGGGTTGGAGTGGAGGGTCGAGGGCTCGCCATCGCAGGGGCTGGGGGAGAAAAATAACTGAAAAGGTGATGAAAAGTGAGTAAGAAAATGGCAGAGAAAATTGAAGTTTATATTGATGAAGATAATAAAACAATTTTTAAAGATTTAAACAAATATTTAAATAAATTAAAAAATTCTGTTATTGAGCAGGATAAAAAACAAAGAATTCGTAAGGAAAG
>JAFCEQ010000028.1 GCA_017609105.1 Candidatus Parvarchaeota archaeon
CTCGTCTGAAATACTTTCTTTCCCCATTACTTGGTTTTCAATAGCACTTACTCCTCGGCTTAATCCTCCTAATTCATTAGAAATATTTTCTACTTCTGCACTTTTTTTTTCAAATGGCTTATTTTTTAATTCTTCTAATATTTCATCAACTTCTTTTTTTAATTCATTAATTTCTTTTTCAAGTTTTTGAGCTTCATTTAATGCTTCTTTTGATTGCTTTTTTTTAACAAATTTTCTTAATTTATTGAACTTGATTTTCTTGAGTGAAGAAAAAATGTTTTTAAGAGTTTTATAACATTTTTTAAAAATTTTTTTGCTTGATCCTGCTATTGTTTTCGCACTTTTTTTAGTTCCGCGCCATATTTTTGGCGCAACATAATACACTCCCCTGCCAGTACTAGAAAGTAGTTTCCAACTTCCTTTAAGAATTTTCTTGCCTATTTTTTTTGCTTTCTTTCTCTCCTGCTTGCTCGCTCTTCTTGTTTTAACTCGTATTTTCTTTCCTGCAGGGTGTTTAACAACCCATTTATAAGCAGCGTATAAGCCAGCACCCCCTAATGCTGTTAAGGCTAAAGCAGAAATTACTGAAATAATTGATATTGTCATTGATAATCAAAAGAAAAACATAATTTATATTATTTTGTGTTCATGCATTACCACTTAATTCTTTAAACTGCTTTTTTTACTTTGCTCCGTTTAGTAAGATTCTTCCATTTACTTTGCTCCGTTTAGTAAGATTCTTCCATTTCGTAGAATTAATTGTTGCACCCACCACATTTAATTTCTTGCTTAATTTTTTCACTAACGCTTTTAATCATTTTTTTCGGTAAAACCCAGTTAAAACTTTTAGTGCTTCTTAAACGACCGATTTTTTAAGCGTTTGATTTGTTTCTTAGATTTTTTAGCAATCTTTTTTACATCTTTCAAATCCTTTTTCTTAATCCTTACTTTTTCTCCTTTACGCGTTGATAACTTAATAATCGTTAATTAAGACCTAACAAGTTTTAGTTATTCCCTAATTATCGCTCTTAATTGCTTCCAAGTTTTAGAAACCGTCATTCTATAAGGCATGTTAAGATGTAATCTCTTTTCCCTACCTTCAATCACTCCTTTCCTTCTAAGCTTTATTAAGTATTTAGAATAATCTTCTCTGCCTCTTTTATTAAGAATTTCAACTAAGGAATTCATTAAAGCAATCATTAATTTTTCATAGTTCTTAAGAAATTTGTTATATTCCTCATAATGTTTTAACTCATCTTCAAAATTAATTCCTGCTTGAGCTGCGAAATTCAGAACAGCTTTATCTTTTACTTTCTTTCCTAAGGATTCTTCAAGCTTATTTAGAATGCCATTAACTTCTTCTTCAGTTATTCCTCTTTTAAGTAATTTTTCTGCTTCTTCTCTTGCTTTATTAAGCCGTGTTTCTTCATTACTAATCAATTCTATTAATTTATTTATTTGTTTTTCACTAAGAATTATTACAACTCCTTTTCCTCTAACACACATCCTCTTAAAATTATGTGTTGCCCTTGTTATAATAAAGAACCAATCCTTAAGATTCTCAATATCATCTTTTATAATGTTGTACGTGTTCCTAAAATGTTGAGCTATTGCGCTATCAAATTCAACACTAATTTTCTGCATTAACTTTTCTGCTTCTATTGCTTGAACTTCATCAACACTTGCTTTTACTCTGCCTCTCTCAAGTTTTTCTTGTTGCCTTCTTACTTGTGTTTTTGTTCCTACTTCTATTTGTATTCCCTTCAATCTTTCAAGCTTATCCTTAACGCCTTTCAAGATTTTAAAAGGTTTATTAAATAAATTACTAGGGTATGCAAAATCAATTTTGCTTGTATCTTCTCCTTTTTCTTTTAATTTTTTTAATTCTTTTTCATACTTGTTTCTTGAATCAATTAATTCCTCAATTATTGTTTTTATAGCGTTAGGATACTCATCATTTAATAATTTCTTTAAGTCTTTTGTTAAATTAATATTTTCATTTTTAACATCATTTATTGAACTAACTACTCTTGTTAATGTTATTACCTCAAATAAGAATTCTTTTACTAAATTCTCTTCTTCAGGTGTTAAAGGTTTTTTTCTTGTTTCTTTTGAAGTTATTTCTCTTGGAATCTTCTTTCTTGCATTTGAATAAAATTCAGTAATAACAATAATTTGATTATTAATATTATTAATAATCTTAGTAGAGTTATCTATATAATTATTAATAACATCTCCGGCTTCTGCAGTGCTTTCTGATTTCTTAACTGATTTTGCCTGTTCTTTAAGAGATTTTAATTGATTAATAAGCTCCTCAAGTTTTTTTGAATTCTCCTCAAGTTTATTACCATCAATTTCTTTTAATGATTTTAAAATATCTTCTCCTAATTGGTCTTGTTTTTCAACAGCATTATGATAATCTTCAACAAGTTTTTTGTAATCCTCTAACAACGTATTTGTTGTTTTAAGATCTTCTTTAATACTTGAATCAATATCTTTCAAAACTTTCTTAATACTTTCATCATGCTTTTTAATTAATTCTTTATTTTCTTCAACTCCTTTTTTAAGATCCTTTAAGTCTGCTCCTATTTTTTCAAATTCATCATTAAAACTCTCTTTAACTTCATTAGGCAGATTCTTAATTAAAGTCGTAAGCTTTGTTTCAGCATCACTTATTTCTTTCTTTAATTCATTAATCACTTTCTCATCGTGATTTTTAAGTGCTTCTTCAATCTTAGTAGAGAGCTGCGTAATATTATCTTTTAAACCCTTAATTGCCTCAGGAAAACCACTTGTTTTAAAATCTTCAAATGAATTGTTTAATTTTTCAAACTCTTCTTTAGCTTTTCCCTGTTCTTTTTTTAATTCATCAAGCGATTTTTTAACAGCATCAAAATTTTTAGAAACATTGTTAATAAAAGGTTGTAACTTTTTAGATGCATTTTTTATTGTATTATCAAGGTTTTTTAATGTCTTATCAATATTGTCAAAACGAGTTTTTGCTTCTCCTGCATTATTTTTTAACTCATTTAATTCTGATTGTACGCTCTTCAACGCATCATTTATGTTTTCAGAAAGATTTGTTTGAACATTAATTAATTCATTATACACATCAATAATCATGTTTCCATTTCTTTCAACTGCTTGACTTAAATCAGATGTAACAAAAGCATCTAAATTATTGACTGTACTAACAAGTGTTTGAAAATCATTTGTAGTGAAAGTATTAAACCTGTTGCTAAAATTTGTTAAATCAGATTGAATTCGTCTTAAACTTTGAGAAAATAATGTGATTGCAGGAATAATGTTATGGCCTAAAAAATCAACAACACCATTCCTAAAATCATTTATTTGATTATTCAAAGGATTGTAAACATCGTTCATTATTGAATTATATAAATCAGTGATGAGTTGAGTGATTAAATCATCAGTAATTAGGCTTGTTTGAGTTATGTGTTGGCGCAGGTTCCTTAAATTGCTCTGCATATGCCTGTGAACTTCATGAAATCTTCGCGGCAAAGTTCTTATAACTTGGTTCATTGCTCTGCTACGCGTATTAACTTCATTAATAGAAGTGCTTAAAGTTGCAATATTATTGTCAATATTATCAAAACGAGAAGTTATTTCAGTTCTTAAATCATTTATTGCTGTATCAACTTGAGTAAATCTTTGATTCATTGTTGTAGTAAGATTTGTAACTTCTTGAACAACAGCATTTGTTGAATTAATTATTTCATTATTATTATTTTGTATTTGCGTTCTGTTTGTTTGAATTTCATTAACAATATTATCAATTCTTGAATTAACATTATTTATTGCATTTTCAACACTGCTTAAATCAGTAGTTGCACTGCCACTCTTTGTCTTGCTTTTATTAGAACCAAAACTTTTGATAATAGCAGCAACTACTAAGACAGCTCCTGTTAAACCAATAAACGGAAGCAATGCTCCAATTAAATTCATGTTCTATCAAGAATTATTAATATTTTTTGTATTTAAAAAATCTCTGTTAAAAAAATAATGTTTTTTTTTAAACTAATGAAAAACTGAATCGCCCGCTATTCAAGTATTGAACAAGAATTGCAAAAAGTATGAGTAAAATCCCTAATAAAAAAAGCATGCCTGGAGATGAGAGATTCTCGCTTTTAAACACTTTGTAAATGAAGAAACAAATTAAGATTAGTATGGAAGAACTCATTATTAAACTCATGTTAATAGCAGGCATTTGAATATGGGGTGTGGAAAAATAAGTGAAAGCGAATGCTGCAAGACCTAATGCTAAGGCAAGGTTCTGTTTTTGTGAATTATCTTTCCATGGATTATCTTTCCCGCTTAGAGCAAAATTAACTATGACAGTAACAAGCATTCCTATTACAAAACTTAGAACAAGTTTCTGATTGTTCATTAAGAAATTATCAATTAATTCTGAAGTTCTTGATTGTTGAAAAGGATAATAATATTGAGCAGAAACTATGTTTAAAACAAGTAATATGGTTGAAAATAATATTTCTTTCTTCATTAATTAATTATTATGCTCTAAGTTTTTTTAATATTATCGAATAATATTCTAATTAATTCCTAATTAATTCCTAATTAGTTTTTGAATGCAAAAAGTAATTAAATTATTAATTAAAAATATAATTGCATGGTAAAAAATAATAAGGTTTTAAAAAAAGGGATAATGCTTTCTTTAGTGTCTCTCATGATTTTCAGCATGTTCAGTGTTTTTCTTTATAAAGAAGTTACTTCTAAAATAATTTTTAAAATATATGTTAAGGGTTATAAAGCGCAGGAAAGCGAGATTCAAATTGAGGAAGAAACAAGTATTTATGATTTCTTGAAATCAAATTTTCAAAATATTAATTTCTCATCTTCTGGCATTGAATGTTTAGCAAGTTATTGCAAAAATAATGAAACCGGGAGTTCATGGAAAGTTTTTCTTAATAAAGAATATATTGATGATTTACACACTTCTTTAAAGAATAATGATGAATTAATTTTAAGCTATCAATAAATAACTTTTTAACCCATCAAAAACTTTTTCTTTGAGGGTGAATGATTAAGTGAACACCAAATGATAGCTTGAAAACTCCTTGCTTTCGGGCTTGGAAGTTCAGCTAAATGATTATGAGTGGTAACTTA
>JAFCEQ010000029.1 GCA_017609105.1 Candidatus Parvarchaeota archaeon
ATTCATTACCACCATTTAACTAAATAAGTTCGTTAAACTTCCTTTCAATCTTTCAAGACTTGATTCTTCCTCATGCTTAATCCACATTCCAGCCTTATCCAACGCTTCAACCAAATCAGAAATAATCTTATTCAACAAATACTTAACCTTACTAACCAAATTCTTATACTTCTCAGTTTTCTTATAGTTCTGATCAGCAAGAACATTCTGCTTAGCTAAAGCCTCCATATTCATAATCTCACTAATAACTTCTTCATACTTATTAACACGCTTTTTAACAATAATTTCATTATTATCATTCTTAACTAAATACCTCTTAGGAATAGAAGCAATAATGCTTTTAATAAGCGCGATTGATTGAACAGCAATGCTTGAATCATAAGCCACATACAATTTCAAGAACAAATCCTTCAACTCAAACAATTCATCAGTAACCTTATAAATAACTTTCAAAGAAGGGTTGAACTTGCTTGAACGCTCAGGAACTTCTCCTGCTTCAAGATAAGCCTCGCCCTTCTTATTAAAATCTTTAGGCATTGATCACACCCCGCTAACAACACCATGAGCAACTGTTGCATTAGCAAACTTACAAACCACATTAATGCCAGTCTGCAACGCTGCTATTTGAGGAGCTACTACTGTTGCCATTATTATTAATACAATACAAATAAGCACTGTAAAAAACAATAAATTCGTTATTAAAGGACTTCTCGCAAAAAAACCTAAGTGCGGTCTGAACAACGAGGAATAATAATCCCTTAATTGCTGGCTTACTTCATTAATAACATCCCTATACTCAACAGGCACAACTGCTTTCTTAACTATTTCAGCGTCAGCGCCCCTGCCCTTAACTTCTTCAACAACGTTCGCTAAATCCTTATGGTAGTAAATGCCTTTCACTGGTGAGTACAAGTTAAGGAATATTCGTCCATTCTTCAGTATAGGATATTTCTCAGCTAATGGCACTGTGTTCTTCTCTTTGAATAACTTCCAAGCATTAACTTTTTTTGAACCACTCGTTGATATTTGCTTAGCCCAATCAAAAATAAATATTGTTCCTCCCTTTCGCTCAGCTTCTATTATTGCAAGCGTTTTATATCCCATTAATTGTCTTCTGAACTTAAGGAATACCAATAATCCGATAGGAACTAAGAATATTGCTATAACAAAAGTCCAGAAAAGAATTGCTATATGATTAACCATTTCCCCTAATCACCTCATTAATTTTTTTGATTTCTTCATTAGCCTTATCAATTAACATGTCAAGCAAGAATTGAATTATTAAATAAAAAAATATTGAAATAACTGAAATAGCTCCAAAATTAAAATACCCTAATAAATCATATTTAATTTTAGAAGTAAAAACAATATTTTTAGATATAATACTTAAAAAATAGTATATGCTTTTAGCGTATATTTCAAAAAGAACAGCTTGATTAATAAAAAAAGATAGTAAGAAATACCAAGAAATAATTTTAGAACCTAAACAAAAGTATTTAGAATATGAATATACTCTTAAATTTCTTTTTTTATGCTTTTTGCCTTGTTTAACAAGATTTTTCATTAAAAATGATTTAAGTAACAAAAGAAAATCTGATGAAAATAACGCTAATAATACCTCAATAGGAAAAAATAATATGATAATTGTAATTACATACATTATTTCAGCAGTCATTTATTATCACCTTTAACATTTAATTCTTTATTAAATTCTTTCATTAATTTTAATGAAAAAAATATAATAATTGTGTTAAGTATTATGTGATGCCCTGATTGAAATAAAAAAGAAAAAACAAGTATTCTTGCTATAACAACAAAAATTATTATTGTTAAGTAAATAGAACATAAAGAATAAAATGTTTTTTTTCTCATTTTAATAATGTCTTTTTTAAAGGAATTAAAAATAATTGTGATAAATAATAATTGAGCCAAAACTGTTGTTATGAATAACATTTTTTATTCATCCTCCTTTTTAGCGTCTTTAATTAAGTTACAGCTTATTGCAAGCACTGTTAAATGATACAAAGCATAAAATAACATAAAAATCTTGCCTAAAACCAAGCCAGTAGTATTAATTAATGAATAGAAATAAACGAACAAGTAAACAAACGTATTATAAATAGCGAAAAGCAATAAAGGTATTAACAAGAACTTCTTTTTAAACAACTTATTCACTCTTCACCACCTCTTCCAAGAATGCCATCACTAATTCTTTTCAAGAACCCAGGAGGATTAGCATGCTTGAAACCTTCAGCAGTGGTTTCCTCATACAATTTCCTAATACCCCCGCCACGTGAGTGCAGGATATACCAGTAAATCCTTTCAGCGATGAAGTAAGCGAGGAAGTGAATATCATTCAAACTCTGCAACTCCCATTTATTACTATTAAGTAATAATCTTATTGCAATCTCAAGGTAGAGTTTAGGGATTGCCCTACCGATTTGCAAATCATTAATGTTATTAAAAGCCATATCCCTATTTAAATACATTTTAAGCCAGGACATTAATTCGTTAATGCCTTGATTATTAAGTTTCTTGCCGATGCTCGGGTCTTCCACGACCTCGCCTGTTCGCTTATCATAAGTTAATCCACGCAAGTAGAACTCCACGTTTTGAAGTGTTTCTCTTAAATCAATAATCTTAGATACGTCTGACTGCGGTCTAAATGATTCTTCTTCCATACCAATTATTAATATTTCTTTCTTTTTAAAGTTTAAGTAAAAATAGTGGCTCAAAAGAAAACCTTAATACTAAAATTTTTTATCACTAATAAGGAGTAAAAAAACACTCAAAAACCATAAAATTTAAAAGTTTTACAATATATAATGTATTGTAAAACGACTATTTGGAGGTGTTAAAAAAAATGGATGCAGAAGTAAGGGAGTTCTTCAACCACCTATTTTCAACGAATAAATATAGCTTAAGCACGGCAAAAAACAGGGCTTACTATCATAAGCACTTCAAAGAATTAATTAAAAATGATGAATTAGATAAAAATAAAACAAGAAAATACTTATTCAACAAACCAACTTATATTATAACCACGCTTGAACGATGGCTTGAATGGAAGAAAATGAGCAAAGCAACGCTTTATGAAATACTCAAAGAATTCAAGCGAATAAGAGGAATAAGTGTTCGCAGGCAAAGGTATTCCAGGAAGAAACCACGACGTTGGGCAACGAAACAAGAAATCCAACAAGTAATTGAATTCATTAAAAACGATAAGAAGAATCGCAGGAAAAAAAGAGACATTATAATGATTAAATTGTTTTTTGAAACAACAATAAGGGTTAGTGAATTAGTTAAAATAAAATTAAGTGATATTGTAACTGACAATAATGGCAAGCATTACATTGAAGGATTCGGAAAAGGCAATAAGAAGTTCAAAGAATACATCAGCGATGAATTATACAACGAAATCAAAGAATACTATAAAACAAAAGGATTGTATGCTGAGGAATACTTATTTCACTCGCCAACAAAGAAATTAAAAATTTTTAGGAATGATATGATTACTTTCACGCACTTATCACGCCAAGCAGTGCATAATAAAATAAATAAGATTTGGTTGCGCGCGCTTGGTAAGAGGTTTCACCCGCACGCCTTGAAAACAAGCAGTTTAAAATATTGCGAGCAAGTCCTGAAACTACCTATTAGCAAGTTAAAACTTAAAGGACATCATTCTGATGAGAGAACAACACTAACTTACCTTGATGTTGAGGACGCGGGGTTCGACGATGAAAAACCCGAAATCGCAGAAAAACTATCATTATAACTTACTTTTAATTACTACTAATTAAAAGTAATCATCTAATCCAATTTTACTTAAATTTAATAAATAACAATTTCCTTAAAAAAATTGTTATGAGCCAAAAAAAAGAATTAATACTTGCAACAATAATTGGCTTAATGATAATAACACCAACCTACTTTTTAATTAAAGGCAAGGCAGGTAATGTTTGTTTTAATAAAGAATGCTTTTTAAAAGAATTCATTAAACTAAATAATAGTATTTGCGACACTGAAAACTTATATGAGATAACCTGTTACAACACAACAATAAACATATGCGATACCGGGATTAACAAGAACATAATAAAAGACTTAAAACAAAGAAGTTATTGCGAGGTAATAAAAAAATGATAATAGGAAAAGACGGCAGAGGATTACTAAAATGCAAGCGATGTAATAAAGTATTCAAATCCAAGGTGAAAGTGCTTTACTGCGAGAAAGTTAATAACTAAAAAAGGCGAGTATCCAGAAGAATTTGAGTATGAGGAGATAATATGATAAGAAAAAAAGAATATTATTTAGAAATAACGCCTGAAAACAAAGAGATAGCTGAGAACATGGCGTTAAGCATTAACGGGGCGTTAGCTAATTTAGCGTATAATACTGCTCTCAATAGCGGTAAATTAAAAAAAGTAAAGAAAAAACTCGTGAATTGGATGACTAACATAAGTAATAATATATTCGCAGAAGCTTTTTTCGTTGAAATCAATAATAAGAAATATAATATTCTCAGGATTACAATGCTTGTTGGCTTAGCTTCAATGATTAATCCAGCTTATAAAGCATTAATGAATAAGTTCATTCATGTTGATTTGCCTAAAAAATTCACGAAAGAGTATGGGTTCCCCGTGCAAGTAAGTGAATTGAAAGGCGATTCTTTAAAAAAAGTTAAAAAGGAGGTGGAAAAAATTGAAAACAAAGAACAAGATTGAAGTAAAAGACAAGCATTTCAGAGGTGTTTACGCATTAATAAGCAATTTAGCCTTGTATTTTTTAAGCGGAGCAAGCTTTATTACAGCAGGAAGTCAGGGTTTCAACAGTGTTAGCTTTATTTGCTTCTTAATGTACGCAATAATGACATTACTAGTAATGTTATATGACATTAGATTAGCGTGAACTAAAATAACCTTTTTCTTTTTTTTATTGATTTTTTAATCTTATGCATAGCAATTTTCTTGCTGAAAGCAAGACAACGCTCGCACAATTTATTATACTTACTCGTGGGAGTGAATAACCTACCGCAACGCTTACAATACCTTTTAAAATACTTGCCTTTAGTTGAATCACGCTTCCTGCCCAATCCTAAACCCCCTCCACAAAACAAAAAACAAAACGCACAACAATAACAAGCTTAAACTCAAAAAATCACCTCACAAAAAATTTTTCCAATCATTTTTCATCACCTTTATTAACAACTTTCAATTACAACCTCTTTGTGTTGAACACGCAACGCGATATGTCCATTATTTTTAATTTGAATGCAAACCTCGAAATCAGTTTTTTCAGCATAATCTAAAGCCATTTCAAGCAAATAATTACACCCATCACATTTCTTAACATTCTTAATCCACTCATCAATTTTTTTCATTATGCAATCACTTCCTTATACTTCTCTTCAAAAACTTTGTTAATCTTCTTCAAACAAGTTACCTTATCAATCCTTCCGCACTTAAAAAAACCTAGATACGTTGAAACACTACGACAAGTATCACAAACCCGTTGCGCCTTATTACCAGGCACGAAACGCTCACCACAATGCCTGCAATACCTGCCTAAACCCTTATTCCAGTACTTGCTTTTCAAAAAATCAAGAATAACTCCCTTAGGCACGTTAGCTAATAACACCTCCCAACCCCAAACCTCAACCAACTTATTAAACAACTCGTAGCCCTCATTCAATTTTACTCACCCCAACACGCTTAACAAAACCGC
>JAFCEQ010000030.1 GCA_017609105.1 Candidatus Parvarchaeota archaeon
CAAAAGGTACTTTGAAATTAGACACTGATGAATTACTGGGTGTTGGTTTTTTTAATGCAGGAAGACATAATCAAATACCTAAGGAGTACCTTAGTCGTCATGTTCAAGCATTAATATCGGACTATTCTTTTCCACCTTTATGGAATAAGAGAAGAACATCAATTAAGATTCCTGGTTATTATTTCGTAGGTAATAAGGATTCCAGAATGATTGATTGGATGACTCAGCGTTATTTATTCAGTAATAGAAGGCTTTAAAACCTTGCTTTACTTTAAACCCCTATTTCATATCTTAAAAATGCTCCTATCCCACCTATTTGATAAAATTGTTTTCCTTCAACAGTATCAGTGCTTATTATTGTTATTTCAGAACTATAATTTTTTATTTCTTCTTCAAAAAATTCAATTGTTTTATCATCTACTTCCTCACTTATTATTACTTTTTCAACAGCACCTGCTTTAAGAGCATCAATTGTTTGTTTTTCTCCATAAGTTATTAAATTAGGGTTTTTTGATAATTTTTGAAAGAATTCTTTAAGAATCTTTTTTTCTTGCATTACTTCTTCTTGTTCTAATATGCTCTCACTTTGATTAACTAATTCATTCAAAGCATTAGCATCAGAGTATCCTATATCCACCACACCTATTACTTTTTTTCTTATGTGTTGAGGCATTAAGTCTACAAAATTATTTTTTGTTGGTCCAGGACCTCCAACAAGAATGCCTTTCAAATTATCTTCTTTACTAAATATTTTCATTGCTTCTTGCATTAAATCTTTATACCAACTCTTCTTCAAATTTTCTCTTACTCTTTCAAAACGAGCTGCACTCTGACCTCCTGCTCTATATTTTCCAGGAACAAGCGAGGTCATTTCTTTTTCAACAATTATTGATTTCCCATTTAAAATCCCTATCGCAGCATTTTGATTATCCATCACAATTAGTCCATAAATTTTATCACTTCTTAGCATTTCTTTTAATGGGTCTAAAATGAATTTTTGATCGCACCTGTAAAGTTTTACTTTTAATGGTTTTGGAGGTTCAAGAACCCACAATTTTAAATCATTTTTTTCACTAACATTTCCACAAAATATTGCCATTCCATTAGGCATGTTGCTTTTGTATAATTTTAGTTCTTGAAGTATTTTTCCAAGAGCATTAATCACATTTTTTCTTGTGCTACTGCTTTTAATATTAGACGCAGTTCCCTGTTCTTGGAATAATTGTGTTTGAATTAAATTCAAATTATAACCTTGTGGAACGTAAACACTAATTAATTCAGTATGCCTTCCCCTATACTTTTCTAATTCTTTTAATAATTTTTTTAATTTATACATTCCTTCTTCCATAAAAAATCATCTTTTAACAAAATTATCATTAAATTAGGTTGTGCATAAACACTAAGTCTTTTTTAAACATTTCCAATTCTTTAGGTATTCTTATTCCTTTAATCTCTTTTCTTAAACTTATTCCTTTTTCTTTTTTTAACTTCCAAACATAACTATTGAATTCAATTATTTTTTCAGTTAATTTTAATAATTCTTTATTCTTGATTTCAGCATCAGGAAAAACTTCTAAGTGAATGCTTTTTTTTGAATAAATTTCTTGCCAAAGTTTTTCTGTTACAAAAGGAATTATTGGACTCAAAGCTTTTAGAACCTCTTTTAAACAATAATGCATTGTGAATAAAGCTGAATTCTGCTCGTTTTTACTGAACTTATTTTCTTTATTATACGCTCTTGGCTTAACCATTTCTAAATAATTGCCTGCGAAAATATTCCACACAAAATTCCTGATTTCTTTTGCAGGAATATGAAAATCATATTTTTCATAACCATTAACACTTTTTTTAAGAGTATTTTTTAACTCACTTATTATCCATTTATCTGTTTCAACTAATTCTTTTGGCTTCTTTTTTTCTTCAAACAAGCTTATGAATCTTGAAACATTCCATAACTTATTTATGAATTTCATATTTCCTTTAATTCTTTCTTCACTGCACCTTAAATCTGTTTTATGCAAACTTCCTTCAAGAGCACTCCATAACCTTAATGCTTCCCCACCGTATTTTTCAAGCATGAAAACAGGGTCAACAACATTTCCTTTGCTCTTACTCATTTTTTTGCCTTTACCATCCACTACGTGTTGGTGTATCCAACACTCATGCCAAGGAATTTTTTTGAATAAAAGATACGCTCTATGAATTGTGTAATACGCCCAAGTTCTTACAATATCCTTTCCTTGAGGTCTTATGCTTGCAGGAAAATTTTTTTTGAAAAAATCATTATATCTTAAATACCCTGTTATGAATAACTCGCTTATTCCTGAATCCATCCACGTATCAAAAACTCTTTCTTCTCCTCTAAAATTTTTTGAACCGCATTTTGAACATTTTTTCACAGGACATTTTTCTTTCCATGGTTGATAATATTTTCCGGGTTCAGGAACAATAACTTCTCCGCACTCATTGCAATACCATAAAGGAATTTCAGTTCCATAATATCTTCTCCTGCTTATCGGATACTCCATGTCAATGCTTTTTATCCAATCAATCAAGAGTTGCTTGCTTTGTTTAGGATAAAACTTTATTTTATTAATTATCTTCAATATTTCTTTTTTGAATCTGACTTGTTCTAAATAAAGTTCTGACATATTAACAAATTCTATTGGCGTCTCACACCTCCAACAAACAGGTTGTTTATGAATTAATATTTCTTCTTTAATCACTAAACCTTGTTTCTTCAAGGATTCAACAATTCTTTTTCTTGCTTCCTTAACTTTTAACCCTTCATAACCTTTGCACACTCTTGTCATTCTTCCATCAGTATTAATAGCGTATTTTGGTTTTAGTTTTAATTCTCTAAATAATCTTATATCTGAGTAATCACCAAAACTTGATATCATTACTAAGCCAGAACCAAATCCTATTTCTGCATAAGGATGGCTTATGAGCTTAACTTCTTGATTAAACTCTGGAACAATCAAAGTTTTTCCTTCATATTTCTTGTATCTCTCATCTTTTGGATTAAATAAAACAATGCTTGTCGTGCATAAAAGTTCAGGCCGGGTAGTTGCTATTGTAAGAGATTCTTTAGAATTTTTTATTTTAAACTTTAAATAATATAATCTTGTTTTTTCTTTTTTGTATTCAATTTCAGCATTCGCTATTGTTGTCCCGCAACTACTGCACCAATTATTTGGTTTACTATCCTCCTTAATTAATCCTTTCTTATATAATTTAATAAAAACTGCTTGAGTTATTCTTCTATACTCTGAACTATCTGTTTCGTATAAATCTCCAATTTTATTTCCTTTCTCCCAAGAATTACAACTAAGCCCAAGCGCTTTCGCAACATTAGTTATCCTATTGCTATAAATTTTTAAGAATTCTCTAACCTTGTTCAAAAATTCTTCTCTCGGAGTTTCTTTCATATTAATATTAAAGTGTTTTGCTGTTTGCACTTCAACAGGCAACCCATTCCTATCAAGACCCATTGGAAATAAAACATTAAATCCTTTCATTCTCTTATATCGAGCTATCATATCTATTTGCCCGTAGGAGGCTGCATGACCCATATGCCATCCTCCGCTTGCATAAGGCGGTGGCGTATCAATTGAAAAAACTTTTTTATCATTTTCTTTGAAAGAGTAAATTTTGTTTTTCTCCCATTTTTCAAATATTTCTTTTTCAAATTTTTTATCCCATTGTTTTATTTTTAATTCAGGCATGAATTACACCTATTTAATTTTAATTTAATAATTTTCCTTTTTAAAATTAAAAACCAAGCACTACAAGAAATTAACGGGTTCATCACCGCGTAATGCCAAGAATCTCATGAATTATTATCATTAAATCTTGTATTTTAAACATTTTTGTTAATAATTTTTTTTTAAGAAATAAATGGAATTAAATATTTCATAACTTATTTAAATATTGTTTTATTTAAATATTAATTATGATGCAAAACAAAGCGCAGGGCTTACCAATGAACACTCTTGTGTTAGGAGCTCTTGCTTTGCTTGTTCTTATTGGTATTGCAGCTGTTTGGATTGGCGGCGGCGGACAAATTTTTAGCAGTTTTGGCAATCTACAAGTGAAGCAAAAATAATTTGTCAAGGTGCATGCAATGATATTCAAATGGGAGCTATAAGTGCGTCTAATTTAAAAAATCATAAATACTGCACTAAAACTTTTGATTTAACAGAAGAAACAGGAGATAGTGCAGATACTGCTGTACATTGTTATGAATCTAAAATTGGAGAATATTGCACTTATAAAGGATTAAGCGGGGCAATTTATTGTGCTTCTGGTTTTGAATGTTTTGATGATTCTGATTGTGAAACCGGTAAGACTTGTAGTACATCACATGTTTGCGTAACACCATCTTAAAACTTTATTCTTTCACCGTCTTTTACTGCAATAGTTCTTATTCCTGTTTCCCTCTCAATTTTTCGTGCTTCAAAACGAGGACCAGCATCAAGCATTTTCTGCCCTAAATGAGTTAAAACAACTAATTCAGGCTTAATATTTATTCCATTCAAAATATTAATCACTTTATCAGTGCTTAAATGATTTGACAAACCCTTTCCATAAGGACGAGTGCAATTAAAAATAATTAAATTACAATTATCAAAAATATCGCTTAACTCAGGCAAGAAATCAGTATCACTCGTGTAACCAATTTTTTTAACAACTTCTTCTTTTATTCTTAAAATAAAACCAATAGGATTCTTATCATGCTCGCAAGGCGTTGCCTTAAGTTTAATATTTTCAAATTCAAATTCTTCATAAGGTTTTAGTATAACTTCTCTTTCAACAAGTTGTTTATGATAAACATCTACAAGTTCTTCTTTTCCTATAAAAATTCCTCTTTGTTCTGTCCCACAATTACTCATGCACTCAATCATTAAACCAACATCACTAAAATGATCTGTGTGCTCATGACTGCAAAAAACAATATTTGTTTTGAAAGGGTTTTCATTCATTTCTTTCATAACATTTAAGGTTCCAGGCCCTGGATCACAATGCATTTGAATATCTCCTGTTTTTATTAAAAAACCCGCAGTATTCCTTGTTTGATAACAAGTTACAATTCTACCACCGCCAGTTCCTAAAAAAACAATTTCAACCATTAAAGAATTATAAAAACAAGACTTATATAAAATCTTATATACAAACAAGTGACTAATAAAAAATATTATGGCTTTTGCAGATTTAATGCTAAAATTTTTTAATCCTGACTTCCTGAACACTGGCTTAAGCATTTTCTTTACTTTAGCACCAATAATTGGTGCAGAACTAATAATAACAAGCATTTTAACTAAAATATTTGATAACCTCACAGATAATTTCATTTTTAAAAAAATACTTGTTTACTTAGCAAATATTATAGCAGGAATTATTATGATAATTATTGCACCAATGCTTGAATTCATAAACGAAATGCAGAAAGTCACAGTTATTTTCTCAGGAATGTCTTACGGCGGATTAATCATTTCTATTTTGCTCGTTACTGGAGCACTTAATCATTTCCCATTAATTGGCGAGCAAGCTCAAATAATCTTATCAATGAAATTATGGATTTTCAAATTAGCGTATGTTTGGCTTTTCATTGATATTCTTAACTTTATTTTAAGCATTCCAATTGTTGGTGATATGATTAAATTAATCCCAATTATTGGATGGATTGTCGGACCATTGCTTAAAATAATAAAAGTGCTTTTCGTAGTCATACCAGCATCAGGGAGTTATAACAATTTATTAGAAACCTTAAGATTTACTTAAAGTAAGAACCTCTGTAAGAACCTACGGTTCACTAATCACAGAGTGATTGTGCCCAAGTTGCGCCAGCAACTTAGGGCTTACTAACTCCAGCAATCGAGTAGAACATCCTTCATATGTTCTTTGGAAAAATTAATTAGAAAAATTAATGTGGGTTCGCCCGGATTTGAACCGGGGTCGCGAGGTCCCAAACCTCGAATCCTAGACCAGACTAGACGACGAACCCGCAAAAACTTTATTTATTTCTTGTTTTAAAAACTTAACTTTTTAATAAATTACGGTGAACAAGAGCACAAAAAAACTTCATTATTTTTATAAACTCATTACTTTTATTATAAAATCATGAAATTAGATGTGAAGAAAGGAGACAGAGTACTTATTACTTGTGCTCTTCCATATGTTAATAATATTCCTCATATTGGCAATATTGTTGGAAGTCATTTGCCAGGAGATATTTTCACAAGGTATTGCCGACTTTATGGTTTAGACGCAATATACATTGGTGGTAGTGATGAGCATGGAACCCCAATTATAGTATCAGCTGAAAAAATAGGTGTGAGTCCAAGAGAATTAAGCACAAGATTATATAAGATTCATAAAGAGATTTATGAATGGTTAAACATAAAATATGATAATTTTAGTAGAACAAGCAGAAAAATTCATGCTGAAACAACACAGCATTTTTTTAAAAAAATTTTCAGAAACGGTTTCATAAGCGAAGAGGAAATGCTTCTTCCTTACTGCCCGAAGTGCGAAAGAACATTACCTGATAGGTATGTTGAAGGAACTTGTCCTGTTTGCGGAAGCATTGCAAGAGGAGATCAATGCGAGAAATGCTCTACCCTCTTGAATCCAAGTGAATT
>JAFCEQ010000008.1 GCA_017609105.1 Candidatus Parvarchaeota archaeon
CCCTTTCGTCATCGTAGCAAACAAAATCGACCTAAAAAAATCAAACACAAACCTAATCAAAGAAGTATTCCCTGAACAAAAAATAATCCCACTAAGCGCGAAAACAGGAGAAAACATAGAAGAACTATACAACTACCTAATAAAAAACATTTAACCCAAAAAAAAACACTTTCTTAAATAATTTCTCTTTTTAACCTCCTACAAAAATTAGAGAAGAAAGCCCTTTTTTTGTAAGGAAAAACAAAGCTAATGAAGTAATGATTAGAGGTAAAAAGTATTTTAACCCGTCTCTTGATTTTCCTGTTCTTATTGCTCCAATCATAAGGCTTCCAAAAATTGAAGTGACAATCATTGCTATAACAGAATAATTTATGATAAATGAAGGAGGTAATGTGAGACCACTGAAATTAATGTTTATTGGAATATTCCCTGTTGTTGGAACTCCTCCTTCTGGAAGAGAAATACTTGAAGAAACGCTTGTTAGCGTGGTAACAAGATGCGTGCTTATTGCAAATAAAAGTGGGGCGCCAAATCCTACTGCAATTAAGATGAACATAACATACATCATCACATTTGCTTGAAGTTCTTTTTCAAGAATATCTATTTCCCTTATATCCTCTGCTATTTGTTCTAATAAGGAAGATAATTCTCCTCCGCTTTCAAGCCCTTCAATTATTAAATCAATTGTTCTTTTCAAAATCATTGAATTAATGTTTTGAGGAAGTTTAGATAAAGAATAAGAGAGTTCTTTTCCTGCAATAGTTTCTTTAGCCACTCTTTTAAATTCTTTTTCAAGAGGCCCGAATTCAGGACGAGCTGCGAGCATTATTGCTCTGTCAGGACTCATCCCGCTTTTCAAATTTGTTGAAATCAAAAGCAAAACATCAGGGAGTATTTGATCCACAAACCTTCCTCTTTTTGTTGAAATTATTAAGAATAATAAGTAAGAAATAAAAACAAAAGCTAAAGAAAGCAATAAAACTGAAATGAAAAAAAACCATAAAGGCAAGCGAATGTTTTTTGAATGAATGAATAAGAAAAGAATAGAAGAAAAAGTAATGCTTAAAAAAATGCTTAAAAAAACAATAAAACCTGTAAGTTTTTTAAAATCAACAGAAATATTTGTGTAAGCAAATAATTTTTTAAACTTATTATAAATATTTTCAGGAACAAGATTAAAAAAAAGATAATACAACCTGCTTATTTTGAATTTCATATTCCTATTGCCTCCCTCTTAGATTTTATTATTGTTAAAAAAATTAATTGAAAAAAGGAAACAATTCCTAAAATGCTGTAAAAAGTTTCTTTACTTATTGGAAGAGAAGCAAAACTGCTTAAAACAACTAATAAGGTTATGCCCATTGTAGGCATCACAACAGTAACAACCATGTACATCATTGCAATAGGATTTAATTCTCCTCCAAAATTTTTTATTTTAACTTTCTGTTCTTTTGAGAGATTATCAATTATGGATTCAAGTGTGTTAGAAATATCTGCTCCTGCTCTCATAGCATTACTTATCTGCCAAAGTATTTTTCTAAAATTTGGCGATGGATTACGAAGAGCCATTTCTTCTATTGCTTCAACTTGGGGCATGCCTGCGCTCATCTTTTTTGTTGTTATTTTAAACTCTTCTGAGAGCACGCCATAATTTCTTTTTGAAAGAGTAACAAAAGAATCATAAAGACTAACTCCTGACTTAAGTTTGATTAATAAATCTCTCATAGCATAAAGCATGTTTTCTTCCATTCTTCTTCCTCTTTTAATAGCAGAAATTTTTGGGTAATTCGCAATTACAAAAAAACTCATAAAAAAAATGATGAATGAAAGAATGAAAGAAATTAAAATCGTGTTAATTAATTTTAATTTTAATACGAAAAGAAAAAAGAATGACAATAAAAATATTAAAAAAGAATTAAAAATAGAAGAAAGAATTCCAACACTTAAGTATTCTTCAGGTTCAATCTCAAAATTTGATTGAATTACTGCCATTTTTATTTCAGGGTATGCTTTAAGCAATGTTTTGCTTTTTTCAAGAAATCTTTTAGATAAGGACTTAGCGTTCTCATAAGGCAATAATAGCATTGGTATTTTTACTTCTTTCATAATAACTCCCTATACTTTTTAATCACGATTTTTTTATTACTATTTGATTTATTCTTAATTTGTTTTTAGCAATTTTTTCATTTCTTGTGTTTGCGCACGGTTTTTGTTTTTTCTTTTTTTATGCTCTTTTTTCTCTTATCTTGTTGTTCGCGTTTTACTACTAACTTTCTTATTCTTCTTATTTCTTTTTTAGCATTAAATATTTCAGAAGGGGAAGCATTCTTTCTTATTAATTCAATAACTTTTTCAGGCATCACATAATACTTGCTAATTAAATTACCAACATCATTCACGGTTCTTATGTTATGCTTTACTAAGTATTTCAGGACTTCTTGTCTTTCTTTCAAATTTTTCTTCATTTCAACACGAGTCATTCCTGAACGCAGAGAAAGTTCTTTAAAAATTCTTTTGCTCTCATTTTTCTTTCTTATCTTATCTGTTTTTGCATTCCATTCATAAAGGATATTAAGCTTGGTTTTATTTGATTTTTTTTCATAAGCGTCTTCTACAATCTCAGCTACTTGTAAAATCCTTCTTATGCCAAGTTTTCTGTGTCTGAATGCAACGCATACAAGAGGAAGAGTTCTTATCATTCCTTCAGGAATGTTTATTGGAGGATTAATTAATCTTCTGATTGTTTGCTCTGCTGTCTCTGCGTGAAGTGTTGCATAAACACTATGCCCTGTATGCATTGCTTCAAAAAGAATTTCTGCTTCTCTCTGCCTTCTTACTTCGCCAACAAGAATCCTGTCAGGACGCATACGAAGAGAATTCACAAGCAAGTCCAACATGCTTATTTCTCCCTTGCCTTCTGGGTTAGGTTGTCTTGTTGTCATCGGAACCCAATGAAGGAAATTTGGAAGTTGAAGTTCTCTTGTGTCTTCAATTGAAATTATTCTTTGATTTGGTGGAATAAAAGGTGTTAAAACATTTAATAAACTTGTTTTTCCGCTTGCAGTTCCTCCGCTAACTATCATTGAAGTTTCATTCTCTATTGCCATCCAAAGAAATGCTGCTAAACTTAAACTAATACTCTTATTTTCTATGAAATCAGTTATTGTCCACGGGCTTCTGCTAAACCTTCTTATTGTAATAGTATTACCATGAGATGATATTGGAAAAAGCGTTGCATTTATTCTGTCACCGCTTGTCATATGCGCATCCATTAAAGGAGAAAGATTATTTATTTGCCTCCCAACTTTTCTTCCTACAAGGTCTGCATAATTTTTTATTTGAATTTCTGAAGGAACAATAATATTTGTTTTAAGCCACCCGTATTTTTTGTGATAAACCCAAATATTATCATTTGCTCCGTTCACAACAATTTCTTCTAAAGAATCATCTCTCAAAAGAGTTTCAATAATTCCTAAACCAAGCATGTCATCAACGAGCATGCCTGTAAGCACTTTAATAAACTTAACATCAGCATCAGGAATTTTCTTAAATAAGAGTTCTTCTGCTTTTTTAATAAAATTTTCTCTTATTTCTTGTGTTCTTTTAAAATCAAGAAATTCTGAAGAAACAATTCTTATTTTTGATATTAATTCATCTTTTATATCTTCAAGAACTGATAATGTTGCTCTTCCAATCGTTGGTGTTTTTAACAAATAGTTTGGAACAAAATCATTAGGAGTGTCTTCAATAACAACTTTTACTTTAAAAAAATTAGATTTTATTTCATAAGAATCAATTATCATTTTTTTACACCTTTTTTGTAAGATTATTAAAAATATTGATTATATTGTTTTTAAAAATAAAAATCAATAAAATTAAGAGCAAAATTAATGAAATCGCCCATAAAATAATTAATTTTTTCTTTTTTGCATTTTTATGTATTTTTTTCTTTGCTTTCTTGTATTTTTTTTCTTTTTCCACAACCTTTTTTGCTTTTTTCTTAATCTTTTTTTTCTTTTCTTTTTTTACTAAACCCAGGCTTTGCAAATAAGGGGATTCAAACAAATTAGTTGGATAAACTAATTTTATTAAATTATCATTTGAAAGCGAAATAGCCCATTCCTCAATTTGTTCTTCATCAACAGCTAATTTTTGTGCTGCATCACTAATAGATATTTTTTTGTTTTTATTCACTAAAGAAAGTAATTTATCTATTTTTGTTTCTATCATTACTCATTATTAAAAGGAATACTACTTTAATTAATTATTGATTTTTAAAAAGTTTAATAGTTAAAAAAACAAATAAAACAAGCATGAAAAAAGCAGCAATAACAAGCGGGTTTTTTAGCATGTCTAAAAATGTTTTTTCTTTCACAATAACTGTGCTGTTCAATTCTTTTATTGCTGTTTCTTCAAACAAAATTTTAGGTTTTAGAACACCAATATCTTCTTCTGTTAAAACCATGTAACCCTCATAAACGCCTGGATTAATTTCTTTTAAAGTAGAGTTTTTATTATTTATTGTTAAATTTAATCCTGAAACAGGTTCTTTTGTTTCCTTATAACTAATATTAACATTTACGAAAATCCTGTCTCCTGGAACCCCTTGCGGTGGAATCAGTGTTGAAGAAAGTTCTAATTCTGGTGAAACAAAAAAAGAAGCATTTCTTACTCCACTATTGCCTTTATTGTCTTCAACACTTATTGCAAAATTCTTCACACTTTTTATTGGCGTGTCAGAAGGAACAAAGTATGAAAAAGCAAAATTGTTTAAGAATTCTTTTGTTTCTGTTAAATTTCCTAAACTTAATGTTACGCTCCCGCTTACTGGAATATTATTGCAATCAGTAGAATTCCCAGTGATTATAAGAGTTTTTCCTGGTTCAATTGTTTGATTATATTGAAGATTTAAATTTAAGGTTGAATTCACGATAAACCTGTTATAACTTGTTGTAGATTCATTTCCTCCGTAATCAATTGCTTTTATTGTAAAATCATAATTTCCATGAGGATTATTTTCTTCAGGAATAAAAACATACCTGTATGATGCAAGAGTATCATTGCCTTTTATTCTCTCCATTAAAAAGGATTTTGAATAATCCTTAGAATAAAGATTCAAAACCACATAATGAATGTATGATTCAGCAAAAACATCTGCAGTTATTGAAATACCTCTTCCTATTGGAATCATGTTCGGGTTTATGTTTATGTTATTTATTTTAATTTTTCCTGGAGGAAGTGTTTTATTTATTTCTGAGGAATTCAAAGACAATAGTTTAATTGGTGTAATCTCTATTTTCGTAGGATAATTATTAATTATTAATTCCACTTTGCCTATTGTCCTAAAATTTTTGTCAAGACAATCCTGAAAATCTTTTAAAGTCCTGTTATATAAAATCCATTCATTCTCTTGAAAACCATAACTAACAGAACTTATACAAGATTTTACTCCATCCCTATCTGTTATTTTTAAAAGCAAATCTGAATAAGGTTCATAATTATAAAAATAAAAAAATATGTTGTTATAGTCAAGCGAGGGATTGTAAATTTCTGTTATTTTTTGTAAATTATCTCCATAATTGTTTTTGTTTTCAAGAATTAAAGTGTTCCCGCCGAAATTACTTCCTTTTTCAATACTTGCTCCATTATTTAAAATTAAATTCCAATCACTTATATCTTCGAAATCATCTATAACTAAAACATCTTCATCTTGAGCTTTAACATTAGAAGTTAAAAATAAAACAAGAAAAAATAAAAACATTTTAGTTACAAACTTTTTTGTTTTTTTCATACTAACTCCTCAACCCCGTATTTTTGTGTTTGAGTTAAATCTCCATCATAATCCTCACTTATACGCAACCATTCATAATAAGAATTTCTTACTTGTTTTCCAACAGGCCCTGTTTCATTGAAATACTCATAATCTATTATTGAACGAGTATCATTCACTATTATGTATGCATTTTCAAATTCAACTAAATTAACCATGCTTGCTAAACCAAAATCTCTTGTATTGTATAACCTGCCTTCAATTCTATCTAAGAAACTTGGGCCTTTTGTTGAAGCAACATAATAATTATATGTGATTAAGTTTTCAAGATTATTTAAATCCCATAAGGATTTTGTTTTTTCATCAATCACAATTGCTGTATTGTTCGGAATTATTTGAGTAGCGTTTTCTACTCCAAGCATGTAAGCAGAAGTTGAAGTAGTTGAAAAACTTGTTTCTGAAATAAAACCTTTAAATTCATTTAAAACTGATTCTTCAATTAAAGAAGCGTCATGAACAACAAGAATCTTAGTGCTTTTTGAGTTTATGCTTTGAATCTCTGTTAAATTATTTGAAGGAATAATGATTGTTGTGCCTCTTACACTACCTTTTGTTTCAGAACTGTTTGCAATTCTTTGAGTGTAATTAACATAAGGTGAGGGCTCAATGAGTTTTCTTAATCTTCCAAAAGAATTCATTGGATACAAGGGGTCTTCAAAACCATTTAATGGAATAATAACAGTTGTGCTCACATTCTTTGTTTGAGAAGAATTCGTTAGTTCATCTGTAATTTTTATAGTTGAATTCACAATAAATGCTAGATTAAAAGAATCTACTAACTTCACATTAACACTTGTATAATTTAATTTAGAATCAAACCCTATTTCCTTGCCGAGAGCATTAATTTTTTCAGCCCACCCATTAAGAGTATTATTCTCTAAAAGAAACATTGGCTCCCCGTTTATTGTGCCATTCATCATTAATTCTTCTAAAGCAAGAGTAGCATTATTAACTGAATTCTCTCCATTAATTGCATAATCAATAGCACTGACAATTGCTCTTCGCGCAACAACATCAACACTCTTTTCAAGATCTTTTTCAACATTTATTTCAAACCTATGTATTTGATCCCCAAGAAGTTTTGTTTTACGAGGTTCAAAAAAATTTTCTGAAAAATCTGATTTAATTAAAATCAAATTCACAACTAAGAATACTATAACAAGAGAAATAACACTATACATGAAGGATTTTTTATTTATTCTTCTTCTCATCGTGAAAGCACCACCCTTATTTCAGCAGGACCAAAAAGCCATCTAACATTTGTTACAGAAGAAACAGAATAATTAACTTCTCCTGTAATATTATATGGTGCAACTAATTCTTGCAATCTATTAATAGCATCTTCAATTGCTTGAGTTTCAGTTTCATAAACATCAGCATAACCTACTTGTGCTGGAGCTAAATAAGTGTACTCAATTGAACTGTTAGGAAGAATTTTATTTCCACTGCTCCCTGAATCTTTTGCTTCAACATAATTTATTGAATTCTTAACAAGTTTATTTATTGGAATATAAATAGAACAAGGAATGTTTCTTCCAGTAGATGATTTAAAAAATTGCAATTCCTCAGGAACCCAATTATTTTCTACATCATCCCATGTTGGAGCAGATTGGTTTTCATTCCAAACAGCAAGAGCAACCTTCCAACTATAAATTTGAGCTAAATGAACGTAAGCATTAATTAATTCATGATAACTCAAAGGAAAAGAAACTTTTTTGTCATTCTCCTCTGCTCCTCCAAATTCAAAAGAATGCGTGATAGGGATTAAACCATATTTTTGTATTGTTTCAGGCTTAGAGTATTCAAGATGTATAAAAGAATTATTTGATATTATAACATTTCCTTGCGCATTCTTTGTTGGATAATCATCTTGGGAGTGCATATCAAAGTATGGAGCTATCACATTTGTTTTCCCTGTTGAAATATTATTTTCTTGATGAAGATAAGGTAAAATGTCTAAATCAAGTGTTATGTTCCCATATGCTGAAGAATCCGTCCACACTTGATTATCATTAACCCATACTTCACCCCATTCATCAACATTAAGAACTTCTAAATGAAGAGTTGCATTTGTTATATTATCTCCTTTAGGTATGTGAAATGGAAACGTGCCCCAAACAGCAGGAGAACCTATGACTTGCGGAAGTTTTTCATTTATAATAATTGTTCTATTTTCTTTATAACCTAATCTTCTTACGCGCACGTAATCAACTTTTAATAATAATCCTGGATGAGTATGAACATGATAGTTTTCAGGCATTTCTTGAATTATTTTAATTACATTTGTTCCTGAAGTCACATTATGTATTAGGATTTTTTCATAAACCTTATTATCATAATATCCTTCATGCTGTAATACATCATTCATATAAATCCAAACTCTTCCTCCTTCCTCATGAATTGAAAGCATTAATTCTGCATTAATGATTGTTTCAATATCTGCAGGAATATCAAAGCTTTTAATTATTGTTAAATTACCGCCTTCCACTCTTTTTGTGCACCACCACCACTTCCATTCAACACAAGTATTGTTTTTGAAACCACTGCCCATCGGTGAAATACTTATTATTTTAGTTTCATTAAACGAAGCAAGATTTAACCATGCACGAGCAATATATCCTTCAAGAGAACGATTAAGAGCGTAACCGCTTAACAAAGTTTTCAGAGTAAGTTCTGAAGAATAATCATTTATTGTATGATTTATAATTGAAATATTATCAAAATAAACTTTGTAACCTATATTTTTTGGAATGAGTCTGTTAAAAATTTCTGCTATTAAACTCTCTGCATAATCAAATTTATTTTGTATAACAAATGTTCCAATAACATCTACAAGAGAAGAATTAATGTCATCATATTTAATTAAACCTAAATCAAGATAATCCTGCACTATTTGTAAATCCTGCAAATCACTGATTCTTGTTCTTGTAATAAACTGCATTAAATCCTGTCCTAAATAATTTAAGTTCTCTTCTTTTATTAAGGAATCATCAAAAGAAGGGGTTATAGAAGTTAAGAGATATATTGAAGAAAGCATTATGCTAAGAGCAACAACAAGTTCTAAACTAAACACAAAAGCTTTTTTATAAATGCTTTTTACAAAAACATTCTTGTTTGAAGTTTTCAAAATTTTTTTAATTTTTCCACACCCCTAAAACAAGTTTTGAAGGAATTAATTTTGAAGTATTATTTACAAGACAGAATCTTGTGATTTGAATTAATTCTTTTGAATCTTGATAACTCATATTACCATAAGAATAAAGAGTTTGATTATGAATAACATCAATAATTTTTAAATAAAATTCGTTGCCTTCTAAATTCATTCGATTCTTAGCAAAACTATAATTTAAAAGCATGAAGTTATCAATTTTTGAAGTTAAAAGAACATTTTCATTATTTCCTGCAAAACCTATTAATAGTACATTAGAATTATTCCAATTTTCAGGATATCCTTTTGTTCTCACAAGATAATCTGAATAATAAAAAATTTTTTCTTGAAGATTCTGTTTTTCAAGACTCTCATCTAATTGTTTTACACTTTGATTCCATAAAGTAGTGAATATAACTATAAAACCCACGAAAACAAGAAAAGTTAATCCCACATCCACACTAAATAATTGAGCTTTCCTTTTTAATGAATTATTTTCTTTCATTAATTCATTCAATTAAAACACCGCCTCCTACATTCTTAATCTTATTTTTTCCTTTCTTTAAATTTCCAGAAATATTTACAGGCAGAACTTCTTTTGTTTCTGAAATATTATATTTATTAAGAGTGAGTAAAAGAATATTTTCTTTTATTTCTAAGGAATATTGCAAACCAAGAAGCTCGTAAGGAAGAACTAAACTCGTTTCAAATCCTTCTCCTTCTAAAATAACAGTATTAATTTTAGCAGAAATTAATTCTAACAAATTTTTTGTTTGAAAATAAACTCTTTTTTTAACAACATTATTTGAATAATTAATAAAAATCAAGTAAAACGTGCTTGTTAGAATGAGAAAAACTGAAAAAATGCTCATGAATTCAATTGCTGATTGTGATTTCTTACTTGATTTTTTGAAATACATTAATTTCACCTAATAACTTAAATTAACAAATTCTCCGCTTGCTTTAATAAAAACAGTATAAGTTCCTCTTTTATGAGGAAGGCTTCCTGTTAAATTTGCTCTTGTCTTCACACCCATTATTGTTTCTCCTGCACTAGTTTGAACACCTAAAATTATTTGATTATTAACAAGATTAACAAAATTCACGCCATCAGGAACATAAACAATTATTTCTATTTTAGTTGGCTCGCCATAAAAATTAACTAAATCAATATTTGTTTTTAATTTTTCAAGATATGCTTCAGCATTACTTACGCGAACATTTATTCTTGTTGATTCAGCAACCTGATTAACCTTCCCCCATACAATAGAAAATAAAAAAAGAATTACGCCAAGCATTATTAAGTATTCAACAGCAACTTGAGATTTCTTTATTCTCATAATAGTTTTAGTAATTAAATTTGGAAATAATAACATTTCTAATTAAAACAAGAGTAAAAAAAATAAAAAAAAATAAAAAAAATAAATTAAATCAAAAATATTTTTTACTGCACTGCGTGTCTTAATGAGCCTGTACTCTTAAAAGTTGTACTTAAATCTCCTCTAGTATAGTAAATTGAAACATCTTCTGTGTAGCAAGTTCCCGCGCTTCCAGGACTTGTTAATCCTGAGAAAGTATAAGTTATTGTAGAGCCTGCATCAAGCGTCAGTGCTGTTGTGTTTGCTGCAGTTGAAGTTCCGTTTTGCACAGTAACATTTATAATATTTACTGTTTCTGCTGCTGCATTTGTTAATATTATTTCAAGGTCTCCGCTTGATGTAAATACAAAGTCATTGCTTAAAATTTCAACCCCAGAAAATCCTGTTGAAATAGGAGTTTCACAACTGCTACTAAAAACATTCATGTAATAAAGTGCTCCTGCAATTATTGCAATGATTAATATTGCCCAACCATACGTCATTAAGTATTCGAGTGCTGCTTGTGCTTTTTTATTCATAAATATTCACCTATTTATTAAATTTATAAACACATTACATTTAAATATATTTGTGATTAAAAGAAAAATAGCTTGAAAAAACATTGGTTCATAATATTTTTAAAATAAATTATTTTTATATCTCTCATGCTTAATGATAAGGAATTAAAAAAGAAATATGGTTCTGTTTTCACAAGAAATTCTGAAAAATATTATCCAGTTAATTTTTTTAAAAAAAAAGGATTAAGCAGAAAAAAATGCAATAAATGCGGACGTTATTTTTGGAGTATTAATAATGATGTTGTTTGCGGGGATTGCGAAGGAAAATATTCTTTTATTAATAAAAAAGTAAGCAAAAAACAATTAACTTATGTTGAGTCTTGGAAGGATTTCAGTAATTTTTTCAAGAAATTAGGTTATGCTGAAATAAATCGTTATCCAGTTAATGCAAGATGGAGAGAAGATTTATATTTTGTTCAAGCAAGCATTGATGATTTCATTCCTTTCGTAGTTCAAGGCATCAGCGAGCCTCCTGAGAACCCGCTTATTGTTCCTCAATTCTGTTTAAGATTTAATGATATTGAAAATGTTGGGATAACAGGAAAACATTTCACTGGGTTTGTGATGGTTGGACAACACAGATTTGAAAAAGAAAAAAATTATAATCCATCACAATACTTAGAACATCTTTCTTCATGGTTTATTAATAGTTTAGGCATTAAAACAGAGGACTTAAAATTTCATGAAGATGTGTGGGCTGGAAGCAATAATTTTGGGCCGAGCATTGAAATCTTTAGTCATGGTTTAGAATTAGCTAATCAAGTTTACATGCAATTCAAACAAACAAGCACAGGACACGCAAACCTTAATTTAAAAGTTCTTGACATGGGAATGGGTTTAGAAAGGATTCCTTGGTTCACGCAAGGAACTGGCACAGCATACGATGTAGTATTCCCTTTTATAATTAAAAAATTAAAAAAAGAATTCAATTTTAAATCCAATAATGTATTAAAAAAATATTTTCTTTTAGCAGGTTCTTTAAATGTGGATGAAGTAAAAAATATTCAAAAAGCATGGGAGAATGTTTCTAAAAAAATTTCAGTAAGTGTTAAAGAATTAAAAGAAATAATTGAAACAATAAGAGGGATTTATAGTATTGCTGAACATTCAAGAAGCTTGCTTATTGCAATTAGTGACGGGACCTTGCCTTCTAATAGTGGAGGAGGATATAATTTAAGAGCAATTTTTAGAAGAGCAATGGATTTTATTCAAAAGAATTCAAACACTGATTTTCTTAAAATCATGGAATGGCAAGCAAAAGAAACAAGCAAATTATTTCCTGAAGTGAAAGAAAAAATAAATGATGTGAATGAAATCATAAAAAATGAGATTGAAAAATATGAATCAACAAAAGAAAAATCAAAAAAAATAATTAAAAAATACAAAAACAAGAAATTAGGATTAAATGACTTAATGCTTTTATATGATTCTCACGGAATAAGCCCTGAAGTTCTGAAAAGAAATGGTGTTCAAATACCTGAAGTGCAAAACTTTTATCAAAAAATAACTTCTTTGCATGAAAGAAAAAAAATAAGAAAAGAAGAAGAAGAGTTTAATTTAGAAAAGATTCCTGAAACAAAAATATTATTTTATGATAGAAAAGCACTTGATAAAAACTTAGTTTTTAATGCAAGAATTCTTAAAGTTTTTGAAAACAAGTACGTTGTTCTTGATAAAACTCTTTTTTATGGAAAAAGCGGAGGACAAGATTTTGATAAAGGAGTGATTATTTACAAAAACAAGAAATTAAATGTTATTAGAGTACTTAAACAAGGAAAACATTTCATTCATGAAATTGAAGAAAAAACAAATTTGAAGGAGAACACAGAAGTTATTGGCAAAGTAGATTTTGAGAGACGAAAACAATTAACGCAACATCATACAAGTGTTCACATAATTAATGGTTCTGCAAGAAAAGTTCTTGGAGAGCATGTGTGGCAAGCAGGTGCTGAAAAAACGATTGAAAAAGCAAGATTAGACATTACTCATTATAAATCTTTAACAAGAGAAGAAATAAAAAAAATGGAAACTTTAGCTAACAAGATTGTGGAAGAAAAAATTCCAATAAAAAAAACGGTTCTCCAAAGAAATGAAGCAGAAAAAAAATATGGTTTTACAATTTATCAAGGAGGAGCGGTTCCTGGAAGAGAAATAAGAATAGTGGAAATTCCTAATTGGGATGTTGAAGCATGCGGTGGAACGCATTTAAATAACACGAGTGAAGCAGGAATAATAAAAATAATTGGTTCAAACAAAATTAGTGATAGCACAGTTAGAATTGAAATAGTTGCTGGAAGAAGAGCAGAAGAAGTTATTGAAGAATTAAGAAGAAAAGCGAATGCTTTATGCGAGTTATTAGGTTGTAAAATTAATGAACTTCCTCAAAAATCCAAGGAATTATTTGAAGAATGGAAGAAAAAAAGAAAAGGCAAGGAAGCTGAATTCATTAAAGGAGATTCAGAAGTGATTAAATCTTTAAAAACAATTGAAGAAATCCAGAGAGTTGAAGATAAACTCTTTATGGTTTCAAAGAATTGGAAAACATCAGAAAAGCAAATACTAAGAACAGCTGAAAAATTTTTAAAATCATTTCAATAAAAAAAATTCTCAAAAATAAATTATTATGAAATAATATTTTATTTTATAATTTGTTTTTCAATCTTTCTTACAGGAAGTGCATAATTTTTGGAATTTTTTTGCACAAAAAAAGCCATTAAAAAAAGCATTAAAGAACTTAATACAACCACATTCATTAAATTACTTGTTAAAAAATAAACTAATAAAGAAATAATACTTCCAATAATCGCGCCTAAATTAATCAAAAAATTTCTTGCAACCATTCCGTTCTCTTTATTCTTAATGCAATCGCCTACAATAGTGAAAACAAAAGGAAGAGCAATACCTATGAAAAATCTGTAAATACTTCGTGATAAAACCCAAAAACTGTAAGTTCTGCTGAAAGCGCTTATAAGCGCGAAAACACCTGTTATGATTAAAGAAAACTTGGCAAAAACAATTCTATTTCTAATCTTATCAGAAAGCCTTCCCAAAAATAATGATGCAATTATTCCAAAAACAGCTGTTATGCTCGCGAAAACACCGTAATCAAACAATGATTCAATAAAACTAATAGTTATTATTCCAATTGTGAAAGTGTTAAGACCTGAAAAAACACCTTGAATAAATGTTAAGGTTTTCAAATGATTTAATTCTTGCATAATTTTTTTTAATTTAAATTCAAGCACAACTTCTTTATTCACGAGTTTTACTGAAATTAAAGCAAGAACAACGAAGCCAAGAGCAACATTAAACATAACAGCATAACTATTTTTTTCAATAATCCAAGCACTAATTAAAGGAGCAATCATTGAAACAATAGGGTCTATTGAACTAAACACCATTGAAATAAATGCTCTATTATCTGTTTTTGCTTCTCTTTGAATAATTGCATCATTAGAAAGCCAATAATAAACGCTCATTAAACCTATAAAAGAATTAACTAAAAACAATTGAATGTGTCCAAAATAATCAAAAATAAATTTATAACAAAGAAAAAGAGCAATTGCTCTGAACATAATTCCAAGATTCATTGCAGTTTTTGAACTAATCTTTTTTGAAAAAAGAATAACAAGCAAGGGAGTAAGAGAGAAAAACACTCCAGACAAAAGCATTTCAGGAATAGAATACCCGAGTTCGTAAAAATAAACTGTGAAAAAACTCCAACCAAAATAAGCTGCCAATAAATTAAAAGTTTGCACAATACCTAAACTAATGAAAGTGCTAATTTTTTTTCTTCTTTCACTCATAAGTTGAAATAATTTCTTCATAAAAGTAAGTAAATTAATTAGTAAGATTAAATACTTTTCCAAAAAAAAAATTATTGATTACAGTGTTGGCAGGCCAGCGTGGTTATATGTTATGAAGACTAACTTAAAGTTTATTTGGCGTAAATAAAGGAATTTTTATTAAACTCCATAACATATAATAATATTTAATGAACACGCATTATTCAAAAAAATTTAATAAAACACTTTTAATCAAGAGTGGTGCGCTCTTAATTTGCTTATTTTTTTCCATATTTTTTAATTTAAGCAATTCATATTCTAAAATAATTTCTTATAATAAAACAGTTATTTTAAAGAGGAGCGGGGAAATAATTTTTTTTGAAGAAAAATTAATTGAAAACAAGGATTGCATTAATGAAGTTGTTAAGAACATTAATTTAAGTGAAACTTACAAAGTTCTTAATGCAAGCATTAAAGCATTTAATAAGAATTCTCAAATACCAGGAACTTTCAGGGAAGAAACAAGAAACAATAAAAAACTCATATATGAATTTGAAGAAAGCGTGTGCAATAAGGAAGTATTAATTAAATGTAATTATACTTTTTTTCCGGGATTAATCCTTCAAAAAGAAGATATTGATGCATTAATACATTTAGAAGGTGAGAAAGAAAAAATAAAAGAATTAATAGTTATGCTTATTTCTCCTGAGGAAATTAATAAAAGCGTTTTTTGGGTAAAACCTTATTCATTAAAAAAAGAAGTTGTTTTCTTGAATGAAACAAGTGTGAAAATAATTTTTGAAGACATTCCTAAAAACCAAGAGATTTTTATAAGAACCTTGTTTCCAAAAAAGAATTTCACAGGATTTTTTCTTGGCGGGAATATGCGAAGAGAAACAATTATTAATTATGAAAACGAGGAGAGAAAAAATGAAAAGAAAAGAAAAATTCAAACAATAATTTGCGCCTTTCTTTTTATTCTTATTCTTCTAATTTTTGCATTCTACAAATTCAAGCATAAAAAAAGAGAAAGTTTATACACTCATTTCAACAAATATTATTTTAAAAAATACAAAAAATAATCTTTCAAAAAAATAAAAAGAAAAATTGATAATAAAATATTTTTTATAATAAACTTAGTGGGATGATTAATACTGAAAAAATAATTAAAAATGTTCTTGAAAGAAAAACTTTTGATGTAAGAGAAAGTTCTAACACTCAAATTCTTCCTGGAATAATTAATTTAATGGTTTGTTCAAAAGCTAATAAAGATTATGCTTTGAAGCACTTGTATTCAAAAGAAATAAGCAAACACCATAAAGAAGGAAGAATTTATATTCACACACTGCACAGCGCTTTCAAACCTTATTGTAATGGTATTGATACAAGAATTTTTTTAATTGATGGTTTAAGATTCCCTCATTGTAAAAGCAAACCATCAAAACATTTCAGCAGTGCTGTTTATCAATCAATGGCTTTCTTATTCTATTCCCAACTATTTTTTGCAGGAGCTCAAGCAATGGATTACTATAATTGGTTTCTTGCTCCTTATGTATATTATGATAAATTAAAATACAAGGAAGTGAAGCAAATAATTCAAGGTTTTGTTTATCAATTAAATCAAGCAAACAGGGTTGGCGCACAAAGTGCTTTTACAAATATTGGTTTAAGAATAAAATGTCCTACTGCAATAAAAAATGAGAAAATAATCTTTAATGGAAGATTCAGAAATGAAAAATACGCACAATTTGAAAAAGAAGCTCGTATGATTTATAAAGCATTTATGGAAGTTCTTGCAGAAGGGGATGGAAGCAGCGCACCTTTCACTTTTCCTCTTATAACAACTGCAATAACTAAAAAAACTGATTGGAAGGATGATTTAATTAAAGAAACATTAAGAACTGCTTCTTTAAAAGGAAGTCCTTATTTTCTTAATTTAACAACTGATTATTTAGATGAAGGGCTTGTTCAAGCAATGTGCTGTCGTTTATTAGTAGAGCATTCAGGAGGAGTTTGGATGGCAGGAGGATTTGGAACCGGCTCGAACAAAGTTGTTACAATAAACCTTCCTCATTTATCTTTAATAAGCAAAAACGAAAATGATTTTTTTGAAAAATTAAGCGAAGAATTACTTATTGCGAAAAAAGCATTAATACAAAGCAATGAGATTGTGAAAAAAAGTTTAAATAAGTGGAATCTTCTCCCGTTTCTAAAACTAAAAACATTAAAAAAACATGAAGGAAGCGAATTAAAATATTACGATTTTAAAACAAGAAAACTCACAATAGGATGTGTTGGGTTGAATGAATGTCTTCTTAATTTAATCGGAAAAAATATTATAAGTGAAGAAGGAAAAAAGCTTGGATTTAAAATAATTAAAAAAATGAGAGATGCTTGCGATAAATTCAGCAAAGAAACAGGAACGCAATTCACTTTAGAACAAACACCAGCAGAATCAAGCAGTCATTATTTAGCAACAATAGATAAAAATAAATTCAAGAACTCGCATGCACAAGGAACTAAAAATCATTATTACTATACTAACAGCACGCACATACCTTATAACAAAAATATTGATTTATTTGAAAAAGTTAAAATTGAAGCAGAATACCATCCATTATTTAATGGTGGAACAATCTTTCATGTGTGGATGGGCGAATCAAAACCTGAAATTGAATCAATGAAAAAGTTAGTTAAAAGATTATCAAACACGAAATTAGCTTATTTTACTTTCAGTCCTGATTTCAGTATTTGCTCAAACAATCATGTGAGCAGAGGAAAACTCAGAGTGTGCCCTATTTGCGGAACTAAAATAAAAGATTACATGAATAGGGTTGTTGGATTCTTTACAAAAACAAGCAGTTGGAATCAAGGTAAAAAAAAAGAATATCAAGATAGGCATAGATACAAGATTTAGTTTTTCATATAAAACTTAATTTTTTATTCTCTTGTTTCACATTGTTTCACTTATTCCACATAATATATATAAATTGTTTCAATATACTTATGTTAAGGTGAAAAAATGAAAAAAACAATATTAGCAATGTTTTTATTCAGTTTGCTTTTACCAAGTGTTTTAGCATTAGAAAACACAACAACAGAGAATGCAACAACAGAAAATCCTTCAGACACAACTGTGTTAACTGATACAGGAATAACACCTGACAGACCTCTTCTTTACGGACTTGACAGAGCATTAGACAGAGTAAGGCTTGCATTAACTTTTAATGAAGACAAAAAAGCAGAATTAGGATTAAAAATTGCTGAGGAAAGATTGCTTGAAGCAAAACAAATGGCACTGCAAAACAAAACACGATTTGCAGAAAAAGCAATAAATGGTTATCAAAAAAGAATGAGTGAAGTAAACAAAAGAATGGAAGGAATAACAAAAAAACAAGTAACAAAAGAAAGAATACAAAGAATGATAAGAATACAAACAAAAGCAGAAGAACTTGAAATGAATGTTGAAGACCTGAATGAAACACTTGTTCTTAGAGGAGCAAGCCAGGGATTACAAGAAAAATTAAAAAACGCTTTTGAAACACAAACAAGAGTTAAAACTAGAATAAGAGAACACACGCAAAAAGTTCTTCAAGAAGAAGTTGAATCAGGATTAATAACCGAAGAAGAAGCTGAAAACTTTTTGATTGAAAAAGAAAAACTTCTTGCAGAAGAAACAATAAACAAAACTCAAAAACAAATTGAAAGAATACAAGTTTTAATGCAAAGAAACTCTAATAAATTCAACACAACAAGTGTGCAGAAATTCTTAACAAGAGCAGTGCAAAAATTAGATGAAAGCAAAGAATATTATAATAACAGTGATTACCAAAACGCTGTAAAAACTGCTTTTGAAGCAAAATTCATTGCAGACCATTCAATAAGTGGTGGAATGGAACTTGAAAATGTTATTATAAGAGCATCAAGAATAAGAACTAGAATTGAAAACAGAAATAATATCGCAGGAAATAACACAAGCACTACAATAGGAAACAGGACAGGAATTAGAAATAACACAACAACAGGGAATACTACAAGCACAGGAAATAATACAACCATAGGGAATAACACTAATGTTAGAAACAATGTAATGGCAAACAATACAAGCACAGGAAATAACACTTCAGGAAATAACACAATAATAGGGAATAATACAATAGGAAATAACACTAACACAGGAAATAACACAATAGGAAATACAGGAAATAACACAATAGGAAATAATACAAGCACTACAATAGGGAATACTACAAGTACTGAAAATAACACAATAGGAAATATTACAAGCACAGGAAATAACACAACAATAACAATACCAACAACAGAACAAGGAATAACAATAACACAAGAATAATTAATACAAGCAATAAAAAAATAATAAAATTTAATTTTCTTTTTCTTTTATTCTTCTTAC